>JALYMU010000127.1 GCA_030773595.1 Actinomycetota bacterium | reverse complement strand
GCCAGGTGCAGGCCGGTGGTGGGCTCGTCGAGGACGTAGACGCCGCCCTTCTCCCCCATGTGCGTGGCCAGCTTGAGCCGCTGGCGCTCGCCGCCGGAGAGCGTCGTGAGCGGCTGCCCGAGCGTGAGGTAGCCGAGCCCGACGTCGGCGAGCCGGTCGAGAATCTTGTGCGCGGACGGCGTATGCGCCTCACCCGGTCCGAAGAACTTCTCGGCCTCCGTCACGGACATGGCGAGCACCTCGCTGATGTCCTTGCCGCCGACCTTGTACTCCAGCACCGACGCCTCGAACCGCTTCCCCTCGCACAACTCGTACGTCGTGGCGACGCCCGCCATCATCGCCAGGTCGACGTAGACGACGCCCGCGCCGTTGCAGCCAGGGCAGGCACCCTCGGAGTTGGCGCTGAACAGCGCCGGCTTCACGCCGTTGGCCTTGGCGAAGGCTTTGCGGATCTGGTCGAGCAGTCCGGTGTACGTCGCGGGGTTGCTCCGCCGCGAGCCGCGGATTGCGCCCTGGTCGACCGACACCACCCCGTCCCGGCCGGACACCGAGCCATGGATCAGCGAGCTCTTTCCCGACCCCGCCACACCGGTCACCACCACGAGCACGCCGAGTGGGATGTCGACGTCGACGTCCTGCAGGTTGTGGGCGTTGGCGCCGCGCACCTCCAGCACCCCCGACGGCGTACGCACCGACGGCTTCAAGGTTGCCCGGTCGTCCAGGTGCCCCCCCGTGAGGGTTCCGCTGGCGCGCAACCCGTCGACGCTGCCCTCGTACACCACCTCGCCACCCGCTGTACCGGCCCCCGGGCCGAGGTCGACCACGTGGTCGGCGATCGCGATCGCCTCGGGTTTGTGCTCGACCACGAGCACCGTGTTGCCCTTGTCGCGCAGCTGCCGCAGCAGGTCGTTCATCCGCTGGATGTCATGCGGGTGTAGCCCGATGGTCGGCTCGTCGAAGACGTAGGTGACATCGGTGAGCGAGGAACCGAGGTGGCGGATCATCTTGGTCCGCTGCGCCTCGCCGCCGGACAGCGTGCCCGACGGCCGGTCGAGCGAGAGATAACCCAGCCCGATCTCCACGAACGAGTCGAGCGTGTGCCCCAGCGACTCGAGCAGCGGCGCCACCGACGGTTCGTCGAGGTCGCACACCCACGCCGCGAGGTCGCTGATCTGCATCGCGGACGCGTCTGCGATGTTGATGCCTCGAATCTTCGATGAGCGGGCCGGCTCGGCGAGCCTGGTGCCCTCGCAGTCAGGGCAAGTGGTGAAGGTGATCGCACGCTCCACGAAGGCGCGGATGTGCGGCTGCATGGCCTCCGGGTCCTTCGAGAGCATCGACTTCTGGATCTTCGGGACCAGCCCTTCGTACGTCAGGTTGATGCCGTCGACCTTGACCTTGGTCGGCTCCTTGTAGAGCAGGTCGGAGAGCTCCCGCTCGGTGAAGCGGCGGATCGGTTTGTCCGGGTGGAAGAAGCCGCAGCCACTGAAGATGCGCCCGTACCACCCGTCCGTGCTGTAGCCGGGAATCGTGATGGCGCCTTCGTTGAGGGACTTGTCCTCGTCGTACAGCTGGGTCAGGTCGATGTCGTTGACGCGGCCCATGCCCTCGCATCGCGGGCACATCCCGCCGGTGATGTTGAAGCTGCGCCGCTCCTTGACCGTCTTCCCGCCGCGCTCGAGCGTGACGGCACCGGCTCCACTGATCGAGAGCACGTTGAAGGAAAAGGCCTGGGGGGAGCCGATGTGCGGTCGGCCGAGCCGGCTGAACAGGATGCGCAGCATCGCGTTGGCGTCGGTGGCGGTGCCGACCGTGGAACGCGGGTTCGCGCCCATCCGCTCCTGGTCGACGATGATGGCGGTCGTCAGCCCTTCGAGAATGTCGACGTCGGGGCGCGCCAGCGTCGGCATGAAGCCTTGGAGGAAGGCGCTGTAGGTCTCGTTGATCAGCCGCTGCGACTCCGCGGCGACGGTGCCGAAGACCAAGGAGCTCTTGCCCGAGCCGGACACGCCGGTGAACACCGTGAGCCGGCGCTTCGGGATCTCGACGGTGACGTCCTTGAGGTTGTTCTCGCGGGCACCGTGCACGCGGATCAGGTCGTGGCTGTCGGCTGGGTGCAGCGGCACCGACGGTATGTCCGTCTGGCTTCCCTGCAGCGGCACGGACGGCGTGTCCGGCGTCGTGGCAGTGCTCATCGTGTCCCCCTGTTGTTGTCAGCCGAGGCGTCGGACCACCAGTGGCCGTCTCGCATCAACTCCCGGTCGGTCAACTGCTCCACCTCGCGCCATGCCTGCATGCGGCGCGGCGGGACGAGGAACCAGTGGTACGGCGTGGCCAGCCCGCGTGGGTCGGAGAGCCGGTGCGCGCGGCGAAGCGGTTCCCGCGTTCCTGCGGCAGCGCCTGCATGTCGAGGACCTCCACCTCGTCTTTGATCATGACACGTCGCCAGTGTGGCCCAGCTCCAGCCGGACGACCCGGGTGGCGACAAGGTTCCGAGCGGTCGGGCTGTCCCCCGGCGTGGCCATCGGCAGCGCCGCGCCGTCCCAGTCGAAGGGCAGCGGCACCGGATAGGGCGCACCGTCCGCCGAGGCTGGTGACGCACGCGTCGACGTCGTCGGTGAGGCGGTGCTGGGTGTCGCGGCGACGCTGAGCGCGGGACCGGGGACGGGCGGGTCATCGTGCCGGATGGCTCAGCGGAGCTCGTTGATGCGGACGAGGTTGCCCGCGGGGTCGCGGAAGGCGCAGTCGCGCACGCCGTACGGCTGCTCGGTCGGCTCCTGCACGACCTCCGCGCCGCCTGCCTGCAGCTGCTCGAAGGTGCCGTCGAGGTCCTTGGTCGCCAGAACGATGATGCCGAAGGTCCCCTTGGCCATCATCTCGGCGATGGTGCGGCGCTCGTCGTCGGTGATACCGGGGTCGGCGGCCGGCGGGTGCAGGACGATGGACGTGCCGGGTTGGTCGGTCGGGCCGACGGTAATCCACCGCATCCCGCCGTACCCGACGTCGTTGCGGACCCCGAAGCCGAGAATGTCGCGATAGAAGGCCAGGGAGGCGTCCGGATCAGTGTGCGCGAGAAAGCTTGCGGAGATCGTGATGTCCATGACGGTCACGCTAGCTGCGGTTTGGCGGCCGACACTTCTCGATTCCTGACCGGTCTGGTCACGTGCTTCGCCACGCACGACGGCATCCCGGCCGTCGCGCGCGCCGCGTCGCGCCGATAGACGCTGGGCGGCACGCCGACCAGCTCGTTGAAGCGGGTGCTGAAGGTGCCCAGCGACGAACAGCCGACCGCGAAGCAGACCTCGGTGACGCTGAGGTGCCCACGGCGCAGCAGCGCCATGGCGCGCTCGACGCGCCGGGTCATGAGATACGCGTAGGGCGACTCGCCGTACGCCTGCCGGAACTCGCGGCTCAGGTGCCCCGCCGACATGTGCGCGTCGCGGGCGAGGGCCTCGACGTCGAGCGGCTGTGCGTAGTCCCGGTCGATCCGGTCGCGGACCCGGCGCAGCCGCGCCAAGTTCCGCAGGTGGTTCGCGGCGGCAGGACTGCTGGTCACGCGGATATCGTGCCCACGTCTCGCCGTGTCCGCCAGTGAAGTCGGCGAGCGGTTCCGGGCGCCGGCACTGACGGCGAGCTCGACGAGCGACCGCCCTGACGTTCGATACGTTGCCCGCATGACGAAGCCTGACGGAATCCGCACGCCCGGCGACGACGATGATGAGGACGCGCACGCCACGGTGGCAACAGGTATTCGCAATCAGTGCCTATGCGTCGACGGATGGTTCGCGAGCCACGCGGACAGCGGCACGCCGGGACCACATATCCGTTTGCGTACCACGGATGGGCGGGACGCAGTCCTCGCTGTGGATCAGGTGCCGACGCTGATCGAGGCCCTCACCGCGGTGGCGCGCAGGATCGAGCGGCTCTGGGATCGCGATGGTGCGCGGTACACCGAGGACGTGCTCCGCCACTCCCCCGATCCCAACGATCCTGAAGTGCAGCGAAAGGGGGAGATACGAAGGCTGGAGCTGGTCGACGCAGTAGCGGCCAACGCACGGGACATTGTGGAGCTGGTACGGCGAGCCGACAGCACGGACGAGGCGCTCGCGTCAGTTGCGTCGCTGCTCGAAATCGACGAGGTCGACGTCCTCATAACCCTCGCGCGCTTTGATCTGTTGAGCCTGACGCAACCTGCGGCGGCCCGGCATACGGAGCGACTGGCCCGGCTCCGAGACCAGGGTCCGTCAATTTGATCCGAAGCGCTGAGTCAGCCCGGTAGGACGAGTGCACCCCGGTGGCCATGCACCCGTGTCAACGGATGCGGCCACCGGGGTGCGCCGGGTGCTGCCGATCTACCGGTTGAGGTCGCTACGGGACTGGTTCTGCGTGAGGTCGATGCCGCCGCCCTCCTGGACGATTTCTTCCTTGCGGACCTCGTCGGACACGGTCTCCTGGTCGGTGACGGTGTCCTTGGTCAGCCGCACCCGCTCGACCGGGACCGCTTCCTTCTCGACCACGGGGCGCCCCTCGTGGAGCGTGACCTCGTGCTCCTCCTCGGAGAGGGCCGGCCCGTCCATGGCGTTGCCGATGTTGGAGTCCGTGATTGGCTCACGCTCGATGCGAGCGGTCTCGCGGGTGACCGGGACGGACTCCGTGACGTTCTCGGAGGTGACGTACTTGCGCAGCCGCGCGCGGCCGGCCTCGACGCGCTCCGTGCCGACACGGAGCTGCTCCTCCGAGCGCGTCATGGCGTCGTCCGTCGTCCCGCCCGAGGTGTCGTGTCCCACGGTGCCGGACGTCTCGTAGCCGCTGCTCTGCGTGTGGCCGCCGTGCATCCCGCCGGTCGTCGTCGTTGTCTGCTGCCCGGTCGAGAAGCCGCTGCCGCCCTCGGCCAGACCCGAGTCGCTGCGCGACTCGGTGTAGGACAGGCCGTAGTACCGGTAAAGCTCGGCCTCCTCGGACTGGGACAGGTGTCCCGCATCCGACGAGACGTTCGGTGCGTTCTTGACCATGTCCTTGGTGTAGGGCAGGCGAAGCCCGTCGCCGGACATGCTCGCCTCGGCTAGCGGGACGAAGGTCTCGTTGGTGCCGAACAGCCCTGTGTTGACGGTCGCCCACTCCGGCTTGCCGGTCTGGTCGTCGAGGTAGACCTGACCGATCTTGCCCAGCTTGTCACCGTCGGAGGTGTAGGCCGTCCCGCCAATGATCTGCTGGATCTCGTTCTCGGTGATCATGTCTCTCTCCTCTTCGCGTAGACATACACGTGTGTGTTGACCGGAGGTCAGCGCATCGGGTCCTGGCTCGCCACGGTTCCGTCGGTCTCGATCTCGATGCGCTCCTGCGCGACGGTCGCGGGCACGGACACCTGCTCCGTCACGCGATGGCGGACGACCCGGACCCGCTCGACAGGGACGACCCGCGTCGTCACCACGGGCTCCTCGGCGTAGAGCACGAGCTCGAGCGCGTCGCCGGTGTCGTGGTCGGGGCCCGTAGTCAGCGAGCCCTGCCCCGCGCTGGCCGCGGCGTCCTCCTCCAGGTAGAGCTCCTCGCGGCGTACCGTCACCGTGACCGTTCTCTCCTCGGTCACGACGCGCTTGCCGACCCGGACCCTGCCGGTGGGGACCCGTTCGGTCCCGACGGCGAGCCGCTCCTCGCTCCGCACGACTTCGACGACGTCCTGCGCCCTGTGCTGCTCAGGTGTGATCATGGATCTCCTTCATCGGCGAACGGGCACGTACGGCGAGTCCCGAACCCCGGACCGGCCGCGCCGTGCCGAAGGACGAGGCGTCAGCGCTGCATCATCCGGCGAGCCGCCATGGCGGCGATCCCGGCGATCGCGGCCTTGGCGATGGGGTTGCCGCCCCCGCCGCCGCCCATCGCACCGGCCAGTCCGCCGAGCCCACCCATTCCCCCGCCGAGGCCGCCCATCCCGCCGCCCATCCCGGCGCCGAGCAGCGAGCCGAGCAGGTCCGGCTGCTGGCGACGGGCCTGGGTCGTCATGGCGGCCAGCGTGTCGGGGTCGTCGGTGGCGCCGCCGAAGCCGACCTCGAGGCCCTGCTGGCCGGTCATGCCCACCAGCTGCTCGGCGAAGCCGCGGCGCTCATCCGGCTGCATCCGCGAGAAGGACTCCCGGGCAGCGCTGTGGTAGGTGTCGTCGTCGATCTCGGAGTCGACCTGGCGGTACCGCTCCAGCGCCTCGTCGTCGCCGATCCCGTCGTACGGCGCCCCCTGGTCGTAGCGGTTGAGGAAGTCGTTGAAGTCCCCTCCTCCTCCACCGCCCCCGACGAGCGAGTCGAGAAGTCCCATCGCCTGCCCCTCCTCGGTGAGTCTGACTGGATCCGCCTACCCACCATCACGAGGCGTCACGCAAGCCGGTGTGAATCCGTCGTCATCGGCTCAGCGGGTCGCTGGACGGTCACAGGACGTCACAACCGCGCTCGCATGTCGCTGTCCCGACACCGGATCGGCTCTCGGCGAACACAGATGTACGTCGTCGAGTGCCCCTGCCAAGCAGCCATGTCCGGTCGGCCGGCTTGCGTTTACGGCGCGGCAGCTTCCCGGGCCGCCTCCTGGCGCGTCATCGCGGTCGGCTCGTCGCCCAACCGGTCCGGCCCGCGCAGGGGCGACACCATGCGCGGGGGCCCTTCGGGCCGTTGCCGGTTGCAGGCGAGGAAAGACCCGTACCCCGCGGTGTACATCCAACCCCCGCGACGCTCGCTGTCGCGGCGTTGCTGGTCATGGTCCCGGCCGTGGCGAGCCGGCCCTGCTCGAGCGGTGCAACGCGTGGCTGACCGATGGCTCCCGCCGATGTGCGCATACGCGCCGTGGGGCGTTCCGTCGCTGCGCCGATCACCGCGGAACCTGGTGGACTGCCTACGACGCCGCCGGGCTCGTCGCCTTCGCCCTGGCGGCGTTCGACCTGTGGCTGCTGCTCCGGCTCACCTGAGTGGTCGACGCTCCTCGGTCACGCACCGCGGGCATGCATCGCCGGCCGCGGTGGTGCCGTCCTGGGTCCACGAAACCGGATGGCCACCGTCGTCGGCGTCCCCCGCGAACGCGTCGGCGCCGAAGCAGGTTGTGAACCAGACGCGCACGTTCCGCTGTAGCAAGGTGCGGACGGGCGAGGGTGAGGTTGTGTAGTCACAACAGACCATAGCGCCCTCATCAGCGGCGACGGAGCATGAAGGGGGACCCGGTTCGAGGAGGCTGCGTCCGTGCTCTACGACGAGAACGCGCTCGACGAAATCGAGCTGCTGGGCGACGTTCTCGCCGCCGTCACCTCGCACCTGGGCGCCTACCGGACATCGACCTCGACCGGGCGCTCCACCTCGCCCGCTCCGACGCCGCCTGAGAACTCCGACCGAGAACCTCAGGACCTGTGATCGCAGCGTTCTGCCGCGTCGAGCTCGATGCCTCCTCGCACCTAGTCGACCTGCTTGCGCTCGAGCGGCCGATTCGCGGGGCCTTGAACGACGGTTCCGTCCACCGCAAAGCGGGAGCCGTGGCAGGGGCACTCCCATGTCCGTTCGGCGTCGTTGAAGTGGACGATGCATCCGAGGTGCGTGCATCGCGCCGAGACGGCATGCAGCGCGCCGGCGCCGGCGAGGTCCGGGTTGGCGAACACCAGCCGCCGTCACGAGCTGGTCACCAGCGTCTCGTCGACCTCGCCGCGGCGGACCCGCTTGCGCCCGGCCAGCTCAGGCAAGCTGCGCACCGCCGCGGCCACCGGCCGGCCGGCATCGGCTGCGCTGAGCGGCAGCACCTCGACCAGCCTCGGCAGGAATGGGCGCACGGTGTTGTAGCGGCTGACCAGCTCCGCTCGCGTCCCGGCGTCCGCATCGTCGTCGGCGGGGGCGAGTTCCTCCACCGTGGCTACCGCGGCGGCGAGCCGGTCCCGCGGCACAGCGGCCTGCAGCCGCGCCCACGCCGCCGCGGGGTCGACCGGGGCGGCGCCGGTGACCTCGACGAGCTCCAGCAGCACCCGACCCGCGGCCGCGAGCGTGGTCGAGGCTTTCGCCAGCGCCGGCAACGTGCGCAGCGGGTCCTTCGCGGCGGCCCGCTGCGCCGGGGCGATCAGCTTGGTGGCCATCAGCAGGGCGAATAGGTCCAGTGCGTCGTCGACCGCATCGACCTGCAGCGCCCGTGCTGTCGCGAGCAGCGTTGCGGTACGCCGGTCCTCGGGCAGGCGGCGCAGCATCGCCGCCTTGGCGGTCAGGCCATGGCGGGCGAGCGCCTCCAGCCGTCCTGGCGGCACATCCTCGACGTCGACAGGGCCGGCCCCGATTCCGGCGATCTCCGCCGCCCGGTCCAGCGCCCGGACCATCTCCCGGGTCGACGCACGCGTCAGGGCCGCTCCAGCTCAGAGGAGCGGGCACCGTCCGGAACTCTCAGCAGCCCTTCCAGCTTGCGCTGAAGGTCGCCGTCGACGCGGCCGGCGAGTGTCGCGTGCAGCCTCTCGGCGACCTGGGAGCGGACTTCGGCCACCGCGCGGGCCAGCACGCTGACCCCCGGCAGCAGGACCCGCTCGGCGCGCAGCCACGCCACCGCCTGGTCGAACAGCTCGCTCGGCCGCTCCAGGCGGGTCCACGCACGGGTCTCCAGGAACGAGCGCAGCCGCGGTGCGCCGGCAGGGAAGTCGCGGAACGCGAACGCCTGGCGTATCTCCCAGGAGTGCTCCAGCGGCGTCTTCTCCCGCTCGGTGTAGGCCTTCACCAGCGACACGTCGCCGATCCCGAGCTGCCGGCTGAGGTACTCCACCACCGGCCACGGCACCTCCAGCGGGTCGGGCAGGGACGTGCCGAGGAACCGCACCGTGCCCAACTGCACGGCGAAGCCCAACTGGTTGTGCTCACCGCGCCGGCGGCTCACCAGCTCCCGGTCGGCATCGTCGAGGAAGAAGAACCGCTCCAGCTCGGGCTGCGATGGCGGCCCGTTGAACCGGCCGTACGCCGCAGCCTGCTCGTCGCTGAGGAACTCCACCGGCATGGCCGCCAACCTAGGGTCGGGATCAACCCTCAGTCCTTGCGCCGGATCCTGTTCCGTTGCACCTCGGACCCCAATCAGCACAACGCAGAGCAGCACGCGGCCGAACTACACCACGCCCCGGCTCAATCGACACGCACGCCCTTAGCACGGCGGCTCTAGCCTCGTCAAGGCCCTGGTCGGACTGTTTCATTGCCTAGTTCGAACCATGGCCGTGGTCGGTTCGGTCATCTTCCCGGCGGAACCGTCCGCGCCACTGGCGATCCATGCCAAGTTCTGCGCAGAAACACGGGAACCGACCACGGCACCCCGCCGTCCAAGCCTCAACCACGACGTCCGGGCACCCGGAGGACGTCGCCACATGAGAGAAGGACTTCGTTATGACCAGATCGAGCACTAGGCGGCGGGGACACGCGCGCGCCCAGCGGGGACTCTTGCTCCTGCTGTGCGTCGTGATCGCAACGCTGACGGGATGCGCTGCGGGAGACCAGCCCGCTGATTCCCCGGAGCGAAGCGCCGAAGGCAAGCAAAAGTGGTATGCGTCACCAGCCCACATCGCGAAGTCCAGCGACCTCGTGATCCAGGGGAAGGTCACCGCCATCTCACCCGGACGGACCTACGGCGACGACAAAGAGGCGCTGATCACTACTCGGTACGTAGACATCGACGTCCTAGACGTCCTTCATGGGCCAGCCGATCTCTCCACGGTCAGGCTCGAGGAAGAGGGGTACGACGCGGACGGGGTCGGTTATGTGATGAACGGCGTCCAGTGGAGCAAGGTCGGCGACGAGGGCTACTTCCTGCTCAGGAAACACCCGGATAGCAAGGACACGTACCTACAGGTCAGCTCTTACGGTCGAATCCTCTACGTCGGCGACAAGACTGGACCCAGCGGCCACGAGCCACTTGACGAGGGACGGCCCTGGGCCGGTCACGGCCAAGACCTTAAGAACAAAGACGGAATCGAAGCAGCGCTCCGCAAGGCCGTGAAGACGGCGGCGACACTCCCCGAGACTGCCACTGCCAGCGCAGAAAGCAAGTGAGCGGAAGATGAATCTTAAGCGTGCCTCATGCTTCCCCTAGCCTTCGCCTTGGTTTTCACGGGCCAGTCAGCAGCCCTCGCCGGCCACGGAAAGAAGGCAAATTCGGGCGACCCCGACAACGCCAACCACTATGTCGACCGGAACGACATGAGCCTAAGCGGCAGCGACGCCGTGGTCCACGGGACGAGCCAGCTGGAGCGGCGTGACACCCGTTCGGCCCAGTCAGGACCGCCGGCTCCCCATCGAGACATGGAACGTGAGCCCAGTCTCCATCGACGGCGCGCCGCGCGGCCCAGCTGTCGCTGCTGCGGCGGATGATGGACATCGCCCACACCCGGATGGACGGGATCATGGAGCTGCTGCCGCCGCCGGCCGCGGCTCCGGCCGTCTCGGCGAGGATCCCCGAGGGGTCCACGCGTCCGGCGGTCTACGCCTGAGCGTGAGTCAGAGGTAGATCGCGGGCCGGGTGGAGCCGGCCGGCACCCGCGCCGAGGTGGAGCCCGATACCGGGGCCACCGGCGCGACGGCGGGGGTCCGCGCAACGCCCCGGCCGACGCCGTACGCCGACAGCCGCGCGTCTGCGTCGAGGGCGCGGCGTACGACCTGCAGCGGCGCCATGCCCGCGCCGAAGTCGACTCGCGAGACACCGTCCATGCCTCGACGCTACGTCCGGGTACGCGCGCACGGAATACGCCGACCGGGTGACCGTCGCACGGATCGAGCGACCGAACGGGTGAACGGGTGAACGACGCCGGGGGTCACTACTGGCACGAGGCTGAAGAGGCTCAAGTCCAGGGGTGGATCCGCCGACAATCCACAGGCGGGCGACGTCCGGCCGCAGCGGCGCATCCGCTCGACGCGCTGCTCCACCGACCCACACCGAGGACCGCACACGTGGCTTCGCAATGGCGCAACCGCCCGCTCCGCTGCCTCGCCGGTGCGGCTGTCGCGCTGTCTGCCGTCCTCGGTGCCTCCCCCGCCTACGCCGCGCCCAGCCCTGAGGACGTCCGTGCCGAGCGCGAGCGCGCTGAGCAGCTCGCCGACCAGGCCGAGATGCGAGCGGCCGAGACCACGGCGGCGCGTGCTCGTCTGTCCGCGTTGTCCGCCGCCGCAGGCCGGGCCCTGGAGCGATTCGTCCTCGCGCGCGACGAGGCGCTCGCGGCCCGCGCCGAGGAGAAGCACCAGCGGGATCTCCTTGAGAGCGCGCGCGCCGGCCTCGACGCCCAGCGCCGCAGTCTCGGCAGCTACGCCGCCGCCGCCTACCGCAACGGTGGTGCCGTCGGCGAGCTCGCCACCGCCGCGTCCTTGCTCGAGTCCCGCAACGTGACCGACCTCGGCCGTGGCGTGGCGATGATCCGCTGGGCCGGTGACCGCAAGAGCGTCGCCGTGGACCGCGTCGAGGACGCCGCCGCGCGGCAGGCGCAGGCTGCGGTCGCCGCGGCCGCAGCGCAGAAGCGTGCCGAGGCGGCCGAGCGGCGTAGCCGTGCGGCGAAGAAGGATGCCGACAGGCTCGTGGCGGAGCAGACGGAGGTTCTGCGCGCCACGGAGTCGGCGCTGGTCGACAGCGTCGACTCTGCCGCGGCCGCGCAGGCCAGAGCCGAGGACATGCAGCGCGCCCTCGAGGAGGCGCAGCGCGTGGCGGCCGAGCGCGCCGCCGAGGCCGAGCACGAGCGGTTGCTCGCCATCGAGCGCGGCGAGGTGGTCCTCGGCCGCGTCGACATCCCCGACGGCGGATGTGCGGGAGCCGACGTCTCGTCGTACCCCAACGGTCAGCTTCCGCGCCCGGCGCTCTGCCCGTTGTGGGGTGCCGACTGGCACGTGCTGCGTGCCGACGCGGCCGCGGCCTTCAACGCGATGTCGAAGGACTACGCCCGCACGTTCCGCCGCCCCATCTGCGTCACCGACTCCTACCGCAGCTACGCGATGCAGGTTGACGTGCACCGCCGCAAGCCCGACATGACGGCGAAGCCGGGCACCAGCAACCACGGCTGGGGGTTGGCCGTCGACCTCTGCGACGGCGTCAACGAGTGGGATACTGCGACCCACCGATGGATGCAGGACAACGCGCCCCGCTTCGGCTGGTTCCACCCTGGCTGGGCCGTGCGCGGCGGCAGCCGGCCGGAGCCGTGGCACTGGGAGTTCGCGCCCGAGCAGGCGTGAGGAGGAGCGACACGCACCCCTACCTCGACGCTCCGCGGCCGCTGGCGATCAGCCACCGCGGTTTCGCCGTCGACGGCGACGAGAACTCCCTCGCCGCGTTCCAGCGCGCGGTCGACCTCGGCTACCGCTACCTCGAGACCGACGTCCACGCGACCCGTGACGGCGTGGTGGTGGCCTTCCACGACGCTACGCTGGACCGGGTGACCGACCAGCGCGGCCGGGTGCGGGACCTCGACTTCCGCGCGCTCTCCGGCGCACGGATAGCCGGTCGGGAGTTGATCCCGACCCTGGAGGAGATGCTGGCGAGCTGGCCGGAGGTCCGGTTCAACATCGACGTCAAGGCAGCGCAGGCGGTCAGGCCACTGGTCGAGGTGCTACGGCGGGCCCGCTGCTTCCACCGGGTGTGCGTCGCGTCGTTCTCGGAGCGGCGGCTGACCGCCGTACGGCGGCTGGCGGGCCCGCAGCTCGCGACCTCCCTCGGCCCCCGGGGCACCGCAGCGCTGCGCGCGGTGGCAAGCGGGCGTCTGCCCCGATGGGCGCTGCCCCGGGCCGGGGTCTGCGCCCAGGTCCCCGAGCGTGCGGGGCCCGTCCGGGTCGTGGACGAGCGCATGGTGCGCACGGCGCACGCCGCCGGCCTGCAGCTCCACGCGTGGACGGTCAACGACCCCGGTGACATGCACCGGTTGCTCCACCTCGGCGTCGACGGCATCGTCACCGACCGGGCCGACCTGCTGCGTGACGTCCTTCGCGCACGCGGCGTCTGGGCGTCATGATGCGCACGTGACGACCACGACCCCGCTGGACCACCCCGACACCGTCCGCCCCGACCGGCGCGAGCACCGGGCGTGGTACGTCTACGACTGGGCCAACTCCGCCTACGTGACCACGGTCGGCACGGTGCTGTTCACGCCGTACCTCATCTCGGTTGCCGAGCGCGCCGCCTGCGGACGCGTCGGAAGCGAAGCCGACCCCTGTACGACGAACCTGTCCGTGCTGGGGATACCTGTCGCTCCTGGCTCGCTGGCGTTCTACGTCGTCACGCTGGCGACGATTGCCTCCGCCCTGGCGCTGCCCGTGGTCGGCGCGGTCGCGGACCGATCGGCGCGCAAGCGGTGGCTGCTCGCGGGACTGGCGTGGACGGGGGCCGCCGCAGCCATGTCTATGGTCTTCGTCGCAGGGACCAACTGGCAGCTCGGGGCGGTGCTCCTCGTCATCGGCAACGTCGCCTTGGCCTCGTCGTTGGTCGTCTACGACGCGATCCTGTGCGAGATCGCGACCCCGGACGAGCGGGACGGCGTGTCCTCGCGCGGGTGGGCGTTCGGCTACCTCGGCGGCGGGCTCGTGCTCGCAGCGAACCTCGCGCTCGTGACGTTCGCGGACGCGCTGCACATCTCCTCGGGGACCGCCGTGCGGATCAGCCTGTTCTCGGCGGGGCTGTGGTGGGCGGTCTTCACACTCGTCCCGCTCAGGGGACTGCGTGACCGGCCGCCGGTGCACGCGCCGGCGGCGGGGGGCGTCGGCGTGCGGCACAGCTTCGCCCAGCTCGCGGCAACGGTCCGCGGTGCCCGCGCGTACCCGATGACGCTGTTGTTCCTCGTCGCCTACCTGTTCTACAACGACGGCATCCAGACCGTCGTCGCCGCGGCGAGCGTTTACGGGTCCAAGGCGCTCGGGTTCGGCACGAGCGTCCTGATCGCGACGATTCTCATCGTGCAGTTCGTCGCGTTCGCCGGCGCGCTGCTGTTCGCGCGAGTAGCCGCCCGGGTCGGCGCCAAGCGCACCATCCTCGCGGGGCTCGTCGCCTGGGCCGGCGTGGTGAGCGTCGGCTACTTCCTTCCGGCCCGGGCCCTGCTCCCGTTCCTGTCCCTCGCCGTGGTCATCGGTCTTGTCATGGGCGGGACCCAGGCTCTGTCCCGCTCGCTGTACAGCCAGTTCGTCCCCCGCGGCCGGGAGGCGGAGTACTTCAGCCTCTACCAGGCCGGTGAGCGGGGCACGAGCTGGCTCGGGACGGCCGTCTTCGGCGTGGTCCACCAGCTGACCCACTCCTACCGACCGGCCATCCTCGCGCTGATCGTGTTCTTCGTGGTCGGCTTCGTGCTGCTGGCGCTCGTCGACCCGCGCCGGGCCATCGCGGACGCCGGAAACCCGCAGCCGACGCGCGTCTGAACCGGCGTGGGGGACCGTCTCACTGCTGTGCGTGACCGAGGCGTCACAGCTCGTCCCGATCTAGGACGCGCAAATCGGCTTGATACCGCCTCGACGGGGAATCCTGGGACATTACCGGACGTTGCGGTGTCACGGGACACCACCACCCCAGGAAGGCACATCACATGAGTGAGCGAGCACTGCGTGGCTCGCGGCTCGGTGCTCAGAGTTACGAGTCCGACCGCGGCGTCGAGGTAGCTCCGCGGCAGAGTGCCGCATACGACTGCCCCCACGACCACCACTTCGAGGTGCCGTTCTCGGCCGAGGCCGAGATTCCCACTGTCTGGGAGTGCCGCGTCTGCGGCGCCGAGGCACTGCGCTTCGACGCCGCGCGGCCGGACGGCAAGAAGGTCAAGCCGGCTCGGACGCACTGGGACATGCTGCTCGAGCGGCGGACCATCGCCGAGCTCGAGGAGGTCCTCGCCGAGCGTCTCGAGCTCCTTAGGGCAGGCAAGCTTGCCGGCCCTGCGACAGTCGAGCCCCCGGCGGCCGGCCGCAAATCCGCCTGACCGCCGCACCGCGCGCCCGTTCCACCAGCCACGCCGCCACCGCGGCGTGGCTCGTGGCGCGTCTGCTGGGGCGTGCTCGCCGTCAGGCGTCGTTGTCGAGGACCTCGCCGCGGACCACTCGTCCCCCGGCGGTCCCGGGATCGCGGCCGGACCCCCCCGCGGTGCCGGGGCCGCGAACGGAACCGCCGACGGTTCCCGGGCCGCTGGAGGGCCGCTTGACCCGCGTCCGCTCGGCGCCGGCGTGCTGCCCAGCCCCCGATGTGTCCCCCGCGCGTGTTGCGCCGAAGCCCAGACGCCGCTCGACGCTGCGGCGCACCTGACGAGCGACGAGCCAGCCGAGCAGCCGCCGGCCGAGGGGCCGGGTGAGCGGCAGCACGAGCGCGAATCCAGCGATGTCGGTCAGGAACCCCGGCGTCAGCAGCAGCGTGCCGCCGACAAGGACCAGGGCGGCGTCGGCGAGCTGCACATCCGGCATGCCGCCGGTGCGAAGCCCTTGGCGCAGCGCAGCCCACGCGCGGCGCCCCTCCCGCTTGACCAGCCACGCCCCGAGCAGGCCTTCGAAGAGCAGCAGCGCGACCGTCGGCAAGGCGCCGAGGACCTGGCCGACCTGGACGATCAGGTAGATCTCGACCAGCGGTACGGCGATGAACGCCAGCGTCAGGGCAGCAATCACGCCCGGCTCAGCCTCCCCGCCCAGCGAGCCGCACCAGCTGCCGCCTCCTGCGCTGCAGCCCCCACGCGGTGACCATGACCAGCGCCTCGCGGACGATCTCCTTGCTCATCTTGCTCTCGCCCCGCACGCGCTCGACGAAGGTGATGGGTACCTCGACGACCCGGTATCCCGCCTGCACCGCGCGCCAGGCCAGATCGACCTGGAAGCAGTAGCCCTGGGAGGCGACACCTTCCAGCGCGAGTCCCTCGAGCGTCGAGCGACGGAAGGCCCGGTAGCCCCCCGTGGCGTCCCGCAGGGGAATCCCGAGCGCGAGCCGGGTGTAGGTGTTGCCGCCGCGGGAGAGCAGCTTGCGCCGCAGCGGCCAGTTCTCGACCCGGCCGCCGCGGACCCACCGCGAGCCGAGGGCGAGGTCGGCGCCGTCGCGCACGGCTGCGAGCAACGCCGGCAGCTGCTCGGGCTGGTGGCTCCCGTCGGCGTCCATCTCGACGAGGACGTCGTAACCGCGAGCCATGCCCCACCGGAACCCCGCCACGTAGGCGGCGCCGAGGCCTTGCTTGCCGCAGCGGTGCAGCACGTGGACGTGGGGGTCCGCCGCCGCCAGCCGGTCCGCAATGGCACCGGTGCCGTCCGGGCTCCCGTCGTCAGCGATGAGGATGTGGGCATCGGGCACGGCGGCCTGCGTCCGCGCGACGATCGGCTCGACGTTGTCCGCCTCGTTGTAGGTCGGGACGATCACGAGCACGCTGGGCGTTGCGACATCCGGCAACGTCATGGCCGCCTGGTCCTCCTGCGTCCGGTTGCGGCGACGAGCGCCCCGAGGACCCCGACCGTAGCGAGGACGGCCTCCGTCGGGGCGCCGGTCCTGCTCGCAGTCGAGGGCGAGGTCGCGAGACGGACACGCTCGACCATGACCTTGCGGGTGAACAGCTCGGCTCGGTCGCGAGTCCGTCCGTCGGGGGCGACCACGGCGCTCACGCCGCTGGTCGCGGCAACCAGGACCGTCCGGCCGTGCTCGACGGCGCGCAGCCTGGACATGGCGAGCTGCTGCTCGGTCTGGGGCGTGAAGCCGAAGGTCGCGTTGTTGGTCTGCACGACGAGCAGCTGCGCTCCCCCACGGACGACGTCGGAGACGAGCCCGTCGTAGGCGACCTCGAAGCAGATGACGTCGCCGACCATGGCGGGCCCCAGGGCCAGCGTCCCGCGCTCGGCGCCGGGCACGAAGTCCCGGCGGACCAGGTCGACCTTGTCGCTGACCATGCGCGCGATGCGGCGCATGGGGATGTACTCGGCGAAGGGCACGGGGTGCTGTTTGACGTAGGTGTCCCCGGGTCCGGCGCCAGGCTTCCAGACGATTCCGGTGTTCTCGACGTTGCGCCCGCCGTTGGCCTCGACCACCGCACCCACGAGGACGGGCACGCCGATGTCGTCGACCGCCGCCTGGATGCGCGCCCAAGCGCCCGCATCGGCGTAGGGGTCGATGTCGGAGGAGTTCTCGGGCCAGACGACGAGGTCGGGCGCCGGGCGCCGGCCCGCGCGCACGTCGGCCGCGAGGTCATGGGTCGCCTGAGTGTGGTTGCCCAGCACGGCCTCACGTTGGGCGTTGAAGTCGAGTCCGAGCCGGGGCACGTTGCCCTGGACGACCGCGACGGTGACGGTCGGTCCGGCCGGAGCGGGCCGTGGCACGGCGACACCGGCCGTGAGCACGATGCCCGCCGCGACGGCCCAGGCCGCCGCTCGCGAGGCCCGCCGACACGCGAGCCCGAGGACCGCTGCGGCGAGTAGCGTGCCGGACAGGGCGACGGCGAAGGTCACGAGCGAGGTCCCGCCCACGGCGGCCAGCGCCGCCGCAGGAGAATCCGCCTGCGAGAAGGCGAGTCGTCCCCACGGGAACCCGCCGAAGGGCCACCGGACCCGCAACGCCTCCTGCGCCACCCAGAGCGCCGCCACGAGGACCGGCCATCCCCGCAGGCGGGTCACCGGCGCGGCAAGGGACCCCATGGCCGCGACGTAGAGCGCCTGGACGACCGCCAGCAGCAGCCACGGGAACGGGCCGACGTAGACCCCGGTCCACGACAGCAGTGGGACGAAGAACGCCAGTCCCGCCACCAGGCCGAGCACGGCGCCACGGCGGGCGCTGCTGCCGCGCAGTGCGAGCGTCAGCATCGCGACGGAGACCGGGACGAGCCACCACACGCCGTACGGCGGGAAGCTCAGCAACAGACCGACACCGGCCGCCGCTGCGGCGAGCCCCCGAACCCACAGCGGTGCCCCGACCACGGTGCGGCTCGTGGCCGGAGTTTCCTGCGCGACGGGGCGGTCGAGCAGATGCACGTCCACACTCCCTCTCGCGGTCGGGCACACGGTGCGCCGGCCGCAGGGCGCTGCACCGACACGTCGAACGGTACAACGCGTTTTCCGTCGAAACGGTGCCGACGACGGTCCGGGCACCGACGGCGCGTCCGAGCACGGGCGCGCAGGTGACCCAGGACCGCGGCGTCACGACCGGCCACGTGCACACCGCGCGAAAGACCGTCTTGACCGGGGGCGGGGTTCCGTGGCGGAAGCGGCTTCCCGTCACATCGGCGGCCACTGACAGGCGTCGAGTCTGGGGGTGCCCGCCCACGCACCCCCCGACATGTGCACCTCGGGCGACGCGACCGGGACGGGATGCGGCACGGCCCCGACTACGCGGACCCTTCGGACCAGTCGTGCCCTCGCCGGCTGCGAGAACGCCACTGTTGTCTATCGGGCCTACGGTGTCGCGCCGTGCCACATCCCCCGCGGGAGTCGTGCCAGCTGCAGCCACGTCGCCCTCGCCGGACCTGGCACTTCGGCCCCGACAGAGTGCGCGGTCGGGGGCCGCTGCCCGGCTGGGACGCGAGGCGCGAACCCCCTCCTCGCGGTCGTCCTGCGGTGCACCTGCGGGACGAACCTATCGGGGGCACCGATGGTGTCAACCGGCCGCTGACGTGCGTGAACGTGCGTTCATGCAGGTCACGGACATGTCTCGGCCACTGCGCTTTCTGCCGCTGTTTGCCCGAGCCACCGGCGTGTCTGGCCGACACGCCGCGAGCATGCGCTCGCTGTGGGTGATCAACGCCGAGGTGGGACCACGACCGTCCCTCGCGCCGTCACGGCCAGGACGGGCTCCTCAAGGAGCTCGGCGGATGAGGCGCCACGGTCGGGACGCGCACGGCACATGACCCGCGCCTCGAGCTCGATGCCGCGGCTGCGCGTCCCTCGCCGGGCGAGCGTCGCGCGGACCTCGACGACGTCCCCAGCCCGGACCGGCGCACGGAACTGCACGTCGGAGTAGGACGCGAACAGGCCCTCGTCGGCGTCGGTGTGGATGCACAGCTCCGTCGCGACGTCGCCGAACAGCCCGAGCACGTAGGCGCCGTCGACCAGGTCTCCTCCGTAGTGCGCGTGGGAGTACGGGACATAGCGCCGGTGCGTGACGGTGAGGCCGATGCCCTGCTCGTCCGTCTCCGCCGGCGTACCGGGTGTGGCGTGCGAGCCGGGCCCGCCGTTGCCCTGATCCGGCGTGTGTCGCTGTGCTGCCTGCGCCTGCACTGTCATGCGCTGCTCCGTGTCGTGTGCGGGCCGGGGTCCGTTGTCGAAGCCGTCGCCTGCCGGCTGGACCCGTCGGTGGCTGCGGGCATCGCGGGGCTCAACAGCGCGTGGACCAAGTAGCTCGCGACCTCGGCCGGGGTGGTGCCCTTGCCGAAGATCCGGTCTACGCCGAGCGCGGCCGTCATCGCCTCGTCGAAGCGCGGGCCTCCGACGACCAGCAGCGGCCGCCGGCCGGCCGGGTAGGCCTCGCGAAACGCGGCGGACATCTCCGTGGTGTTGACGATGTGCGCGTCGCGCTGTGTCACGACCTGGGAGACGAGAACGGCGTCGGCCTTCTCCGCGCGCGCACGGGCGACGAGGTCGGGCACGAGAACCTGGGCACCGAGGTTCACGACGCGGATCTCCCGGTAGTACTCGAGGCCCTTCTCCCCCGCGAATCCCTTGATGTTGAGGATGGCATCGATACCGACGGTGTGTGCGTCGGTGCCGATGCAGGCACCGAGCACGACGAGCTTGCGGCGCAGCCGTGCGCGGATGGCGGCGTTGACCTCCTTCGGGGACATAAGGGGGTATTCCCGTTCCAGGACGTGCACCGCTGACAGGTCGACGAGATGGGTGACACTGCCGTAGACCACGAAGAAGGTGAAGTCGGGTCCCATCGCCTTGGCGTGGACGACCATGGCGGGGTCCAGCCCCATCTTGCGCGCCAGCTGTAGGGCCGCGCCCTCGGCGCGCTTCGTGTGCGGCAGGGGCAGGGTGAACGACAGCTGCACCATGCCGTCACCGGTCGTGTCACCGTACGGGCGGACCAGCTTGGCCTCCGGGGTGGTGCGCGGCGTCGTCATGCGGGGGCTTCCTCGGCGTGGGTCGAGGCCGCCGGCGCGGGAGCGGCCTCCAGCAGCGCGGACGCGGGGTTGTAGTAGCCCGGCGCGTGCTCGGCGACCCCGTCCAGGCCCTTGCCGGCGTCTGCGGGACGCCGCATCAGCCCGAACGTCCCGTCGGCGATGGCGTCGAGCAGCGTGTCGTCGACGATGCGCTCGAGCAGCTCGCTCGCCTCGGACAGGACCTGGCGGGCGCGGGTGGCGATGAAGCCGTCCGGCGCCGGGTGGAAGTCCTCGTGCAGGCCACCCGCGGCGTCGAGGACGTAGCGAACGTTCTGCAGCGCCAGGTCACGGTCGGACAGGAACGGGGTCACGACAGCCTCGCTCATCATGCCGACGAGGAGGATCCCCTGACCGGTCATGGCGCCGGCGAGGTTGAAGAAGCCGTCGAGGAGGTAGCCGCGGAAGACGTCCCCGGTCATGTGCCGCGTCGGCGGCATCCACTTCAGCGGCGCGTCCGGGAACAGCTCCCGCGCCAGCAGCGCGTGGGCCAGCTCCAGGCGGAAGGAGTCCGGGACGTCCGGGTTGATCTCGAAGGCGTGCCCGAGGCCGAGCTGCCAGTCCTGCAGGCCTGCTTCCTTCGCGAAGGACTCGTTGAACAGCTGGCTCACCGTCACCGTGTGCGTCGCGTCCACCGCGTCGGCGGTGGTGAGGTAGTTGTCCTCGCCGGTGTTGATGATGATGCCGGCGCGGGCGTGGACCTGCCGTGAGAAGCGCTGGTCGACGAAGGTCCGGACCGGGTTGATGTCGCGGAAGAGAATGCCGTACATCGAGTCGTTGAGCATCATGTCGAGGCGCTCGAGCCCCGCCAACGTCGCGATCTCCGGCATGCACAGCCCGGATGCGTAGTTGGTGAGGCGAACGTAGCGGCCCAGCTCCCGGGACACGTCGTCGAGCGCCGAGCGCATGAGGCGGAAGTTCTCCTGCGTGGCGTAGGTGCCGGCGTAGCCCTCCCGCGTGGCGCCCTCGGGCACGTAGTCGAGCAGGGACTGGCCGGTGGAGCGGATGACCGCGATCACGTCGGCGCCCTCGCGGGCTGCGGCCTGGGCCTGGGGGATGTCCTCGTAGATGTCCCCGGTGGCGACGATGAGGTAGATCCACGGCGTGCGGCGCGGGTCGCCCAGGCGGCGCACGAGGCGCTCGCGTTCGCGGCGTGCCCCGTCGACCCGGGCAAGGCCGCCCGCCACGACGCGGCGCGAGCTCGACCGGGCGCGCTGTGCTTCCCGGCCCTGGGGCACCCGGAGCCCACACTTCCCGAGGCAGCCTTCTGGGCCAGCTCGGTGAGGTCTGCGTGCCCGTCGCGCAGCAGCGCGTCCCACACCGGGACGGCGACGCCGTGCTCGAGGCCGACGTCCGCGCGCACGGCGTCGACGAGCCGATTCACCCACGGGATGCCCTCGGCGTCCGCCCCGGTCAAGCCGGCCAGGCGCAGCACGGCACGCTCAACCGAGACGGTGGTGGACGTGCGGGCCATGCGGACCACGGGCTCGGCCGCGTGCGCTGCAAGGCGGCGTGCCTTGGCGACGACCGTGGGGTCGAGATGCAGCTTCGGCTCGACCGAGCGCGAGGTCGCCATCAGAGCCCTCGACCGAAGACCATCGGCCCGTACCGCCATACCACCGCAAATCCTCCTGTCGACCGCCCTGTGCCGAGGAATGCTTGTCGCTGCGCGGCTACCGTAGCGCCTTCTCCGGCTCCAGGACAGCAGTCCGCTCGCCGCCGTCCCCCCTCCCGGCCGAGGGTGTCGGCGTGCGCGGCGACGGCCACGCGCCGATCAGCCCGCCCGCCTGGTGCTACCGGTTGTCCTCATTCCACGGCGTGGATGGCGGCGCCGGCCACCACTGTGCGAAGGCACGACGGCAGCGGGCGACCGTCGGGTGTGAGGTCGGGCAGCCCCGGAACACCGGAACGCGGGTCGGTCGACCACGCCGAGACCCGTTCGTCCGGCGCCTGCACCACCAGGTCGCCGCTGTCCCACACGGCGTAGGTCGCCGGCGCGCCCGGAGCGAGGACGCCCACATCGTCGCGGCCGGCAGCGCGCCAGCCGCCTCGGGTGTGCGCCGAGAACGCCGCCCGGACGCTGAGCCGCTGGGAGCTGTTGGTGTGGAACGCCGCGGCACGGACGGCGGCCCAGGGGCCCAGCGGAGTGACTGGGGCGTCGGACCCGAGCGCGAGTGCAACCCCGGCACTGGCCATGTCGGCGAAGGGGTTGAGCCGCCCCGCTCGCTCCGCGCCGAGACGCTCGGCGTACATGCCAGTCTCGCCACCCCAGAGCTCGTCGAAGACCGGCTGCACGCTTGCTACCACGCCGAGGTCCGCCAGCACGCCGATCATCGGGGCATCGACCATCTCGACGTGCTCGATGCGGTGTCGCCGCGCGCGAACGGCGGCTGCGCCGACGCGCCCGGCCGCTTCCCGGAACCCCGCGACCACGGCCTCCAGAGCGGCGTCACCGATCGCGTGGAAGCCGGCCTGCAAGCCCGCGTCGGTGCAGGCGATCATGTGGTCGCGCACCTGCGCAGCGGTGAGGTAGCCGTGGCCGGCATGCCCGGCATCGGCGTAGACCGTCCGCAGCCACGCCGTGTGTGAGCCGATGGCGCCGTCGGCGAAGAGGTCCCCCGCCGCACCGAGGGTCCCGAGCTCGCGCGCGCGGTCGATGCCGTCGAGCTCCCCCCAGTAGCCGACCACGGACGGTCCGGGTTCCTCCGCGGCCAGCGCCAGTATCGAGCGAAGGTCGTCCTCGCTGGAGATGTCCGGGCCGGCCAGCTCGTGGAAAGCGCCGATCCCGAGCTCCGCCGCCCGTCGACGGGTCGCCTGCTGGGCCGCCCGCCGCTGGGCGGGCGTCACCGACTCGCGAGCCACCCGGCGTACGACGTGGTGTGCGTCGGTCGTCAGGTGTCCCGAGTCGCTGTAACCGGTCTCGGACCGAACCTCCGGGACCGTCGCCAGCAGCGCGCTCGAGACCACGGCAGAGTGCACGTCGATCCGGGTGAGGTAGACGACCCCGCCGTAGGAGGCGCGGTCGAGCTCCTGGCGCGTGGGTGGACGTCGCTCCGGCCAGGTGGTCTCGTCCCAGCCGTGCCCGAGTACCACTGCGCCTCGACGGGCGCGGGCGAAGGACTCGACGCGCGCGAGGCACTCCGCAAGCGACCGCGCGTCGGTGAGGTCCAGGCCGGTGAGGGCGAGGCCCGTGGAGGTGGCGTGCACGTGGGCGTCGACGAAGGCGGGAGTGACGAGAGCGCCGTCGAGGTCGATGGTCTCGTCGGCGCTGTCGACGTGGACGTCGGCAGCGCCGTCACTGCCGACCCACGCCACGGTGGGGCCGTCCACGAGCATGGCTGTGGCGAAGGGGTCGGCCGGGGAGTAGACATGGCCGCCGCGCAGGAGGGTCAAGGGCATGGCGGTCATCCTGCCCGGGCCCACCGACAGTTCCGCGCCGAGGCCGATGCCCGTGCCGGCCGAGCGGAAGGGGCTACTCCGCCGCGAGCCGCGCCTCGAACAGCCGGCGCACGCCCGCCTCCTCCCTCAGCAGGTTTAGCGCGTGCTCGGCATGGCCCGGCACGTAGCCGTTGCCGACGAGCATGGTCACGTCCGCGGCGAGGCCCTCGGCACCGAGCGCGGCGGCGGAGAACGACGTGGCCATCGAGAAGAAGATCACCCTGCCGCCGTCGGCGGTCGCGAGGATCGCCCCGTGCTCACAACCGGGCACGTCGACGCACACGACCGTCACGTCCGCCGGCCCGCCGAGAGCCTCCTCCACGGCGCGGGCGAGGGCCACGGGGTCCCGCGCGTCGGCCAGTTCGACCGCATCGGCGATCAACGTGCCCCGCAGGAGCTCCGCCTCGCGCTCGACCGGGACGATGCCCACCGTGACCTTCGCCCCCGCCCGACGTGCGGCCGCCAGGGACAGCGACCCGGACTTGCCCGCGCCGCCGACGACGGCCACGCGCGGGGCGTCGTAGCCGCGGACGACGCGTGCGGTCAGCGCCGGCGCACCACACACGTCCATCACCGCCATGGCGAGCTCCGCGGGAAGGTCCTCGGGGATGACGGCAGCGATGGAGCGCCCGAACAGAATGGCGTGGCCCTCGGCGGGCACCTGCTCGCTGGCGCCGTCCCACCGGGCGAGGTCGTCAGTGATCCTCAGCGGAGTGAGCGTCAGGGACACCAGCGTCGCGACGCGCTGGCCGGGTCGCAGACCCAGGGGCGAGCGGGGGCCGACCTCCTCGACGGTTCCGATCAGCATGCCCCCGGAGCCCGTCACCGGGTTCTGCATCTTGCCGCGCTTCCGCACGATGCGCAGCACCTGCGCCCGGACGGCGTCGCCGTCGCCACCGTGCGCCGTGGTCAGCTGCCGGATCGACGCCGCGTCGAGGTTGAGCCGCTCGACGCGGACCCGCACCTCGTCGGCCCAAATCTCCGGCCGGTCGTCCAGGCGCTCCGCTGCCTGCGGCAGGGGGCCGGCCGGGCCGAGCACCCGGTGCAGCCCGACGGGTGACGAAGGGGTCTCGACGGGAGCAGACACAGGCAGTCCTTTCACGAAACGCCGACGTGCGCGTAGATCCTACGGTGCTTCGCCGGAGCGACCGAAGGTTCTTCCATAGAGTGGCCGCCGTGTCGATGCGAGGAGGATCAGTGACCCAGGCAGCCGCCGTTGCGGGGCTTCCCGACGAGACGCCGAGCCAGCCCTACGTCTACCGGCGCCGGAAGCTTGTCGAGCCGGACTGGACGCGGCTGCCCGGCTGGCGCGACGTGACGCCAGCGCAGTGGTCCTCCCCCCAGTGGCAGCGGGTCAACTGCGTCAAGAACGTCAAGCAGCTGCGGACCGTGCTGGACGGCTTGCTCGAGGACGGGTTCTACGCCGACCTCGCCCGTGACCAGGCCGAGCGCGCCACGATGTCGATGCTCGTGACACCGCAGATGCTCAACACGATGGTGCCCTCCGGCCCCACCGACGGCCGAAGATTCACCGAGGCCTTCTACGGCGACCCCGTCCGGCGCTACATGCTGCCGGGGTTCTCCGACCGTCGGGCGGACTGGCCCTCCCACCCGCACGCCTCTCGCGACTCGCTGCACGAGCACGACATGTGGGCCGTCGAGGGCCTTACCCACCGCTACCCCACCAAGGTGCTGGCGGAGATGCTTCCGACCTGCCCGCAGTACTGCGGCCACTGCACGCGCATGGACCTCGTCGGCAACTCGACGCCCGTCGTTGACAAGCTCAAGCTCACGTTGAAGCCGGTGGACCGCGCCGACGCGATGCTGGACTACCTCCGCCGTACGCCGGGGGTGCGCGACGTCGTCGTCTCCGGCGGCGACGTGGCGAACATGCCGTGGAAGAACCTCGAGTCCTTCCTGATGCGCCTGCTGGACATCGACACCATCCGTGACATTCGCCTTGCGACCAAGGCGCTCATGGGTGTGCCGCAGCACTGGCTGCAGGGGATGTCGTCGAGGGCCTCGAGCGGGTCGCCCGCACCGCCTCGAGGCGCGGCGTGAACCTTGCGATCCACACCCACGTCAACCACGTCAACTCCGTGACGCCGCTCGTCGCCGAGGCGGCTCGGACGGCCCTCGAGGTGGGTGTCCGTGACGTACGCAACCAGGGCGTGCTGATGGAGGGAGTCAACGCCACGTCCGCCGACCTGCTCGACCTGTGCTTCGCGCTGCAGGGCGAGGCGAACGTGCTGCCGTACTACTTCTACATGTGCGACATGATCCCGTTCAGCGAGCACTGGCGCGTTTCGGTGGGGCGCGCCCAGCAGCTCCAGCATGCGATCATGGGCTACCTCCCGGGCTACGCGACGCCCCGCATCGTCTGTGACGTGCCCTTCGTGGGCAAGCGCTGGGTGCATCAGGTCGAGGAGTACGACAAGGAGCGTGGGATCTCCTACTGGACGAAGAACTACCGCACCGGCATCGAGCTCGACGACGCCAGCGCCCTGTCGCGCCGCTACGAGTACTACGACCCGATCCACACGTTGCCCGGGGCCGGGCAGCAGTGGTGGCGCAAGCACGGCGACCTGGCGGTCGGCGAGGCTGCGGCGGAGGGGATCGCTGCTGCCTCGCGCGAGGCGTCGGCGGCGCAGCTGGTCGCAGTCGAGGCGACGCGCGCAGTTCACGCCTGAGGTCTGCAGCGGGGGGAGCGGGGCTGCGCACCGAAGCGGGTGCGCAGTTCACAGGCGGGGTCGTCGTCCACAGGTTGCGTCTCCCGCCGCGGTGAAGCGTCCCGCCACAGCCAGGATGACGGCGTGCGCCATTCCCGTGATCCGCATCATCGGCCCGCCGCCTCTTTGTGCGGTCCGCGTCGGCTTCGCACCCGCCGGGTCCTAGCACGCCGGAGGTCGGCGTGAGCGCGCCGTCCCGTTGGGCCGCGTTGGGTCTGGAGGACCCCGCCCCGGGAGACCCCGTCGCGGTGTCCGAGCTGGCGATGGCCCTGCGCACGCTCGCCGCGACCTGCGCCGCCAGCGGCTCGACGCTCGCCTCGTCAGGTGCGCGGGACTGGACCGGGCAGGCCGCTACGGCGTTCGCCGTGACGACAGAGGACCTGCCCGGCCGTCTCGGTGCGGTCGCGACACGGTACGCCGGGTTCGCCGGCTCGCTTCAGCGCTACGCAGCGACTCTGGCGAGCGTCCAGGCCGAGGCCCGCTCCGTTCTCTGCGAAGCCGAGGAGGCGACCGCGCGGATGCGCGCCGTGCGTGCCATGGAGCCCTCCGGGCCCATGCCGTCGGACGCGGCACCCCCTCAGGGGAGCGGCACGAGTCCGGAGGACGATCGCTACGCCGCGATGCTCGAGGACGCCTTGGATGCCGTGGAGCAGGTCCGCGTCTGCGTGGCGAACGTCCGGCGGCGCCACGAGGACGCCGTCGATGCGTGCCGTCGAGAGCTCGGCGACCTCGGGGACGACGGGTTGCGTGACCCGTGGTCCCTGCGCCTGGCCCGCGCCGTCAGCACGTGGGCGGGCCGGGTCTCGATGGTCCTCGGCGTCGCATCGGTCCTGCTGTGCTGGTTCCCGCCGGTCAGTGCAGCTCTCACGGCTGCCGCAGCAGCACTCGGCGCAGTCGCTCTGATCGCGGACGTCTACCTCTACCGGCAAGGAGAGAAGACGCCGACCGACGTCGCCCTGTCCGTCATCGGTGTGGCCAGCGCAGGTGTCGGCAAGGTCCTCGGCGTGGCGGCGCGTGGCGGCAAGGTGGTGGCTGTCGAGCGGGCCACGGCAAAGGCGACGGCCGCGGCGGATCACTACCAGGCCATGCGGGTCCGTCACCGGTCCTTTCCCCGCGGCACGCAGACGCTCGTCTGGGTTGCGTCAGCTCCTCGCCGCGGCCGCGCCCGGATGGTCCGCCTGATGGCACGTCGGGAGCTCCGCGCCGCACAGCGCCGCTCCCCGATGGATCACGCCATCCGCATCTCGCTGACGGACGCGGGACGGGCGGTTCGCAACGTGCACCGCCCCCGCGAATGGGCGCTGATGAAGGGCCTCACCGAGGTCCGGCACCAGTCCCGGCTCCACGGCGGACGTGGCGCGAGGGCACGCATCCTCGGCACGACGCGCGACCTCGCCCGTGACTTCCGCACATCGCCCCACCAGGTCAACGGCCGTGCGGGCGAGGTCTACTTCAGGATCGGCCTCGGCAACGACACGGCGGGAGCGGGCCTCGGCATTTACACCCAGGTTCGCCCGAGCGCCGATCCCGCCGCATCCACCGCTACCCGTCCGAGCAAGCCAGTTCGCGCCAGCCGGCGGGGTCCCTCACGCCCGGCGGGGCCGTCTGCACCGTCGATGTCGGGAAGGCGCCGGGGGATGGTGGTGACGCCTGGCCGTTGAGGCCGCCCCGCTCACAGGGCCACCGGTCGCGCTTCGTACGGGGTGCTGAGGACGATCGTCGTCCTCGTGGAGACGTTCGCCTTGGCGCGAACGGTCGACAGGAGGGTCTCGAGGTCTCCTGGTGTCGCCACGCGGACCTTCAGGATGTAGCTCTCGTCCCCCGCCACGCTGTGGCACGCCTCGATCTCGGTCAGCTCTGCGAGCTGCTCGGCGGCGTCGTCGGCCGCGCTCGAGTCCGTCGGCTTGATCGAGATGAACGCCGTCAGGGGCAACCCGACCGCGTCGGAGTCGACGATCGCGGTGTAGCCGCGGATCACCCCGCGCTGCTCCAGCCGGCGCACGCGCTGGTGGACGGCGGACGTCGACAGACCCGTCGCCTTGCCGAGGTCGGTGTAGCTCATGCGCCCGTCACGCGCGAGCAGCGAGACGATCTGGCGGTCGATGTCCTCCACGTCGCCCACGGTAGTGCCCGCCACGCCGGGGCACTTCGCGCACGCAGGATCGTTCCGAGCTTTGGGCACTGCCGGCCGGACGGCGGGCCGGGTGCGGGCACTGCCGGGCGGACGAGCGGGCCGACCGCGGAGGCTCAGGCGTGGCTGAGGTGGCGTCCGACGACCATGCGTTGAACCTGGTTGGTGCCCTCGACGATCTGGAGCACCTTCGCCTCGCGCATGTACCGCTCGACCGGGTGGTCCTGGACGTAGCCGGCGCCCCCGAGGACCTGCACGGCATCCGTCGTGACCCGCATCGCCATGTCCGTGCAGAACAGCTTCGCCATGGCGGCCTGGGGACCGAACGGCAAGCCGGCGTCGCGGCGCTGGGCGGCGGAGAGGTACAGCGAGCGGCCGGCCTCGATGGCGGTGGCCATGTCGGCGAGCAGGAACGACATCCCTTGGAAGTCGATGATCGCGGAGCCGAACTGGCGGCGCTCGCGGGCGTAGGCCACGGCGGTGTCCAGCGCGGCCTGCGCGAGGCCGACCGCGCAGGCCGAGATGCCGAGCCGGCCACCGTCGAGGGCCGCCATGGCGATCGAGAACCCCTGCCCTTCGCTGCCGAGAAGCCGGTCCGCCGGCACCCGTGCGCCGTCGAGCGCGATCTGGGCCGTCGTCGAGGAGGAGAACCCCATCTTGCGCTCGGGTGCTGCGGGGGTGAGCCCCGGAGTGGAGGCCTCCGCCAGCAGGCACGAGATGCCGCGGGCCCCGGGTCCGCCGGTCCGGACCATGAGGTTGTAGAAGTCGGCCTGGCCGGCGTGGGTGATCCACGCCTTCGTGCCCGTCACGACGTAGTCCTCGCCGTCACGGACGGCGCGTGTGGCCAGCGCAGCGGCATCGGATCCGGCGTCCGGCTCGGACAGGCAGTAGGCACCGAGCAGGTCGCCGCCCACCATGTCGGCCAGCCAGCGCTCCTGTTGCTCGCGGGATCCGAACGCCGCGAGCGGGAAGCACGACAGGGTGTGGACGCTGACACCGAGACCGACCGCGGCCCACGCTCGCGACAGCTCTTCGAGCACCTGCAGGTAGACGACGTAGGGCTGAGCGCCGCCGCCCCACTGCTCGTCGTACGGCAGCCCGAGCAGTCCCGCCTTGCCCAGCGTCCGGAACACCTCGCGCGGGAAGCGGGCCTCCTGCTCGTGCGCGGCGGCCTGCGGGGCGAGCTCGTTCTCCGCGAGGTCGCGGGTCAGTTCGAGGAGCGCACCGGCCTCCTCGGTGGGGAGGATGCGTTGCACAGCGACCATGTCAGGCCTCCAGTACGACGAGCTCGCGCGGCGTGCGGTTCAACCGTTCGCCGCCATCGGCGGTGCACACGAGGATGTCCTCGATCCGGGCGCCGTGCTGGTCCGGCAGGTAGATGCCCGGCTCGATGGAGAAGGCCATCCCCGGCTCGAGCGGGATCGTGTTGCCCTCGACGACGTAGGGCTCCTCGTGGGTCTCCAGGCCGATGCCGTGGCCGGTGCGATGGATGAAGTAGTCGCCGTAGCCGGCGTCGGCGATGACGGTACGGGCAGCGGCGTCGACGGAGGCCGCCGAGACCCCGGGGCGCACGTGGTTGCACGCCGCCACCTGCGCCCGGTGCAGCACGTCGTAGTAGGCCAGGAAGTCCGCAGGCGGCTCCCCCAGGGCGTACATCCGCGTGGAGTCGGAGCAGTAGCCCTGCTCGGTCGTGCCCCCGATGTCCACGACGACGGGGTCGCCCGGCGCAAGGACCCGGCCGGAGAGCTCGTGGTGCGGGCTGGCGCCGTTCGGGCCCGAACCGACGATGACGAAGTCCACGCGCACGTGACCCTCGCTCAGGATGGCGTCGGCGATGTCGCGCCCGACCTCACGCTCGGTGCGCCCGGCCCGCAGCCACTCCCCCATGCGCGAGTGGACGCGGTCGATCGCGGCACCGGCCTGGCGCAGCGCCTCCACCTCCGCCGGCGACTTGCGCATCCGCAGCTCGCGCAGGACCGGACCGGCGAGCACCTGGCGAGCCTCGGGCAGGGCGGCCCGCAGGGCCATGACCTTCTCGGCCCACATGTGGTTGTCGACGGCGACGGTCGCGAGGTGTCGCGGCAGCCGGGAGGCGACGAGGGCGTACGGATCGTCGGTCTCTCCCCAGCCGACGACCTCGATGCCGAGCCCGCCGACCGGGGACGCCAGCGCAGCGGGCACCTCCAGGCCGGGCGCCACGAGCACGGGCTCGCCGTCCGTGGGCAGGACCAGGCAGGTGAGGCGCTCGAGCGGCAGCGCGTGGTAGCCCGTGAGGTAACGCAGGTCAGCCCCGGGCGTGACCAGCAGCGCGTCGAGCCCGGCAGCGCGGGCCACCTCCTGAGCCCGGGCCAGGCGGTCGGTCGGGCAGAGGTCGGCAGCCGCCGGCGGAGACGTCGTCGTCACGCGACGAGCCTAACGCCGCGCACCGACAGCCCGACGCGCGCATGGCAGCTCGCCGGCGTGACCTCGCCCGTCAGGCCTTGCAGGCGCGAGCACGCGCTCCGATCGCCCGGTGACCAGGCCCATGCAGTAGCGGGCCAACGGTCGGGTGTTTCTCACCTTCTCCGCCAGCGGTGCCGCGACGACGCCCGTGCTGCCGGGCTCGGGCAGGCTCTTGGGTCGGTCGCGATGAATCGGCTCGGTGGGATGCGTCTGACTACCGAACCGCATCTGATCCGTTCGACAAGGAGGAACGATGCGCATCATCCTCAGTCACTTCATGAGCCTCGACGGTGTCGTGCAGGCGCCCGGTGGGCCGGAGGAGGACACCGACGGCGGCTTCGGTCACGGCGGGTGGTCGATGCCGTACTTCGACCCGGAGGCCATGGGGTCGGTGATCGACGAGGTCATGGCGACGACGGAGGCTCTGCTGTTCGGCCGACGCACCTGGCAGACGATGGCCGCGGCGTGGCCCGAACGTGCCGGTGACCCGTTCGCCGATCGCAGGAACGAGATCCCGAAGTACGTCGCCTCCCGCACCCTTCGCCAGGACGAGCTGACCTGGCCGAACTCCACGCTGCTGGCGCCCGACGACGCGATCGGGGCCATCCGCGAGCTCCGCGCGCGCGACGGCAAAGGACTCCAGGTGATGGGCAGCGCCTGACTGTCAGCGCAGCTGGTCGCCCACGACCTTGTCGACGAGTACCGCATGATGATCGAGCCGGTCCTGCTCGGCGGCGGCAAGAGGATCTTTCCCGACGACGGCTCCGCTCGTCCCCTGGAGCTGGTCTCGGCCACGACCGCGGGGACCGGCGTGCTCGTCTGCACCTACCGGCCGGCCCACCGCTGACGCGCAGAATGATCGCCGTGGAACTGTCGGCGTCCTCTGGCAGGCTGACCGCCGTGGCCGACCGACTCATGCTCCTCGACGCCGCCTCGCTCTACTTCCGGGCCTACTTCGGTGTCCCGGAGTCGGTGACGGCTCCGGACGGCACGCCGGTCAACGCCGTGCGCGGGCTGCTCGACTTCCTCGCCCGGCTGGTGGCCGATCGACGTCCGACCCGTCTCGTGGCCTGCACGGATGAGGACTGGCGGCCGGCATTTCGCGTGGCGGCGATCCCGTCGTACAAAGCGCACCGGGTGGCCGTCGAGGGCGGAGCGGACTCTGACGCCGAGGTCGTCCCCGACACGTTGGCACCGCAGGTGCCGGTGATCTTTGACGTCCTGGACGCGATCGGCATCGCGCGGGTGGGGGTCGCCGGCTACGAGGCCGACGACGTCATCGGCACGCTGGCGACCCGGGCCGACGTGCCCGTCGACGTGGTGACCGGCGACCGCGACCTGTTCCAGCTCGTCGACGACTCGCGGCGGGTGCGCGTGCTCTACACCGCCCGGGGGGTCGGCAACCACGAGGTCGTCGACGAGGCCGTGGTCTGTGAGAAGTACGGCGTGCCCGGGCGCGCCTACGCCGACTTCGCGGTCCTGCGGGGCGACCCGTCCGACGGGCTCCCCGGGGTGAAGGGCATCGGCGACAAGACCGCTGCGGCGCTCGTGCGCCAGTTCGGGTCACTCGAGGCGCTGGTGGCCGCGCTCGACGCCGGCGACCCCGCCATCCCGCGCGTGGCACGGGCGAAGCTCGAGGCGGGCCGGGACTACCTCGCCGCCGCCCCCGAGGTCGTCCGTGTGGCGTGCGACCTTCCCGTGCCGCCGTACGACGACCGGCTCCCCACCGCGGTGCGCGACCCGGAGGCGCTGGTCGAGCTGGTCGACCGGTGGGGGCTGCAGACGCCGGTCAACCGAGTCCTCGCCGCGTTGAGGACGGGTGGGTGACCGCCGAGCAGTGCGGACACGGGACGCACGGTCCGTATCCAACGGTCATCGGCGAAGGACCCGCGACAGCGCCTCAGGTCACCGACGAGTACGCCACGACACCGCGGCGGATGGCGTCGACTGCTGCCTTCGCCGTACGCCGGACCGGGCTGCCCTCCGGGCTCGCAGTCGCGACCTGGCCCAGCAGGTCCATCAGCTGCTTCATCCAACGCACGAAGTCGCCGGCCTGCAGCTCACCGTCGGACAGGACCGCCTCCAGCGGGTGCCCTGACGCCCACCGGTAGGCCGGCCACACGAACCCGAGGTCGGGCTCGCGCAGGAAGTCGACGTTGTGGCGCTTCTCCACCTCGTCGAGGTGACCCCACAGCCGAATCATCTCCAGCAGCGCCTCGGTGGCTGCTCCACCGGGCAGCCGCGGAGCGGATGCGTCCTCCGGCTGACGCGACTCGTAGGCGAGTGAGGAGACGCAGGCGGCGAGCTCGGCGGGGGTCAGGCCGTCCCAGAGGCCCTGGCGCAGGCACTCCGCGGTCAGCAGGTCCAGCTCGGTGTAGACCCGCCCCAGACGCTCACCCTCGGGAGTGACCTCCTCGCCGTCGAGGTAGCCCAGCTCGTCGAGCACCGCGCAGACCCGGTCGAATGTCCGCGCGATGGTGTTGGTACGGCTGTGGACGCGCCGATCGAGCGCGTCGGTGTCCCGCCGCAGCTTCCAGTAGCGCTCCGCCCAGCGCGCGTGGTCCTCGCGCTCGTCGCAGCCATGGCACGGGTGCGCACGGATCTCGGCGCGCAGCCCCGAGAGCTGCGCGTCATCGGCGACCTCCGAGCGCTCGCGACGCGGTCGGATCGGGGCGTCGTCGACGCCTTTCGCCCGCAGGCTGGAGGCGAGGTCCCGGCGCTGCTGCGGGTTGCGGGGGTTGAAGTTGCGCGGCACGCGGACGTGCTCGAGCGGCTCGACCGGGGCCGGGAAGTCGGTGATGCTCAGCCGACGCACCTGGCGGTCCGCGGTCAGCACGGTCGGCCGCGGGCCCTCGGGCCCGGGCATCAGCCCCGGGTCGAGCACGACGGCGACCCCCGCCCGCCGGCCGAAGGGCACCCGGATCACGTCACCGGGGCGCAGCCGCTCCAGCGACGCCGCCGCGGCGGCCCGCCGATTGGCCGACCCCCGTCGCGACAGCTCCGCCTCCCGGTCCTTCAACCGGCGGCGCAACCGGGCGTACTCGTCGAAGTTGCCCAGGTGGCAGCGCATCGCCTCGCGGTAGCCCGCCAGCGCCTCGGCGTTCTTGCGTACCTGGCGAGCGAGCCCCACGACGGCGCGGTCGGCCTGGAACTGCGCGAAGGACGTCTCGAGCAGGTCGCGGGCGCGCTGGCGGCCGAACTGGCGGACGAGGTTGACGGCCATGTTGTACGACGGGCGGAAGCTCGAGCGCAGCGGATAGGTCCGCGTCGAGGCCAGCCCCGCGACCGCGCGGGCGTCGAGCCCGGGCTGCCACACCACGATGGCGTGGCCCTCGACGTCGATGCCGCGCCGGCCCGCGCGCCCGGTGAGCTGGGTGAATTCCCCCGGTGTCACGTCGGCGTGGGTCTCGCCGTTCCACTTCACGAGCTTCTCGAGTACGACGGAACGCGCCGGCATGTTGATGCCGAGCGCCAGCGTCTCGGTGGCGAAGACGGCCTTCACGAGCCCTCGCACGAACAGCCCCTCGACGACCTCCTTGAAGGTCGGGAGCATGCCGGCGTGGTGCGCGGCGATGCCGCGCTCGAGCCCGTCGAGCCACTCGTGGTAGCCCAGGACCCGCAGGTCCTCGCCCGGGATGTCCGCGCAGCGAGCCTCGACGATCGCCCGGACCTCGAGCCGCTCGGCGTGGCTGTTGAGACGCATGCCGGAGTGCAGGCACTGCGCGACGGCGGCGTCGCAGCCGGTGCGGCTGAAGATGAACGTGATCGCCGGCAGCAGTCCCTCGGCGTCAAGACGCTCGATCACCTCGACTCGCGTGGGGACGCGGACGCTACGCGGCCGGCGTACGCCTCGCTGCCCGCGACGGTCGCCGGGCCGGTCCCCTCGGTCGAAGCGGTCCTCCTCCCGCGCCACCCGCACCAACTCCGGGTTGACGTGGGTGTGGCCCTCGTCCACGAACAGGTCGTAGAGCCGGGTGCCGACCATGACGTGCTGCCACAGCGGGACGGGACGGTGCTCCTCGAGCACGACGGTCGTGTCGCCACGGACGGTCACGAGCCAGTCGCCGAACTCCTCCGCGTTGCTGACCGTGGCCGACAGCGAGACGAGCCGGACGGAGTCGGGAAGATGAATGATCACTTCTTCCCAGACGGCTCCGCGGAACCGGTCGGCGAGGTAGTGCACCTCGTCCATCACGACGTAGCCGAGCCCGGCGAGCGTGTGCGACCCGGCGTAGAGCATGTTGCGCAGCACCTCGGTCGTCATCACGACGACCGGGGCCTCACCGTTGATCGTGTTGTCACCGGTGAGCAGGCCGACGTTCTCGGGCCCGTAGCGGCGCACCAGGTCGGTGAACTTCTGGTTGGACAGCGCCTTGATCGGCGTGGTGTAGAAGCACTTGAGGCCTTGCGCGAGGGCGAGGTGCACGGCGAACTCACCGACCACGGTCTTGCCGGCGCCGGTCGGCGCGCAGACCAGGACGCCGTGACCCGCCTCGAGCGCCTGGCAGGCCTGGACCTGGAACTCGTCGAGCCCGAAGGGGTAGGACTCCCGGAACCGGCCGAGCTCGGTCTTGGCCTCCGCCTGGCGCTGGCGGGCCGCGGCATACCGCTCAGCGGGTGAGCTCATGATTCGACTCTACGTGCCACGACGCGGGTACGGCGGACCGCGGCGGTGGGCGCGTCCCTCGCAGCGCCTTCGGCGAGCGGCCCGCCGCCGGCGGCCCTCGCCATGTGGGCATGCATGGAGCCGCTGTCTCAGGTGACGTCGTCGTCGACGAGCGGCCGCGGACGGGGCTCGTCCGGTGCGCCGTCCGCGGTGTCGTGCGCGATCGGGGATGCCTCGTCGTCGGTCAGGTTCGCGTAGGGCACGCCGTCGATGCCGGCGCGACGCCGTCGCCGGTCGGTCAGGGCGCAGACCGCCGTGGCGAGGAAGTACAACACCAGCATCGGCGTCGCCAGCGCCGTCATCGTCCAGGGGTCACCGGAGGGCGTGGCGACGGCAGCGAAGACGAACGCGCCGAGCACCACGGGGCGCCACGCGGTGATCAGCTGCGCAGCGGTGACCACGCCGGCGAGGTTCAGGGCGATGAGGAACACCGGCAGCACGAACGATACGCCGAAGACGATCAGCGTCCGGGACACGAAAGAGAGGTACTTGTCCAGGCTGATGATGTTCGAGACGTTCTCGGGATCGGGGTTGAACCCGATCAGCAGGTCGAACCCCTTCGGCAGGAACAGGTAGGCGACGTAGGCACCGGCGAGGAACAGCGGCGCGCTGACCACCAGGAACGCCACCGCGTAGCGGCGCTCGTGCCGGTGCAGGCCGGGGGTGACGAACATCCAGAGCTGATAGAGCCAGATCGGGCTGGACAGGAGAAACCCGAACAGCGCGCAGATCTTGAGGGCGACACTGAACGGATCGGCCACGCCCTGGAAGTTGATCGAGACCGTGCCGCCGCGGGACTCGTAATACTCCCGTATCTGCTGGAACGGCTCGTGGATGAGCCGGAAGAGGTCACCGTAGAAGAACGCGCAGACGATCGTGGCGACGACGACGGCGAGAACAGCGCGGAACAGCCGCGTCCGCAGCTCACGTAGATGGTCGAGCAGCGGCATCCGACCATCAGGATCGACCGGGACCTGTGCCCGCCTGTTGGGCCGGCGCCAGGACGCCGTCGCCGTCACACCCGCCGCCGTCGACGATCAGGACTGGGTGCGGTGCGGCTCACCGGACTGTGTCTCCCGGACGGGCTCGACCACTCGACCCTCGAGCTGGCGCGACGATGCGGAGTCCGCGTCGTGGGTCCCCGGCGGGGTGTCGTCGCTGCGCATCTCGCGCACCTCGGACTTGAAGATCCGCATGGACCGGCCGATGCTGCGCGTGAGGTCCGGCAGCCGCTTGGCGCCGAAGAGGAGTAGCAGGACCGCGAGGATCAGAGCGATCTCGAGCGGCCCGATCTGTCGGAACATCGCAACCTCATGTCGTCGGCAACGCCCCGATCGTACGCCGGACCGGTCCCGTGTGCGCCACCAACCGCCGCCGTCGTGGCTCGGCAGGGAAAGCGATGGCGAGCGGTCAGCGCGCGTCGGCGGAAGCCCGTCGGCGACGCCTCCCGCGACGCGACGGCGGCCTCACCGTCGCGACGGGGCCGCCGCTGACTGTCGAGGCCGGCTGCGGCTCCCACGGGTCCTGCTCCACCCGAGCACGCAGCGTGTCGACTGTCCGCACCAGGTCGCCCAGTTCTCGCTGGGCGGCGCGCGCCCGGCGCCACAGGCGCAGCCCGAGCACTCCCCAGAACGCGATCGCGCCCGCGAGCAGGACCGCCCAGAGCAGAACCCAACGCCACATGGACGCCGACCCTAGCCGACCGCTCGAGGCGCGCCGCAGGGCAGCGGCCGGCGGCCCGCGCGCTGGACGGGAGCAATCGCATCCCGGGCCACCGACGACGCAACGCCCCCGACGCCTGCACCCGAGGTGCGGCGCCGAGGGCGTCCGGAACGGCGGGGGAAGCGTCAGGCCTTGACCTTGCCGGTCACGAAGGAGGCGATCAGGTCGCCATTGTCCAGGGCCAACGCGAAGTCGAGGACGTCGTCGTAGGAGATCGACGCGCCTTGCTTGACCTCCATGGCCTCAGCCGGGATGACCCAGCGCTCGGCGCGGACGCCACCGGAGATCAGCAGCGCGACGATCTGCTCGTCGGCGGGCTTGCGGACCTCGTCGCTGCACGAGGTGCAGCTGAAGGCGTAGTAGGACCAGTCGGCGCGGGTGCAGACGACGAGGCGCACCTGCGCCGGCGTCAGCTCGACGTCTCCGCACACCGGGCACGAGGCCTTGATCGTCGTCATGGGTCTTCCTCTCGATGCGTCCCGGATCCACTTCCGGGGCTACACCACGATGTTCGGCACCGGGCGCGGAAACCTTGAAGGCGGGATTTCGCCCGTTCGCGGTAGTTGCCCGGACTGCTCGTCACCTGCGCCAACTGCTCCTCGCGCCACGCTCCCACGCTACGTCGGCATGCGTCCCTCGGTCCGCGGAGTTGCGCGGGCCGGTGCCGACCTTCGCGTACCGATCGGGCGTCGTCGTCTCGACCCTGGCGGCCGGGCTGCTCGCGCTGCGCAAGGGCGCGAGCGCCGAGCCGCGGGCACCAGCTCGCGGCGAACCGTGGGTGCAGGACAGCCCGGATCGTGTCGAAGACCGAGTCGCTCTCCCGAGCGCATACGAACGAGGCTCCCCTGCGTCGAGCAGCGCAGCGGCGGGCGCGTTCGAGGTGCGGTCGATCGGCACGACGAACGAGGGACCTGCGACGGCGCACGCCGCCGTGCAGGTCGGGGGTGCCTGACTCGACGGGGTTACGCAGAGCGCCAGGTCGGGGTCGTAGAGACGGCCAGGTTCGGGGTCGTAGAGGGGTGCGGCCAGTCGCACGTGATCGCTACCAGCATGCGGCGCGAGTACGCAGGCGCGGCACCGCGCGCTGACGCTCGCCCGCCCGGCTCGGGCGACCCTGGACAGGATCCCGTATACGAAATTACTGTGAACTGACTCACCACGCCTATATCGGGTCGAACCCCCACACCTCGGAGATCTTCTTATGACAAGCCGTAGCAGGAGCACCGCGCTCGCTGTGCTGACCGGCGTCGCCGTCGTCGTGAGCGGCTGCGGCGGAGGCGGCGGTGGCGGGGGCGGGGGCGGCCAGGGCAGCGCCCCGGAGGCGACCGGGGCCGCGCGTGACAACCGCCCCACGAAGGATGGCGGCCGGCTCGTCCTCGCACTCGCCGAGGACCCCGACGCGCTCGACCCGACCATTGCCCGGACGCTCGTCGGCCGCGAGGTGTTCGTGAACTTCTGCGAGAAGCTCTACGACATCGACCCGGAGCTCAACCTGGTCCCGCAGCTCGCCGCGGCGATGCCCACGACGTCCAAGGACGGGAAGACCGTCACGATCAAGCTGCGCGAGGGGGTCCGGTTCAACGACGGCACGCCGTTCGACGCGACCGCGGTCAAGACCTCGCTCGACCGTCACCGGACGCTCGAGGGCTCCGCGCGCAGCGGCGACCTCGCGGCGGTGGAGTCGGTCACGGTCGACGACGACACCACGGTGACCCTGAAGCTGAAGAACTCCTTCTCGCCGCTGACGGCACAGCTCGCCGACCGCGCCGGCATGATCATGTCTCCGGCGCAGCTGAAGAAGCTCGGTGACAAATTCGGCACCGACCCGGTCTGCGTGGGGCCGTTCTCGTTCGCGAGCCGCAACCCCGGCAACGAGATCGTGCTCGAGAAGGCTGACGGGTACTACGACGCCGACAAGGTGAAGCTTGATCGCATCACCTACCGCATCATCACGGACGCCAACGTTCGGCTGGCGAATGCGAAGTCGAAGGACGTCCACGTCGCGGAGCGGATCGCGGCGACGGACGTGGCGAGGGTGCAGGCTGACCAGTCGGTGAAGCTCATCGGTCAGGAGTCTCTCGGCTACCAGGGCATCACGATCAACATCGGGAACACCAAGGGCATCGGTCAGCCGGTCGGCAAGGTGGATACCCCTCTCGGCAGCAGCCCGGAGCTGCGCGAGGCGTTCGAGCTCTCCCTCGACCGCGACGTCATCAACAAGGTCGTCTTCGCGGGTCAGTACACCGCCGGGTGCACGCCGCTGCCGCCGGTGAGCCCGTTCCACGACAAGGACGTCGAGTGCACGAAGCGCGACGTCAACCGTGCGAAGCAGCTGATCGGGGAGTCGGGCGCGCAGACGCCCGTACCGGTCCAGCTCATCGTCGGTACCAGTCCCGAGAACCTCCGGCTTGCGCAGGTGGTCCAGTCGCAGGCCAAGGAGGCGGGCTTCGACGTCTCGGTGAAGCCGACGGAGTTCACGTCAGCGCTTGACCAGAGCGACGCCGGTGACTTCGACACCTTCCAGGTCGGCTGGTCCGGTCGCGTCGACCCGGACGGGAACATCTACAACTTCCTGCACACCGGGGCGCCGCTGAACATCAGCGGCGAGTCGAACCCGGAGCTGGACAGGCTGCTGGACCAGGCGCGCACCACGTTCGACGTCGAGGAGCGCACGAAGCTCTACGCGCAGGCGCAGGAGATCGAGCACAAGGACCGGCCGATCATCTACCTCTACCACCCGAAGAACTTCCTCGTGACCACGCCGGACGTCGCGGGTCTGGACTACTACCCGGACGGCCTTCCCCGCCTGAAGACCGCCGGGTTCGCCAAGTAGCGACCCCCGACCCCGGGAGAGACGGACAACGATGGCTGCCTTCCTGCTCAGGCGGTTCGGCACGTCGGTGCTGGTGCTGCTGCTTGCGAGCATCGTCGTCTTCGTCGGTGTCCGTGCTCTCCCGGGGGACGCCGCCCTCGCCCTCGCCGGCGAGGAGCGGGACCCGGTGGCGCTGGAGCAGATCCGGGAGAAGTACGGCCTCAACGACCCGGTGATCGTGCAGTACGTCCGCTACGTCGGGAACTCGCTGCAGGGCGACCTCGGCTTCTCGACGCGAACGGGCGCGGGCGTGGCGGACGTGATCCTCGACCGCTTGCCCGTCACGCTCGAACTGGCCATGCTCTCGCTGCTGGTCGCGATCCTCATCGGGATCCCGGCCGGCATCATCGCGGCCCTGCGGCGCGGGTCATGGCTCGACAACGCCAGCAACGCGCTCGGCCTCCTGGGCCTGTCGGTCCCGAACTTCTGGCTCGGGCTCCTCCTCATCCTCGTCGTGGCCGTGCAGCTCGGGCTGCTCCCCGCGTCCGGCTACGTCCCGTTCTTCGAGGACCCGGTCGAGAACCTGCGCCGGATGATCCTTCCTGCGATCGTGCTCGGCACCGGGCTGTCGGCCGTTCTCATGCGGCAGATGCGGTCCGCGATGCTCGAGACGATGTCGTCCGACTACATCCGCACCGCGCGCTCGAAGGGACTCTCGGAGCGCCAGGTCGTCCTCGTGCACGCGCTGCGCAACAGCCTCATCACCGTCGTCACCGTGCTCGGACTCCAGCTCGGCGGTCTCATCTCGGGCGCCGTGATCACCGAGCAGATCTTCGTCATCCCCGGCTTCGGCAAGCTCACGGTCGACGGCGTGTTCACCCGCGACTACCCGGTGATCCAGGGGGTCGCGCTGGTGACCGTCTTCGGGTACGTCTTCGTGAATCTGCTCGTGGACGTCTCGTACTCCTTCCTGAACCCGCGCATCCGCGTCAGTGGAGGCTCCTCGTGACAGTCGCATCGGCGCCGCTCGCGCAGCCCTCGCCGCAGTTCGCCGTACCGCCGCCGCGGAGGCGTCGCAGCACGCGGTTGCTGAAGCGCTTCCTACGTCGACCGTTGGCGGTCTTCGGTCTCGTCATCATCGCCCTGCTCGTCATCCTCGCCCTGGCGGCCCCGTTGCTCGGCAGCCCCGAGGAGAACGACTTCGCGGCGCTGCTCCAGCCACCGACCGCGGCGCACCCGCTGGGGACCGACGACCTCGGCCGGGACACGCTCGCGCGCATCGCGTACGGCGCGCGCGTGTCGATGCAAGCAGGCGTGCTCGCGACCCTTCTCGCGATGGCGGTCGGCGTGCCCCTCGGCCTCGTGGCCGGGTACTACCGCGGCCTGCCCGACCTCGTGATCAGCCGTTTCGCGGACCTGCTGCTGGCGTTCCCGTTCCTCATCCTGGCCGTCGGCCTGGCGGCCATCCTGGGGCCGTCGCTGCGCAACGTCGTCATCGCGCTCGGCATCAGCGCTCTGCCGAGCTTCATCCGCGTGACCCGCGGCGAGGTGCTGGGCCTGCGCGAGCAGGACTACGTCGCCGGGGCGGTCGCCGACGGTGCCGGGGACACGCGCATCCTCAGTCGCTACATCCTGCCGAACGCGCTGAGCCCGCTCATCGTCCAGGCCACCGTCACGATCCCGGAGGCGATCATCGGCGAGTCCGTCCTGTCCTTCCTCGGGCTGGGCGTGCAGCCCCCCACGCCTTCGTGGGGGACGATGCTCTCCGCCGCGCAGGGGTTCCTCGACCAGGCGCCGTGGCTCGCCGTCTTCCCCGGCGTCGCGATCGCGCTCGCGGCGCTCTCTCTCAACCTGGTCGGTGACGGTCTCCGCGACGTCCTCGACCCGCGGTCGACGCGGTGACCGCCACCCCGCTGGCGTCCCCCCGCGGAACCGGTCGCCCGGCGCGGACGCTGCTCCAGGTCGACGACCTCCGGGTGACGTTCGCGACCGAGGACGGGCCGGTCCACGCGGTCAACGGCGTGTCCTTCTCCCTGGCGGAGGGCGAGATCCTCGCACTCGTCGGGGAGTCCGGGTGCGGCAAGTCGGTGACCGCGATGTCGATCCCGGGGCTGCTGCCCCCGACCGCCACCGTCGGGGGCAGTATCCGGCTCGGCGACGTCGACCTGTTCTCGCTCACTCCGAAGCAGCTGCGTCAGGTCCGCGGCAAGGACGTCAGCTTCGTCTTCCAGGAGCCGATGACGAGCCTCAACCCGGCGTTCACGGTCGGGCGGCAGATCCGCGAGGTGCTCCAGCGGCACGAAGGGCTCTCCAAGCGGGCGGCCCACCAGCGCGCGATCGAGCTCCTGGAGCTCGTGCGGATCCCCGCGCCCGACCGCCGGGTGGACGAGTACCCGCACCAGCTCTCCGGCGGCATGCGCCAGCGGGTGATGATCGCGATCGGGGTGGCCTGCGGGCCGAAGGTGCTGATCGCTGACGAGCCGACCACCGCGCTGGACGTCACCATCCAGGCGGGCGTCCTGGACATCATGCGCGACCTGCGCGACCGGCTCGGCACGGC
>JALYMU010000126.1 GCA_030773595.1 Actinomycetota bacterium | reverse complement strand
AGTACGCCCCGGTCTTTCCCGAACGGTTCGGCAGCCTGGTCGACGCCCGCGCGTTCTGCGAGCAGTTCTTCACCCACTACAACCACGAGCACCGCCACAGCGGCATCGGCCTGCACACCCCCGCCTCGGTCCACCACGGCACCGCCAGCGAGGTCCGCGCCCAGCGCGCCGCAACCCTCGACGCGGCCTACGCCGCCCACCCGCACCGCTTCCACCGACCCTCCGTGCCGCCCCGACTGCCGACCGCCGCCTGGATCAACCAACCCAGCAGCGAGGCCCTCATCCAGAACAACTAACGCGATCTTGTCTCAGACGGCTTGACACCTTCCGGACGGCGGCTCCGATGCCCGCACCGCTGCGCCGGCCGGCCTCGCCCTCGCGGCGGTGGGCGGCTACGGGCGCGGCGAGCTCTCCCCGGGCAGCGACCTCGACCTCGTGATCCTCCACGACCCCGGGCGGTACGCCGGGCACCGCGACGCCGCGGAGGTCGCCTCGCGCGTGTGGTACCCCGTGTGGGGCTCGGGCGTGGCCCTGGACCACTCCGTCCGCACACCGCAGGAGGCGCGGGCCCTCGCCGCGCAGGAGGTCGCGGTCGTCCTCGCGCTGCTCGACCTGCGGCTCGTCTCGGGGGACGCGGCGCTGGTCGACGGTGTCCGGTCGACGGTCCTGCGGGACTGGCGGGCCGCGGCCGCGCGCCGGCTCCGCGAGCTGCACGAGGACTGCGAGCGACGCTGGGAGCGCGCCGGGGAGGTGGCGTTCCGCAGAGAGCCCGACCTCAAGGACGGCCGCGGTGGCCTGCGTGACGTCACCGTCCTGCGCGCCATCGCCGTGAGCTGGGTCGCGGACCGTCCGCACGGCGCCGTCGACGCGGCGACGCAGACGCTGCTCGACGTCCGGGACGGGCTGCACCTCTCGACAGCGATGACGTCCCGCCGGGCGCGGGACGTGCTCGTGGCGCAGGAGCAGGACGCCGTGGCTGCGCGGCTGGGCCTCGCCGAGCCGGAGTCCGTCCTGCGCAGGACCGCGCAGGCCGGGCGGGTCATCGCCTACGCGACCGAGCCAGACCTGGCGCGACGCGCGGCGCGCCGTACGTCCTCCTCGCCGGGTCCTCCGGCGGCTGCGAACACCCCCGCCGCGCCCGCTGGCTCCGGGCCTCGTGGAGCACGACGCGAGCCTGGCGCTGTCCGCCACCGCCGACCCGTCCGACCCGACACTGCCCCTGCGCGCCGCGGCCGTCGCGGCGGTCGAGGACGTCGAGCTCGCGCCGGCACTGCTCGCCCGGCTCGCCGGCTGCCTCCCGCTGCCGGACCCGTGGCCGCCGAGGCCCGCCGCCACCTGCTGGCGCTGCTTGGCGCGGGGCCGCGCACGGTCCGGTCTGGGAGGCGCTCGACCAGGCCGGGATCGTGACGGCGCTGCTGTCGGAGTCGTCAGGCGTACGCGACCGTCCCCAGCGCGACGCGGTGCACCGGTGGACCGTCGACCGCCACCTCGTGGAGACCGTGGCGTACGCCGCGACGCTGGCCCGTCGTGTCTCCCGTCCGGACCTGCTGCTGGTCTCGGCGCTGCTGCACGACATCGGCAAGGGCCGCCGCCGGGGGGACCACAGCGTCGAAGGCGCGCGGATCGCGGAGGACGTCACCCGGCGGATCGGACTTCCGGCCGATGACGTGGAGATGGTGGTCCTGCTCGTCCGCCACCACCTGCTGCTGGTCGAGACGGCGACGCGGCGCGACCCGGACGACCCGGCCCGCCCAGGCGGTGGCGTCCGCGGTGGGGTCCGCTGACGTGCTCGATCTGCTGCACGCCCTCACCGAGGCCGACGCCCACGCCACCGGCCCGGCGGCGGCCACCCCGTGGCGGCTCGGCCTCGTGGATCGGCTCGTGCGGCGGGTCCGGGCCCACCTGGACGGTTCGGTCGCGACGGCGGAGGACGAGCCGTTCCCGGCCGAGACGGAGGCGCTGGTGCGCGCGCGGGAGCTGGCCGTGGGCGTGCGCGAGGACGGTGCCGCGTGGACGGTCACGGTCGTCGCGCCGGACCGGCGGGGCCTGCTGGCCTGCGTCGCCGGCGTGCTGGCGCTGCACCGGCTGTCCGTGCAGTCGGCGACGCTGCGCACGCAGGGCGGCGTGGCCGTCGACTCGTGGTCGGTCGTCCCGGTCCACGGCGACGCCCCCGAGGTGGAAGCCCTGCGCGCGGACATCGCGGCGGGTCTCGACGGGGGCCTCGACGTCGCCGCGGCGCTGGAGCGACGGG
>JALYMU010000125.1 GCA_030773595.1 Actinomycetota bacterium | reverse complement strand
CAGCGCGATCGAAACGTTCATCGACGGCTGGAACGACCGCTGCGAACCCTTCGTCTGGACCAAGACCGCCGACGAGATCCTCAACAGAGCCAGGCCCCGCAAGAAGACTTCAGACACGCAACACTAGGACGTGGGGAGTCGACCTCGGCCTGAGTCAGCGCAGTTCCCGGCCCCCCGTGCCTGTCGGAACAGGGATGACTGCGCGCAGAGCTGTAGAGGAATTCTCCTCCGACTCGTCTCCACTGCTTGCGCCCGCACCGCATCCAGGAGCAAGTGCCGCAACGGCTGTCAACGCGAGCACATGTGTCAACCGCATTGTCAACGTTCACCTACGCGTCTCGTGGGGGCAAGGCCGACACCGCGCAAGTGAGCGGGGTGTGGCGCTGGTGTGGCCAGTATGCTGGCATTCCGTCCTTGAGCGGGGTCGGCGCCGACCGCTGGTGGTTCACGCGGCTCGGGTCGCCGCGATGTGGAGCAGTATGCGGCGCTGTTAGTTCTCCTGGTTGCGGAACCCGCAGGCGACACGCTTGACCCGCTTGATCACCCGGTTGTAGCCCTCGGCGCGGGCCTTGGTGACGCCGAGCTGCAGGAACCCATCGATTTGCGCCCACCACGCCCCGATGGTCGCGGCGAGCCTGGTCGTCTCGTGTAGCCCCATGCCCCATGAACGTGTACTGCGAGGTCCCCGTCCACCGGCACCACGTCATGCTGGTGGGCTGACGTGTGAACCACCGCGACTTCAGTTCCGAACACATCCACCGCGCAGCGGCACCTTAGGTACCGCGTACCGAAGATCGGCCGCCACTCCAACTCCCACCCCGGGTCCGAGATCGGGGTCCACGCTGACGGCAACGACCCGTACGAGGGGGAAGCGCATGAGGCGCAAGCTCGCCAGGGCGGGAGCCATCCTTGTCGGGGCGTTCCTGGCCCTCGTCCTGGGGGGCCCGCGCATCGGTCCGATCGAGATGGTGATTCTCTTCGGCGCTGTCATCGGCAGGCTGTACCTCGTGTTCCGGCCGCGCGGACGCGCCTGATTCCTCAACGAAACGGCCTCCCACCATGTGCTGAGGCGCCCGTCTTCATGCTGCCTTGCGCAAGGTCCGCTTCGCCTGCGCCTTTATAATGCCCCCCCTCCGCGGCATGTCAGGTCCGCCAATCGGCGACCCAACCGCTTGCTCCTATCGCTCTCAGCCAGCGTTGGCGGGCGCACAAACGGCCTCACCCATTGCTGTGAGACCCGGCGGTCCCTGCCGTCCTAACCTAAGGGCCACCCTGCCTGTTCAGAGTCATGGCCGCTCCGGCGCCCACCGGTAGTGGTACGGGTGATGCATGGTGAAGCCGAGCCGGCGGTAGAGCGCGAGCGCGGGCTCGTTCGTCGCCATGGTCTGCAGGTAGACCGCGTCCGCCCCACGCTCGCCGGCCCACCCACCGAGCGCGCCGAGCACGTGGGCAGCCAGCCCGCGCCGGCGCGCGTGCGGGGCGACCTCCATCGCGGTGACGCCGGCCCAGCGACCGCTGACCGCGACTCGACCAACGGCGACCGCGGCACCGTCCTCGCTCGCGGTCGCGAACGCGCGGGTCCTCGCGGTGACGAGAAGCTGCCGGGCGACCGGCGGCAGGTCGCCGCCGCGGTAGTGGTACAGCGACAGCCACGCCTCGGACGGCGTGTCCGCCAGGTCGACGGGTGGCGGGGCGGGCGCGCCGCGCCCGGCTGCGGCGGCGACCAGGTCGGCCGTGCGCGCCAGCACCGTGTCCAGCGGCGCGGTCAGCACGAGTGAGTCGTCGACGCGGCGCCAGCCACGGGCCTCGAGCGCGTCCGCGAGGTCGGCGGCGAGCGGCAGGGGGAGCTGGAAGCGCGGGCGGATGCCCCGCTCGGCGTACCACTGCGCCACCCGCTCCAGCGCCTCGTCCAGCGGCAGGCCGGGGTCGCCGAGCGGCAGCACGGAGTTGGCCCGCCCGGTGAACCCGCCACCGGCGCGCAACAGCCAGCCGCCGAGCTCCGCGGTCTCGAACGGCGCCCAGCCGTCGGCGTTCGCCCGCTCGACCTCGGCGATTTCGGCGGACGTGACCGCCGGTGCGGTGCCGGCGCCGCCGCGCCCACGTCGCGGTGCAGGCGGCGGCGGGACCGGCTTGCCGGCGAGCACGTCGGCCTGCGCGACCTCGACCACCGCGCCGTCGCGAGTGCGTACGGCGAGCCGCTGGTCGTCGTACGAGACCAGCTCGCCGAGGACGTCACCGGCCCCTCCACCGGGCAGGGTCCGGCGTACCACGACCCGGGAACCGACGTCTCCGGGGCTGAGCGCACGGACCAGCCGGAACCCCGCCGCCATGCCCACCCCCATGCTGAGACAACGCTCCGCAGCGCGATACTTGGCGCGATACTAGGCGCGGGCAGCGTCGTGCCCGACGAGGAGGAACCGCACCGTGACGTACGTCATCGCCCAGCCCTGCGTGGATATCAAGGACAAGGCGTGCATCGAGGAGTGCCCCGTCGACTGCATCTACGAGGGTGAGCGCTCGCTCTACATCCACCCGGACGAGTGCGTGGACTGCGGCGCCTGCGAGCCGGTGTGCCCCGTTGAGGCGATCTTCTACGAGGACGACGTGCCCGAGCAGTGGAAGGACTACTACAAGGCCAACGTGGAGTTTTTCGACGACCTCGGCTCGCCGGGTGGGGCGTCGAAGATGGGACTGATCGAGAAGGACCACCCGGTCATCGCCGCGCTGCCGCCGCAGGGCGAGGGCCACTGACCTCCTCCGCCACCCCGGCGCCGGACGCGACACCGGCGTCCGGCGCTGGGCCACGCCGGCGGCGCCTCGCGGAGCGGCTCCCGGAGTTTCCCTGGGATGCGCTGGCGCCCTACGCCGAGCGGGCGCGCGCCCACCCCGACGGCATCGTGGACCTCTCGGTGGGGACGCCGGTGGACCCGACCCCCGACGTGGTACGCGAGGCGCTGTCTCGCGCGGCCGACGCGCCCGGCTACCCGCTGACCTGGGGGACGCCGGCGCTGCGCGAGGCGGCGGTCGCCTGGCTGTGCCGCCGGCTCGACGCGGTCGAGCTCGACCCCGCCGCCGTGCTGCCGACCATCGGCACGAAGGAGCTGGTCGCGTGGCTGCCGACGCTGCTCGGCCTGGGGCCCGGCAGCATCGTCATCCACCCGGCGCTGGCCTACCCGACGTACGACGTGGGTGCGCGGCTGGCGGACGCGACTCCGGCTCCGGTCGACGACATGGCGGTGCTCGAGGAGCTGGGCAGCGCCGTAGACCTGCTGTGGGTCAACTCCCCGGCGAACCCGACCGGCCGGGTCCTCGACATGGACGAGATGCGGGGACTGGTGCGCTGGGCGCGGGCGAACGGCGTGGTGCTCGCCAGCGACGAGTGCTACGTCGAGCTCGGTTGGGACGCCGAGCCGGTGTCGGTGCTGCATCCCGACGTCTGCGAGGGGTCCGTTGAGGGACTCCTGGCGGTGCACTCGCTGTCCAAGCGGTCGAACCTCGCGGGCTACCGGGCCGGTTTCGTCGCCGGTGACCCGGCTCTCGTGCGTGGGCTGCTGGAGGCGCGCAAGCACGCCGGCATGATCGTGCCCGCGCCGGTGCAGGCGGCGATGGTCGCGGCGCTGTCCGACGACGATCACGTGGCGGAGCAGCGGGAGCGCTACGCGGCCCGTCGTACGGCGTTGCGGGCGGCGCTCGAGGCGGCCGGTCTGCGCGTCGAGCACTCCGAGGCGGGGCTCTACCTGTGGGCCACCCGGAACGAGTCGTGCTGGGACACCGTCGCGTCGCTCGCCGACCGCGGGGTCCTCGTCACTCCGGGGTCGTTGTACGGCGCGGCCGGAGCGCAGCACGTCCGGGTCGCGATCACCGCGACGGACGAGCGGGTCGCTGCCGCCGTCACGCGGCTGTCGGGCTGACCTTCTGCCCGTCCTCGGTCGGCCGTGTCACCCGACCCTCGTCGCCCGGGGTCCGGAGGGCGGTGAAATGCATCATCACCGCCGCCGGGGCAGCGCATGACAGCGCCGCACGGCCGCACTAGAGCAGGCGGACGCGGAAGGCCCGAGTGACGTAGGGCAGGGGGATCTCGCCGCGGCCGGCGAGGTCCGGATGCTCGTCCAGCAGCCGTTCGACCGCCGCGAGGACCCGCCGGCGCTCGTCCTGGGCCAGGACGATCACGTAGCTGCGGGACGCGACGAGGTCGAGCAGGTCCGGACGCCGAGAAGAACCCGCTGCCAGCGCGTGACGTGCCGTTCCACCGGGCCGAACGGCGCCCCGACCTGCGGCCCACCCCGTCCGAGGTCGTCCTCGACCCGCTCGACACCCATCACCCGGCCCAGCTCGGCCACCCAGCGCACCTGCTCGTCGCGCTCGTTCCAGACCAGTCCCAGCCAGCCGCCCGGGCGCAGGACCCGGGCGACCTCCGGCACGGCACGGGCGCGGTCCACCCAGTGCCAGGCCTGGGCCACGAGCACCGCCTCCACGCTGGCGTCGGGCAGACGGATCGACTCTGCACGCCGAAGGAAGCAGCATGCGGGGACAGGGCGGTCGGAGCATCCACAGGTGCGAAGCGTGTCAGATTCCCCGTCCCGCATCGGCGAGCCGACCCGCCGGGCGGAGACGGCACCGACCCTTTGGGGTCTCGCACTCGTCACCGTGGATCGGCCCGGCCCGCCCGCCGGGGGCGGCTGATTCACGTCTAGGCGGTGAAGCGGCTCACGAGCTGCTGCAGCTCCCCGACATGCGCTGGAGGTCCTCCGCCGCCCGCTGCGCTTCGGTCACGCTCATGCTGGTTGTCTGCGCCGCTGGCGACGGACGAGATGGTCTAGGGGGAGGTGGTGGGCGTGGCGCGCACGGGCGCCAGCAGAGGCGGGCCGGTGCTCGTCTTCGCGCTCGCCGTCGACTCGACCGGCAACGGGCTGTTCCTTCCGCTTTCGCTCGTCTACTTCACCGCGTTGACCGATGTACCCCTCGGCCTCGTCGGCGTGCTCGTCAGCGTCGCCACGGCGGTGACGCTGCCCGTGCCGGTGTGGGCCGGCGCGCTGGCCGACCGGTACGGCGCGCTGCCGCTGGTCGTCGCGGCGCAGCTGGTCCAGGCCGTCGGCTACGTCGCCTACGGCGCGGTGCAGGGCCCGTGGGGGATCGCGCTCGCGTCGGCGGTCGTCGCGGTCGGCGTCCGCGTCTTCTGGTCGACGATCTTCACGGCGCTGGCCGACTACGCCGACGGGGCGGGTCCGGGCGGCCGCAGCACCGACGCGTGGTACGCAGTGAGCAACGCGGCGCGTACGGCGGGGTTGGCGGTCGGTGGCCTGGGAACCGGCCTGGTGGTCGCGGGCGGCGCAGCGGGCGCCTACCGGGCGGTCGCGTACGCGGCCGCGGCCTGCTTCGCGGCTGCGGCGGTCCTGCTGGTGGCCTTCGTGCGGATCGGCCCGGCGCCGCACCAGCACGAGCCGCTGCCGCGGTCGGGATACGCAACGCTGGTCCGGGACGGGCCCTACCTCGGGCTCGTCACGGTCAACACCGTCTACGCGATGACGAGCATGATGCTCGCCCTGGCGCTGCCGACCGTCGTGATCACCGGCATCCGCGGACCGGTGTGGCTGACCTCGTTCGTGCTCGCGGGCAACGCCGTGCTGGTCGCCGTCCTGTCGACGGTCGTCGTACGGCGGCTCGGACGGTTCCGCCGTACCCGCAGCGTCGCTGCCGCCGCCGGGCTGTGGTGCGCCTGGAGCCTCTCGCTGGCGACCCTCGATCCCGGACGGCTCGCCTGGTCGGTCGCCGTGCTGGTCGCGGGGACGCTGCTGTTCACCGCCGCAGAGCTGGTGCACGCGCCGGTCTCGAGCGCGCTCGCCGCGGCCGCCGCGCCGCCGCAGGCGCGCGGACGCTACCTGGCGGCGTTCCAATACTCCTTCGCGTTCGCCTCCATCGTCGCGCCGGCCTTTTTCGCGACGCTCTACGAGGCGCACCCGGCCGCGCCGTGGCTGGCCCTCGCCGCACTCAACGCCGCGAGCATCGCGGTGATGAGCAGGTTGGAGGGTCGGCTGCCCGCGGATGCCGTGCGGCCGTCGGGTGGCCGGCTCGCCGGGCAGGTGGCCGCAGGCCCGTGACCGCCGGGCGGGTCAGCCGAGCACGTCGACGTGGACGTGGTCGCGGTGCATCAGCACGGGGTTGTCCGTGCGGCCGCTCGGGTGCCGGTAGTCCCGCCATCCCCGCGAGGACTGCCCCACCGTCCAGATCCGGCCGTCGAAGATAACTGTGGCGATGTCGAGCGCCTCGGCGTGTGCGACGAGGTAGTGCGCCATCGCCCATCCCGCGCGCTTGTTCGCCTTGGTGACCGGCCGGAAGAAGATGTCCATCGCGCGGCCGTCGTAGTGGGCCGAGCCCTCGACGTGCCCCGTCGAGAGACCGCCGGGCGCGAAGCCGCCGAGCTTCTGCCGGCCGAAGGAGCGCTCGACGTCGGCGCGCAGCGCTGCCGCGCGCGGCGTCAGCCCCGAGCGGCCCATGGACTCGGCGGGGACGTCATCGGCCCGGACCCGGCAGCTCAGGTCCGCGCCCGCACGCCCGGTCAGCGCCGCAGACAGGATGGTGGCCTCGTCCTCGTGCTCGGCGTAGGCATCGGGGTAGCCGCTGCGTTGGACGCGCTGCGCGGCCTCGGTGAGCGGCAGCTCGGCGTAGGACCGCACCTTGACCAGCGCGTCGTAGAACTTGCCCGCGGCGTAGACGGGGTCACGGATCTGCTCGACCGTGCCCCAGCCCTGAGACGGTCGTTGCTGGAACAGGCCCACGGAGTCGTGGTCACCGTGCTCGAGGTTTTCCAGCTTCGACTCCTGCATGGCCGTCGCGAGCGCGATCGTCACCGCCCGCTCGGCGAGCCCGCGGCGCAGCCCGACCGCGGCGATCGTCGCCGCGTGCGCGGTCTGCTCGGTCGACAGTGAGGTCGTCTCGTCCTTCACGGTGGCGGTGCACCGCTCGAGCGCGACGGGCAGGGGAACGCCGCCCCACCGGGACACGGCGACGCCAGCCGCGATCAGCGTCGTCAGGCCCGCCGCCGCGACGACAGCCCGACGACGTCGGACCCGCGCGGAGGTCCGTCGTCGCCGGGTCGTGTGCACGCGCGGGGAAACGCCCGGGGATGCGCCGTCGTTCCGCCTCGTGCGCGGGGACGCCACCTCAGTCGTTGGCGTGGAGCGCGGCGTTGAGACCGCCCCAGTGCCCGCTGCGGGGCACCGCTTCGATCGCGCCGGACACGCTGTTGCGCCGGAACAGCATCCGCGCGACGCCGGAGAGGTCCCGGGCCTTGACGACCTGGCCGTCGGGCAGCGTGACCTTGGTGCCTGCCGTGACGTAGCACCCCGCCTCGACCACGGACTCGTCGCCGAGGGAGATGCCGATGCCGGCGTTGGCGCCGAGCAGGCACCCCTTGCCGATGGAGATCACCTGCTGGCCGCCGCCCGAGAGCGTCCCCATGATCGACGCGCCGCCCCCGACGTCGGAGCCGTCGTCCACGACGACACCGGCGCTGATCCGGCCCTCGACCATGGAGGCGCCGAGCGTCCCGGCGTTGAAGTTCACGAACCCCTCGTGCATGACGGTCGTCCCCGGGGCGAGGTGGGCGCCGAGCCGCACCCGGTCGGCGTCGGCGATTCGGACCCCGGTCGGCAGGACGTAGTCGACCATCCGCGGGAACTTGTCCACGCCGAGCACGGTGACGACCTGCCCGGCGGCGCGCAGCCGGCCGCGCGTCACCTCGAAGCCCTCGACCGCGCACGGGCCGGCGCTGGTCCAGACGACGTTCGGCAGCACGCCGAAGATCCCCTCGACCGAGAGCCCGTGTGGGCGCACGAGCCGGTGGGAGAGCAGGTGCAGGCGCAGGTAGGCGTCCTGCGTCGTCGCCGGAGGCAGGTCGAGGGACTCGATGGTGGCGAGCACGGGTTGGACGGTGACGCCGCGCAGGTCGTCACGGCGTGCGCCCGCTGTGAGCTCTGCCGGCGGCTCGTACTCCTCATCGACGGGGGCGCCCAGGTGCGGCTCTGGATACCAGGTGTCCAGGACCTGGCCGTCGTCCGTGATCGTCGCGAGGCCGTGGCCCCACGCGCCGCTGGTCGCCGTACCGGTCCCTGGAGCCGTCGTCGCTGCACTTGTCACGCCGCAACGGTACCGAGCCGGGCGGCTAGCCTTCCCGGATGCCCATGGCCCGGTGGAAGGACCTCTGCGTCGACGCCCGCGACCCGCACGCGCTCGCGTCGTTCTGGGGTGCGGCCCTCGGACGACAGGCGGTGGCCGTCCGAGAGGGGCTCTGCCGCGTCGACGGCGCCCGGCCCGAGGAGACGGTGTGGTTCAACCCGGTCCCTGAGCCCAAGTCGGTCAAGCACCGGGTGCACCTCGACCTGAAGGTCGGGGACCTGGAAGGGCTGCGCGGCCTCGGCGCGCGCGTGCTGCAGGCGCCGGGGGAGGACCGGTCGTGGTGGGTGCTCGCCGACCCCGACGGTGGCGAGCTGTGCGCCTTCGTGCGTGATGGCCTTCCCTCGCTGCCCGGCCGCTGCTTCGAGATGGTCGTCGACGCCGGCGACCCTGCCGCTCAGGCGCGGTGGTGGGCGGACGTCCTCGGCGGGGAGGCCGTCCCGGACGAGGACGGACCGTGGTCGTCGGTGACCGGTATCCCCGGCGCGCCGTTCGAGTTCCTCGTCTTCGCGCCCGTGCCGGAGCCGAAGACGGTCAAGAACCGCGTGCACTGGGACGTCGAGAGCGCTGACGTGGACGGCCTCGTCGCCCGTGGCGCGCGCGTGCTCCGCGAGCCGGACCACAACGTCCGCTGGCACGTGCTGGCCGACCCGGAGGGCAACGAGTTCTGCGTGTTCTCGCCGTCGTAGGGTCGCCGCCATGGCCCTCCGACGTACGCCGAGTCTGACGCTCACCGGGGACGCCGCCGAGCTGACAGCGGCGGTGTGCGACATCGAATCGGTGAGCGGCAACGAAGGCCCGCTCGCCGACGCGGTCGAGAAGGCGCTGCGCGCGCTGCCGCACCTGCGGCTGGACCGCGACGGCGACACGGTGGTCGCGCGCACCGAACTGGGCCGGCGCGAGCGCGTCGTCCTCGCCGGACACCTCGACACCGTGCCCGTCGCTGCGAACCTTCCCAGCCGTCGCGACGGCGACCTGCTCTACGGCCGTGGTACGGCGGACATGAAGGGCGGCGTCGCGGTCGCGCTGCGCCTGGCCGCCACGCTGCCCGAGCCCAACCGGGACGTGACATACGTGTTCTACGACCACGAGGAGGTCGAGGCGGACAAGAACGGCCTGGGGCGCGTGGCACGCAACCATCCCGAGTGGCTCGAGGCCGACTTCGCCGTCGTCATGGAGCCGAGCAACGGCACGGTCGAGGGTGGCTGCAACGGCACGATGCGGGTCGACGTGACGACCAGGGGCCGGGCCGCCCACACCGCCCGCTCGTGGATGGGACACAACGCGATCCACGAGGCGGCGCACGTGCTGGCCCGGCTCAACGCCTACGAGCCCGCGCAGGTCGAGGTCGACGGCCTGGTCTACCGCGAGGGGCTCAACGCCGTGCTCGTCTCCGGCGGCATCGCCGGCAACGTCGTCCCGGACCGGTGCTCGATTGCGGTCAACTACCGGTTTGCGCCGTCGAAGTCCGAGGCTGACGCCGAGGCGCATCTCCGCCAGGTGTTCGAGGGCTACGACGTGACCTTCGTCGACAGCGCGCCGGGTGCGCGCCCGGGGCTGACACACCCCGCCGCGGCGGCGTTCGTGGCCGCCATCGGCCAGGAGCCCGCGCCAAAGTTCGGCTGGACCGACGTCGCGCGCTTCTCCGCGCTCGGCGTGCCCGCGGTGAACTTCGGCCCCGGCGACCCGTTGCTCGCGCACAAGGACGACGAGCACGTGTCGATGGCGGCGGTCCGCGAGTGCGAGTCGGCGATGCGGACCTGGCTGACGGCCTAGGGAAACGGGCTCAGGCCGCGGCTGACCGGCCGGCGAGCAGCTGGCGCGAGACCGTGACGGCTCGCGTGGTCATGTGGTCCATCGCCGCGAACTCCTCCTCGCCGGGCGGCATGGCGCCGTTGGCGCTGACGTGGGAGACGCCGTACGGGTTGCCGTCGTTGAACTTCACCGGGTCGGTGTAGCCGGGCGGGACGATGATGCCGCCGAAGTGGTAGATCGAGGTGTACGTCGCGAGCAGTGTCGTCTCCTGGCCGCCACGCTTGGTCCCGGTCGAGGTGAACGCCGCGTAGACCTTGTCCGCGAGCTGGCCCTGCATCCACAGCGGGCCGAGCGTGTCGATGAAGTTCTTGAGCTGGCCGGCCATGTTGCCGTAGCGGGTCGGGGTCCCGAACAGCACGACGTCGGCCCAGGCGATGTCCTCGGGGGTGGCCGTGGGGCGCTCGCGGGTCTCCTCGTGGTGCTGAGCCCACGCCGAGTTGCCGCCGATCGCGTCGTCGGGAGCGGTCTCGGCGACCTTGCGAATGCGGACCTCGGCGCCGGCCTTCTCGGCCGCTGCGACGGCCCGCTCGGCCATGGTGTGGACGCTACCGGTGGCGGAGTAGTAGATGACGGCGACCTTGGGCTGAACGGGCACGGCGATCCTCTCGAGGGGGTGCGGACGGCTGGAAGGCAGGTGCTTGCTCGTGCACATACCCGGGTCGCGCGTCGTCACGCGTCTCCGCCGAAGGATCGGGGTGGTCCCGCCCGTCCGTCCGCGCCGGCACGACCATGCCGCGCCCGCTCGTGGCAGCGGCGCCCTGGCTAGCCTTCATCGCATGTCTTCGGACCCGACGCCCGATCTCGTCCCGCCGGCGGCAGCCCCCGCCGGCCAGCGCCCGCGGCCCCCGGAGCGGCAGAAAGGGCCGGTGCGGCTGCGTCGCGGCCAGGTGCCGGACAGCACGACCGACCAGCGCCTCCTGGACAGCCGCGACTCCGCCGACTGGCTCCACACCGACCCGTGGCGCGTCCTGCGCATCCAGGCGGAGTTCGTCGAGGGGTTCGGCGCGCTGGCGGAGCTGCCGACGGCGGTCAGCGTGTTCGGTTCGGCCCGCACGCCCAGGGACTCCCACGAGTACGCGCTCGGAGTCGAGGTCGGCCGTCGCCTCGTCGACGCGGGCTTCGCCGTGATAACCGGTGGTGGGCCCGGCGCCATGGAGGCGGCCAACCGAGGTGCGCTGGAGGCCGGCGGGATCTCGGTCGGGCTCGGGATCGAGTTGCCGTTCGAGCAGCGTATGAACGAGTGGGTCGACATCCAGGTCAACTTCCGGTACTTCTTCGCTCGCAAGACGATGTTCGTGAAGTACGCCCGGGGCTTCATCGTGCTGCCCGGCGGATTCGGGACCCTGGACGAGCTGTTCGAGGCGCTGACCCTCGTCCAGACCCACAAGGTCACGCAGTTCCCGGTCGTCCTCATGGGCTCGATGTACTGGGCCGGCCTCATCGACTGGCTTCGCGCGACGATGCTGGCGCAGGGCAAGATTTCCACGCCCGACCTCGACCTGCTCCGGGTCACCGACGATCCGGCGGAGGCGGTGGCGATAATCTGCGCCGGTCAGGTGAACGGGTCCCAGGCCGAGGCCGAGGCCGGTTCGGCGCACGCGACGGCGCAGGCGCATGGCGCCGAGTGACTCCGCGCGCGTCGCCGGCTCCACGTCCCGGGCGGCTGTGTGCGTCTTCTGCTCCTCGAGCGAACGCATCGACTCCCGCTACCTGACGCTCGCGGTGGAGATCGGGACCGCCGTGGCGCGACGCGGTCACGTGCTCGTGACCGGCGGCGGAAGCGTCTCGTGCATGGGTGCGGTCGCCCGCGCGGCCCGGGCCGCCGGCGGACACACCGTCGGCGTCATCCCACAGGCGCTGGTCGACCTCGAGGTCGCCGACCACGACGCGGACGAGCTCGTCGTGACGCGTGACATGCGCGCCCGCAAAGGGGAGATGGACCGGCGCAGCGACGCCTTCGTGGCCTTGCCTGGCGGTCTCGGCACGCTCGAGGAGCTGCTGGAGGTCTGGGTGGCGCGCAGCCTCGGGATGCATGGCAAGCCGGTCGTCGTGCTCGATCCTGACGGCGTGTACGACGGCCTGCGCCGCCAGGTCGACGACCTCGTCGCCTCAGGCTTCGTGCGGGTGCAGGCCCGGGACCTGCTGACCTGGACCACGACCGTGGATGATGCGCTGGATGCGGTCGCCCGGGGCTGGGCCGCGGACGGGCCCGTCCCGCTGCCCACCAATGACGAGCTGATCGAGGCAGAGCCGTGACGCCGGCGACGTACGCGCGACCCGGCGACGCCGAACCGCACCGTCCCGGCGTAGTGCGGCCGTGACACCATGCGCGGGTGGATCTGCTGTTCGTCCTGCTCGCACTGGCGGTACTCGGCGTCGCTGCCGTGGTCTCGGCCGGGCGCGGCGGGGGACTGGCCGAGGCGCCGAGTGACCTGCCACCGACCGGGGCCCTGCCGCAGGGACCCCTGCGCGCCGACGCCCTCGAGCAGGTGCGCTTCCCCGTCGCGTTCCGCGGCTACCGGATGGACCACGTGGACGAACTACTGGACCGGGTGGCCGGCGAGCTGGCCGCGCGTGACGCGCGGATCGCCGAGCTGGAGGCGGGTCGTGCGGGCCAGAGCCACGGTCTGCCTGCCGGCAGGCACGGACTCAGCCGGGAACCGGCGGCGCACGGCGACGTGGCCGAGGTGCACGGCGGGATCTCCGGGGTGCTCGACGAGCAGCGCACATCCTCCGGCGCCACGGCGGTTCGGCCCGACACGGCGCCGACGCCCGACGCGGACCCGCGGCGCGACGGCGAGCAGTGATGAGAGCAGGTCCCCGTGGCCGCTGACGCGACGCTCACCGAGTCGGTGGAGGTCGGCGTACCGGCGCGGCGCCTCTGGGACGCGGTGGTCGACTGGCCGAGCCAGAGTCGGTGGATGCTCTTGACCCGCGTCCGCGGTACGGCCCAGGACGGCCACGGTCTCGGCGGCGGCATAGAGGCGTTCACCGGCGTGGGCAGGGTCGGTGTCCTCGACACGATGACGATCACCGAGTGGGACCCGCCGCGCCGCTGCGCCGTCGTCCACACCGGCCGAGTGGTCCGTGGGACCGCCGTCTTCGACGTCGTGCCGTGCGGGGCCGGACGGTCCCGGCTGGTGTGGACGGAGAACCTCGAGATTCCGTTCCGGGCGGTGGGCCGGCTCGGCTGGCGGCTGGGACGGCCGGTGGCGCGGGCCGGCGTCGTCTACTCGCTGAATCGGCTGCACCGCGTCCTCGAGTGCGGCCGGTGACCGCGGAGGCGTCCGTCCTGCCCGGCCCGGACGGCCGGCCACGTTGTCCCTGGGGAGTCTCGGCCCCGGACTATGTCACCTACCACGACGACGAGTGGGGTCAGCCGGTCCACGGCGACGCAGCGGTCTACGAGCGGTTGTGCCTCGAGGCCTTCCAGTCCGGGCTGTCGTGGCTGACCATCCTGCGCAAGCGAGAGGCGTTCCGCAGCGCCTTCGCCGGCTTCGATCCGACAGCGGTCGCCGGCTTCGGCCCGCACGACGTCGCACGGCTGCTGTCGGACAGCCGGATCGTCCGGAACCGAGCCAAGATCAACGCGGCCATCGCGAACGCCCGACTGGTCGCCGAGATGCCCGTCGGCGAGCTCGACCGGCTCCTGTGGTCCTTCGCACCCAAGCCCCGTCCGGCGCCGCGGACGACGGCGGACGTGCCCGCGGTCACGGCGGAGTCGACGGCGATGGCGGGCGAGCTGCGCCGGCGCGGGTTCCGGTTCGTCGGCCCCACCACGGCTTATGCCCTCATGCAGGCCACCGGCATGGTCGATGACCACCTCGCGGGATGTGTGGCTCGCCGAGAGCCGTGACACCGCACGGACGGTACGTCGGCCGGCGCGCGCCGCCGTACGCCCACACGGGCGCTCAGTGTCCCTCGAAGACCGGCGTCTCCTTGCGGTTGAACGACTCGACCGCGCGTCGGTGGTCCTCGGTCGAGCCGGTGAGGCGCATCAGCTCAGCCTCGTGGACGAGGGAGTCCGTGAGGTCGTGCCCGGCGGAGAAGGCGACCGCGCGGCGGATGGCGCCGTAGGCGACGGTCGGTCCGGCCGCGAGCCGGCCTGCCAGGTTCGTCGCCACGTCGAGGACGTCGGCCGCCGGCACGACCTGCGAGGCGAGCCCGAGCGCAAGCGCCTCCTCGGCACGGACCGTCCGCGGCATCATCAGCAGTTCCTTGGCGCGGGCAGGCCCGACGAGCCGCGGCAGCGTCCACGACGAGCCGGAGTCGCAGGACAGCCCGACGGCGGCGAAGGCCAGGTTGAACGACGCGGTGTCCGCAACCACGCGCAGGTCGCAGGCGAACGCGAAGGCCGCGCCGGCACCGGCGGCCACGCCGTTCACCGCCGCGACCACGGGCTTCGGCATCGTCGCCAGAGCGGTCGTGATTGGGGAGTAGTGCTCGTCGACCGTGCCCCAGGCTGCGTCCACTCCCTCGGCGAGGACGCGCTCGTGCTCGCGCAGGTCCTGACCGACGCAAAAGGCCCGCCCGTTGCCGGTCAGCACGACGGCCCGGATGTCGGGATCCGCAGCGACCGAGTGGAGCGTGTCGCGCAAGGCGACCTTGAGCTCCCGGTTGAGCGCGTTCATCGCCGCAGGCCGGTCGAGGACGAGAGTGGCGACGCCGTCGCGCACCGTACAGCTCAGTGGGGGTCCTGTGGGCGAGTCGGACATCGCTCAGCTCCTCGTCGTCGAGGGTAGGGGCGCCGCCGGTGAGGCGTCTGACATGGTCGGATCTTCCCGTGACGCCCTGGCGTTGGCGCGAGCCGCCTCGTCCGGCGGCACGCCGCGCCCGGCGGGTCGCGCCTCGTCGGGCGTCTGCACGCCGCCGCCCGTGCGCGGGTCCAGACAGAAGTCAACGAAGCGGACCGCGGCAGGGTGCAACCGCGCCGCTTCCGCGTCGAAGAAGCGCGCCGCCCGGGTGCCCGGCCAGGACGTGGGCAGCAACTGTGGCGGCAGGCCGGGATCGCGGAAGAGAAACTTGCGCCACTCATGCACGAGCGTCGAGCGGGCGGCGAAGGCGGCCTCGTCCCCGACGTCCTCGCCCGTGCCAGTCGTGATCGCGGCCGCGTCCACCAGCCACGCGTCGTACGCCGCAGCGAGGCCCTCGAGGTCCCAAGCTCGGCGCACCAGCCGCGCGGTCTCCCCATCATGGGTCGCGCGGAACCGCTCGGCGGGCACGCCCTCGGTGTCCAGGAGCGCGTCAAGCTCCGGGGACGGCCGCGGCGCGATCCAGGTGGTGTCGTCGAGCTGGGCGTAGCCGAGGAAGGCGAGTCCGGACCGGAGTCGTTCGCGCGCGCTGCGCTCCCGCACGCGGGGGATGACGACGAGATGCCACACGCCGTCCCACGCCGGCGCACCCGTGCGGTAGACGCGGGCCGCCGCGTCCTCGAGGCGGCGCCGCGCACGAGGTGTGACGGCGTAGCCCGGGCCTTCGTCGTGTCGCCGTGGCTCGAGCCATCCCTGGCGGACCATCCGAGACACGGCGGTGCGTACGGCGGGCGCTGCAATCCCGAGCGGCGCGAGCAGCCGGACGAGCACGGAGACGGGCGCGCTGCCACCGCGGCTGAGCAGGTGGTCGCCGTACAGGTCAAACAGCGCGGAGCGGGCGTTCACGTCGGCCAGTCTGCCGGGCCGGTCCGACAACCGCCGCGAGGCCGGTCATGGCGGGCGACGGTGGCGGTGACGGCCCCGGCTTCGCCGGGGCGGCGCGCGACGTCGTTTCACTCACACGCGATCACCCGGGATAATGACCACATCACGCCGCGGCGTGCGTCCGACGGACGCCGCCGACGGTCCGGGACAGGAAGGGGAACCGCATGGCGGCCATGAAGCCGCGGACGGGCGACGGCCCGCTCGAGGTCACCAAGGAGGGACGCGGCATCGTGATGCGCGTCCCACTGGAGGGTGGCGGGCGACTCGTCGTGGAGCTGTCGGCCGACGAGGCGGGCGAGCTCGGTGACGCACTCAAGGGCGTCGTCGGCTAGTCGGATGACGGAGCGGAGGCGACGCGCATCCGATGAGACACGGGCAGTCGGATGACGGAGCCGCAGCGGAGGTGGTCCCGAGCGTAGCGAGGGCCCGCCGCAGCGGAGGCGACCCGCATCCGATGAACAGCGGCACCCACCGGGCGATCCCCGGACGCCGCCCCGGGCGGGACGGTCCCGGCCCGGCCTTCCCGGTCAGTGACGGGGCCGTACTGTGTGATCCGCCCACCGCGGTGATCCGCCCGCCGTGATCGGGTGACCCCCCGCGGCAGCCGGCGGCGACGCCGTCGCCCGCGCCACCGAGACCGTACCCAGGGAAGGACGGACCACGTGGCTGCCCCGACCGTCGAGCTCGTCCGAGGAACGCTGAGCGAGGTGGCCGACGCCGACGTCCTCGCCGTCCCGGTCAGCCGGCATGAGCAACCGGTCCCGGGCGCAGGCGCCGATGAGGTCGCCGACGCCTACGGCGTCGACCTCGCCGACGAGCTGCGCCGGGCCAAGGCATCGGCCTCACCGGGCGAGATCGTCCCCGTGCCGATCCGTATGCCGGGAGCCACGGTCGAGCAGCTTCTGCTCGTTGGGACCGGCTCGGGCACGCCGCAGGACCTGCGCCGGGCCGGTGCCGCGCTGGCCCGGCGGGTCCGCGACCGTGCCTCGCTCGCCACGACGCTCGTCACGGACGCTGATCCTGTGGGCGTGCGCGCCGCCGTCGAAGGCATGTTGCTCGCGTCGTACTCCTTCACCCGCAAGAGCGGGCCGCCGAAAAGCGCCCCGGTCGGCGCGGTCCATCTCGCCGGGAGCCGCTCCTCGAGCGGCGTCGAGGACGCCGTACGCCGGGCCCGCGTCACCGCGCGGGCGGTGCACCGTGCCCGTGACCTCACGAACGCGCCGGCCAACGAGAAGGACCCGGCCTGGCTTGCCGCGCGGGCGGACGAGCTCGGCAGCGAGGCCGGGCTCGAGGTCGAGATCCGGGACGAGGCGCGCCTTGCCGTGGAGGGCTGGGGTGGCGTCCTCGCGGTCGGGATGGGGTCGGCGAGCCCGCCGCGAGTCATCGAGCTGCGCTACACGTCGGAGACCACCACCCGCCGCACTCCCCATGTCGTACTCATCGGCAAGGGCATCACCTTCGACACGGGCGGCCTCTCGCTCAAGCGGCCCTACGACGCCATGGTCGCGATGCGCACGGACATGGCCGGCGGCGGTGCCGTCATCGCCGCCATGACCGCCCTCGCTGAGCTCGGCGTGCGCGCGCGCGTCACGGGCATCGTCCCCGCCGCCGAGAACATGCCGAGTGGCTCCGCGCAGCGCCCCGGTGACGTGATCACACAGTACGGCGGGAGGACCGTCGAGGTGATGAACACCGACGCCGAGGGCCGGCTGGTCCTTGCCGACGCCCTCGCCTATGCCGACCGGGACCTCGCCCCGGACGTCGTCGTCGATGTCGCGACGCTGACGGGTGCGGCGTCACTCGGTCTGGGCCGCCGCCACGGAGCGCTCTACACCGATGACGACCGGCTCGCCGCAGCACTGGTCGAGGCGGGAGAGGCCAGCGGGGACCGGCTCTGGCGCATGCCGCTGGTCGAGGACTACCGGTTCGCGCTCGAGTCGCCCGTCGCCGACCTGTGTCACGTCGCGACCGACGAGCACATCTCCGGGGGGTCGATCACGGCGGCACTGTTCCTCAAAGAGTTCGCCGGACGTCGGCGCTGGGCCCACCTCGACATCGCCGGCCCGGCGCGCTCCGACGGTGAGGAGCACGAGGTCACCAAGGGCGGGACCGGATTCGGCACCCGGCTCCTGCTGCGCTGGTTGGAGGGCATGAGATGAGCGGTGCGGGTACGGATGGCAACGCGGGCTACGGGCTGACGGTTCGCTGGTCTCTGCACGAGGCCGACGCCGGTGTGGCGCAGGCGCTGCGCGACTACGTCACCGGGACGTCGATTGCGCGCTTCTCAGGCATGGCGGGCTTGCGCTTCAAGGTCTGGCGCATGATCGACGGCGAGTGGTTCGAGGGGACCTACGTCTTCGCCGGAGCCGAGGAGCGCGACGCGTTCGCCGCGTCGTTCCGCGCCGAGGCCGACGACGCACCTGGGTCCCTGCTCGTCGGCTCCGGCCCGGAGCTCATCGAGCCGTTCGAGGTCGTGGCGGTCGCCGAGGGTGGCGCCGGCTTCGTCACCGGCGCCGGTCCGGGCCGCGCCGGCTAGCCGTCAGTCGCGCTTGACCGCGCAGAGGAGACCGTCGCCCACGGGGAGCAGGCACGCGAGGAACCGCTCGTCCTCGCGCAGTGAGCGCCCGAGCTCGCGCACGGCCACCGTCGTCTCGTCGCGCTGAGCGGGGTCGGCCACCATCCCGCGCCACAGGGCGTTGTCGAACGCGACGACACCCCGCGAGCGCAGCAGCCGGAAGGCGCCCTCGAGGTAGTCCGCGTACTCCTGCTTGTCCCCGTCGCAGAACACGATGTCGTAGGCACCGTCGGTGAGACGGGGCAGGACGTCAAGGGCGCGACCGGTGATCAGGCGAGCTCGGTTGCTCGGAACGCCGGCTGCGGTGAACGTCTCCCTCGCCGCCCGCTGGTGCTCGGGCTCGACATCGATCGAGGTCAGCACCCCATCGGGACGCATCCCGCGCAGCAGCCAGACCCCGGAGACGCCGGTGCCCGTGCCAATCTCGACCACGGTCCGCGCGTTGAGCGCCGCCGCGAGGAAGCGCAACGCGGCACCACCGCCGGTGCCGATCGGGACGCAGCCCAGCTCCTGCGCCTTGGCCCGTGCCTCGGTGAGGATCTCGTCCTCGGCGAGGTAGTCCTCGGCGTACTGGGTCGGGCTCTGCCGCTGCGAACCGGAGATGGCGTCCTCCTGTTGTGCCGTTGCTCGTGCCGTGTTGCCGTCTGCCTGACGGTGCCCCGTGAAGCCGTGGTGGAGCCGTGGGAGTGGAGCCGCGCCGGTCCCGGCACGGCGTCGTCCCGCCACTCCACCTGCCGCGCAGCCTAGTGCCCGGGGTCACAACGCCCGACAGTTGCTTCCGGGTGGAGCTCGGGAACGGGGACGCGCCGCCGCACGTTGCGCTGTGGACAGGCGGGGCTGCGGCCCCGGTGCGAGCCGTCCGGTGGCCGGCGCGAGCAGAAGCGGGGACAATGGCAGCAAGCGCACAGCTGGTCCGCGGGGGAGGTGGGCAGATGGTGCACCCGTCACCGGAGCAGTGGCCCACGTCCGCCCAGCCGGCCGAGGACCTCGCGCACCGCCGCGCGGTCGACCGCTCGCCGGGGGAGTCCGCACCGCCCGAGTGGTCGCCACCGTCCTGGGACGACGTCGTCCGACTGCACTCGGCTCGGGTCTACCGGCTGGCCTACCGCCTCACCGGCAACGCCCACGACGCCGAGGACCTCACCCAGGAGGTCTTCGTGCGCGTGTTCCGCTCGCTGTCCACCTATACGCCCGGCACGTTCGAGGGCTGGCTGCACCGCATCACGACGAACCTCTTCCTGGACATGGTTCGGCGCCGCCAACGCATCCGCTTCGACGCGTTGGCTGACGACGCCTCCGAGCGCCTGGCCGGGCGCGAGCCCAGCCCCGCGCAGAGCTACGACGACCGCCATCTCGACCATGACGTGCAGAGCGCTCTCGACGCGCTGGCGCCGGAGTTCCGGGCGGCTGTCGTCCTCTGCGACATCGAAGGTCTGACGTACGAGGAGATCGCCGAGGTTCTGGGGGTCAAGCTCGGCACGGTCCGCAGCCGGATCCACCGCGGGCGCTCGCAGTTGAGGGCCGCGCTCGACCACCGTTCCCCGCGTCCCGGTTTGACGATGCCCCGCGCCGTGGAGCGGCCGGCATGAGCCACCTCGGAGCGAAAGTCGCGGCGCTGGCCGACGGCGAGCTCTCCCACGACGCGCGCGACCGGGCCCTGGCTCACGTCGCGGGATGCGGCACGTGCCGCGCCGAGCTCGATGCCGAGCGCCGGTTGAGGCGGGTGCTGGGGACCACACCTGACCCCGCGCTCCCCCCCGGGCTCATGAGAAGTCTCCTCGCGATCGGGGACACCTCGTCCTCCGGCGCGCCGTCCGGCGCCGCGCCGATCCGCGACACGTCACCGGACCTCGCCGAGCCCGTGGGGCGCCGGCAGCTCGGTCGGTCGCGGCACGCTCGTGTCCTGCGCCGCTCGGAGCCGGTGCGCCTCGGCGCCGGCCACCCGTACGACAGTCGTCCGCCGGCCCGGACCGGCACCGCGCGCGGCCGTGCCGAGGGCGCGAGGGCCCAGCAGGTCCGCAGGATGGCGTTGCTCGGCGGATCCCTGCTCGGCATGAGCTCGATGGCGCTCGCCGGCGCGTTCGTGGCCGCGGTGCCGGCGGGTGTCCAGCCGCCCGTCTCGACCGTCACCGTGGGGTCACAGCACACGTCCTCGGCCGCGGGCCAGTCCCCAGGGGTGGACACCAACGCGGGCGCGCGGTCGTCGGTCGTTCCTCACCTCACGGACCCCACGGCGCGGCGCGACCCGCGGTCGCCCGCCTGGGGGTCCACAGGCACGGGCCCGGCGGTCTCGCTCGCGTCGGTGTCCGCGCTCGTACCGGGACCGGTACGCCGCAACGGCTCGTCCGGTCGCTCCGGCACGCGCACCATGTGGGCAACGGTCGAGGTCGCGCCCGTCCCCATGGTCCCGCCGATCGTGGTGCCGCTCGAGGTCGCACAGCCCGCCGGACGCCGCTGAGCCGGTCGCACCGATGGGGTCGGCCGTGCCCGTGCGCTGCGGCGATACCACGGACCCGCGTACGGTGACCGCGCCGCGCGCGTCCGGGCCGTCACGCCGGCCGGGCATGCGCGTGCGGTTCACGTCGTTGCACGCTTAGGACTGTGGTGGTCGGGCGCGCAGGCACGCTGCCCGCCGGTGGGCAGGAAGGACTCGACGGATGAGCGACGCGCGCGGCGGCGGGGAAAGCACCCCGTGGTGGAGCCGGTCCGGTAGGGACCCGTGGGCCACGCCCGAGGAGCCGGCGGGGCAGGACGCTGCGGGGCGCCCGCTCGCCGACGGGCAGGCGAGCCGGCATGCCGAGGACTCGTCCGGAGACCACGCCGGACCCGGCTCGTACGGCGAGCCTCGTCCGCGGGCGCACGCCGGTCAGGACGGTGACGGCGGGTACGGCGAGCCGCGTCCGCAGGGCGAGCCGGCGCACGCCGACGCGCAGCGCCACCCCGACGTACACCCGCACGCCGACGCGCAGCGGCACCCCGACGCACTGCCGCACCCCGACCACTTCGGGCGCCCGGATCAGCCCACTCAGCCTGACCGCCCCGGACCGTGGAACCAGCCCGGTCAGGCCGCTCAGCCCGGTCCTCGACCGGCCGACCACCCGGGTCCCCCACCGCCCCACCAACCGTCGATGCAGCCCCAGCACGCTCCGCCGTTCTACGGGCCTCCGCCCGCCCACCAGCCCCACCCGCCCGGTGGTGACGGCGCGACGACGGGTCCCGGCTGGGGGCAGGCCGGCGGGTACGGCGACCAGATCTCCTCCGGCGACGACCGGGACAGGCTGCGCGGCTCGGGCGCCAGCCCGTGGACCGACACGCTCGGTCGCGAGACGCCACGCCGGAACCGTCCCCGTGCCGGCCTGATCGCCGTGCTGGCTGCCTTGGTCGGGCTGCTGTCCGGGGCCGTCGGTGCGGTCGCCGGTGTGACCTACGCCGAGCGGGACGACGCCGAGGTCCTCGACGCCGACGCCAGCCTCGGCGGCGCGGTCAAGGGTTCGGCGCAACGCCCGCCGACGAGCGTTGCGGGGTTGGCGTCGCGGCTGCTCCCGAGCGTCGTCTCCCTCGAGGTGCGCGGCGCACAGGGCGCGGGGACCGGCTCCGGGTTCGTCATCCGCGAGGACGGCTACATCCTCACCAACAACCATGTCGTGGCGGCGGCCGCCGAGGACGGGGAGATCACCGTCAGCTTCTCCGACGGCAAGGAGGCCGACGCCCGGATCGTCGGGCGCGACGCCAGCTACGACCTCGCCGTGGTGAAGGTCGACGCGCGCGGGCTGCCCAAGGTGGCGCTTGGGGACTCCGATGCCGTCGTGGTCGGCGACCCCGTCATCGCGATCGGCTCTCCCCTCGGGCTGTCCGGGACGGTGACCACGGGCATCGTGAGTTCGCTCAACCGCGATGTCACCGCGGGCGGTGACGAGGGCGAGACCGCCTTCATCAGCGCCATCCAGACCGACGCCGCGATCAACCCGGGCAACTCGGGTGGTCCGCTGGTGGACATGCAGGGCCGCGTCATCGGCGTCAACAGCGCCATCGCGTCCTTGCGTGGGTCCGAGCCGGGCGGCCAGTCGGGCAGCATCGGTCTGGGGTTCGCCATCCCGATGAAGCAGGCGAAGCTCACCGCCGAGCAGCTGATCCGGACCGGCCGCGCGACGCATCCGGTGATCGGCGTGAGCCTCGACCCGAGCTACACCGGCGACGGGGCACGCGTGTCGCCGGGTCCGACGCAGGGCGCACCCGACCCGGTGACGCCGGGCGGGCCGGCGGACAAGGCCGGCATCCGGGCCGGCGACGTGATCACCGCGATCGACGGGAAGCAGGTCGAGGAAAGCTCGGAGCTCATCGTCGCGATCCGCGCCAAGCGTCCAGGTGACACGGTGACGCTCACCGTCGAGCGCAACGGCAAGGAGGAGAAGGTCCGGGTGACGCTCGGCGAGTCCGCCGGCTGACCGGAGGGCTACCCTGACGGGGCCGGCGGCGGGTGTGCCGGTCCCGTCCCCCATCCTGGGAGCGCGCAGTGTTCGGCATCTCGGCACCGGAGTTCCTGGCGCTGGCCGTCATCGCGCTGCTCGTCCTCGGGCCCGAGAAGCTGCCGCGCTACGCCGCGGAGGCCGGTCGGATGCTGCGCACGGTCCGGCGGATGGCGGCGAGCGCGCAGGAGGAGGTCCGCCGCGAGCTCGGCCCCGAGTTCGAGAAGATCTCCCTCGACGACCTCAACCCTCGCACGTTCGTGTCGCGGCATCTGCTCGACGACGACGACTTCGACCTCGATGACGATCCCCGTCGGCGCGCCAACGGCTCGACGGCGTACGACGGTCGGCCCGGCGGCTCCAACGGCTCGACGGCGTACGACGGTCGGCCCGGCGGCTCGAGTGCGTACGACGGCGGCCACGGGAGCGCCGGCTCAGCGGAGACCGCCGAGGAAACCGGACGGGCGCGCGGCAACCGGCCGCCGTACGACGCCGACGCGACGTGAGACGCGTCGCGCCGGTGGAGGCGACAGCGCCCCGTCAGGCAGCGACGACGGAGCAGCGGCGCGACGCCGAGCAGCGCCCCGAGCAGCAAAAGCCCGGAGCATCAGCCGTCCCTCCGCACCACCGCGGACTGACCGCAAGCCCGCCCCCGGGGGCGCGAGCCGCGTCAGGAACGCAGTAGTTCCTCAGCGACAGTCCCTCAGCGACCCGCCGGCGTGAGGCCCAGCGGACGCCCGACGAGTCCGCGTCCCTTGGCGGCCAGGCGGTCGGCCACGGCGCGCAGCGCGACCGCGGCGGGGGCCGCGGGGTCGGTGAGGACGAGCGGCACGCCGACGTCGCCGCCCTCGCGCAGGCGTACGTCGATCGGGATCTGCCCGAGCAGCGGCACGCGGGTGCCGAGTGTGCGGGTCAGGCCCTCCGCGACGGCCGCGCCACCGCCCGTGCCGAAGACGTCGACGCGCTCGTCGCAGTGGGGACAGGGCAGCCAGGACATGTTCTCCACGACACCGGCGATCTGCTGGTGGGTCTGCAAGGCGATGGTTCCGGCGCGCTCGGCGACCTCCGCGGCGGCCTGCTGCGGCGTCGTGACGACGAGGATCTCGGCGCTCGGAAGCAGCTGCGCCACGGAGATCGCGATGTCGCCCGTGCCGGGTGGCAGGTCCATCAGCAGGACGTCGAGATCGCCCCAGTAGACGTCGGCGAGGAACTGCTGGAGAGCGCGATGGAGCATCGGGCCACGCCATACGACGGGCGCGTTGCCGGCGACGAACATGCCGATGCTGATCACCTTCACGCCGTGTGACGACGGCGGAAGGATCATCTGCTCGACCTGCGTCGGGCGGCCGGTGACGCCGAGCATCCGCGGGACCGAGAAGCCGTAGACGTCGGCGTCAACCACACCGACCCGCAGACCGGAGGCCGCCATCGACGCGGCGAGGTTCACGGTCACCGAGGACTTGCCGACCCCGCCCTTGCCCGAGGCCACGGCGAGCACCCGGGTCAGGGAGGTCGCACTCGCGAACGGGATCTCGCGATCCGGCGTACCTCCCCGCAGTCGCGACTGCAGGGCCCGCCGTTGCTCCTCGCCCATGACGTCGAGGGCGACCTCGACCCCGCGCACGCCGTCGAGGCGCGCCACCGCGGCCGTGACGTCGCGGGTGATCGTCTCGCGCATCGGGCAGCCTGCGACGGTGAGCCAGACCTCCACGCGGACGCGGCCGTCCCGCGCGATGTCGACGCTTTTGACCATGCCGAGCTGGGTGATCGGCTTGCGGATCTCGGGATCGTTGACCGTGGCCAGCGCAGCGGTCACCTGCTCGACGGAGGGCATGACCGAATGCTACGTGGGGCTCCGCCGGGCGCCGACCGGCGCGGAGCCGATGCCGCGGACCCTTTGCTCCATCCGGTCGATCTCGACGCGGACCTGCCGGAAGGGGGGTTACCGACCGTGACCGAGCGCCGCTAGCATGAGCACGATGGGGGCGTCGGTGGAACTTTCACAGCGCCGGCGGCCGGCTCCTGACGAGCTGGCGGTCTGGCGGCTGTTTTTGCGTGCGCACGCTCAGGTGATGCGCCGCCTCGAGAATGACCTGGTCCAGGAGCACGGACTGCCGCTCGCGTCGTACGACGTGCTCGTGCAGCTCGTCGAGGCACCTGAGCGCCGACTGCGCATGACGGAGCTGGCAGACCGGGTGCTGCTCAGCCGCAGCGGGCTGACCCGGCTCGTCGACCGCCTGGAGCGGGACGGCCTCGTCACGCGGGAAGCGTGCGAGAGCGACGCCCGAGGGATGTTCGCGGTGCTGACCGACCTCGGCTACCAGCGGCTGCGCCGCGCGACGCCCACCCATCTGCGCGGGATCGACCGGTACGCGATGGGACAGCTCACCCCCGAGCAGGTCGCCGCGCTCGGCGAGGCGATGGAGCGCCTCGTGTCCGCCGAGGAGTGACCGCCCACCGATGCGGCATCAGCGCGCGGTGACGCGTGCGACTTCCTCGTAGGTCGTCCCGCCGGCCGACGCGAGCAGCAACCCGGACTCCCGCAGCGAGCGCACGCCGATTGCGCGCGCGGCCCGCTCCAGGGAGGTCTCCGTCGGGTCGGTGAGCAGGGCGTGGCGGACCTCGTCGGTGACGGGGAGGACCTCGAAGACGCCGAGCCGCCCGCTGTACCCGCTGTTGGCGCAGTCCGCGCAGCCGTGTCCGCGGACCGGCCGGGCCGCGGCGAGCAGCTCCGGGCTCACACCGAGCCCGAGGAGCAGCTCGGGTGCGGGCTGGCACGGCTGGGCGCAGCGCCGGCAGGGGCGCCGGACGAGTCGCTGGGCGACCACGCAGGTCAGCGAGCTCGCGACGAGGAACGGCTCGACACCCATGTCGACCATGCGCGACACGGCGGAGGACGCGGAGTTGGCGTGCAGCGTGGACAGGACGAGGTGACCGGTGAGCGAGGCACGGGCCGCGAGCTCGGCGGTCTCGGTGTCGCGGATCTCACCGACGAGCACGATGTCGGGGTCTTGACGCAGCACGGAGCGCAGCCCGAGGCTGAACGTCAGTCCCGCCTTCTCCGAGATCTGCACCTGCGTGATCCCGGCGAGCTCGACCTCGACAGGGTCCTCGAGCGTGACGACGTTGCGCTCGGGGCTCATCGTCTGAGCCACCCCGGCGTAGAGCGTGCTCGTCTTGCCTGACCCGGTGGGTCCGGTGATCAGGACGAGACCTTGCGGCGTCTCCAGGGCCGTCAGCAGATGGCTGAGCTGGTCGGGCGCGAGGCCGATGCGGTCCAGGGTCGGTACGTCGTCGGCCCGCATGAGGAGCCGGATGACGACCTTCTCCCCGTGCAGCGCGGGAAGCGTGCTGACGCGGACGTCGATCGAGGCTCCGTCGACGACGAGCCGGGAGCGACCGTCCTGGGGACGGCGGCGCTCGGCGATGTCGAGGCCACACATGATCTTGAGGCGGCTGACCACGGACGGGCCGGCGCCGCGGGGGACCGTCATGGCGTCGCGCAGGACACCGTCGACGCGGTAGCGCACCCGCAGCGCGTCGCGCTGCGGCTCGATGTGGACGTCGCTGGCACGCGCGCGCACCGCCTCGGTGAGCAGCATCCCGACCAGCCGCACCGTGGGGGCGTCGTCGCTGCTGTCGGTGCTCTGACCGAGGTCCTCGGCCTCGAAGCTGGCCTCGTGCTGGTCGAGGACCGTCGCGAGCTGCGCGCCGTCGGCGAGGGCCCACGTCCGGTTGATCGTTTCGCGGATGTGGCTCTCGGTCGCGACGGTGACCGTGATCTGGCGGGCGCCGGTGTAGCTGCGGACGTCGTCGAGGGCGAGGACGTTCGTCGGGTCGTGCGTGGCGAGCCGGACGTGGTCGCCCGATCGCGAGATCAGGACGATGCCGCTGCGCTCGGCGATGTTGCGCGGAATCGAACGCACGAGGTCGGGGAGGAGCGCCGTGCGGCTGAGGTCCACGACCTCGAGGCCGAGGACGGTTCCCATCGCCTCGGCGACCTGCTGCTCCGTGGCCATGCCGCTGTCGACGATGATCCGGCCGAGCCGCTGGCGGGGCGTGGTGGCCTGCTGCACCTTCAGCGCGTGGGCGAGCTGCTCCTCGTTGAGCACTCCGGCGTCGAGCAGCACGTCACCGATGCGGCGGCGCAGCCGACGTACGTCGGTGTCCAGGGCGGGTCCACCCGCACCCGACAGCAACGATCCGAAGGTCATGCCCTTGTCATCGGCCATCGCACGCGGGACCTGAGCGATCCTGCCGGCGCCGCCTCAGGACGCTTGGCGGCCCTCGTCGGGGGCGCTGTCGAGCTGGTCGAGCAGGTCGCGCAGCTCGGAGCGGATGAAGTCCCGGGTCGCGACGTCGCCCAGGCCGATGCGCAGGGCGGCGACCTCCCGGGTGAGGTACTCGGTGTCGGCGATGGAGCGCTCGGCCCGGCTGCGGTCCTGCTCGTACTGCACGCGGTCGCGGTCGGCCTGGCGGTTCTGCGCGAGCAGGATGAGCGGCGCGGCGTAGGACGCCTGCAGCGACAGCGCGAGGGTGAGAAAGATGAAGGGGAACTCGTCGAAGCGCAGCGGCCGCGGCGCGAGGGTGTTCCACGCCACCCACACCACGACGAAGGCCGTCATGTAGACGAGGAAGCGCCCGGTCCCGATGAACCGCGCGATCCGCTCGCTGAGCCGCCCGAACGCCTCGGGGTCGTAGGCCGGGGCGCGCAGGAGGGTACGGCGGAACTCCCGCGGCTGGTCCAGGCGCGCGGTGCGGCGCGTCTCAGCTGCCATCGCGCACCCCCAGGGCGAAGCGGCGCATGCGGGCGAGCGCAGCGGTGTCGAGCGCCGACGCGCCGTGGGCGGCGTTCTCACGCCAGTGTGGCGGCAGGAGGTGGTCGAGGACGTCGTCGACCGTGACGGCCCCGACCAGGTGGTCGCCGTCGTCGACGACCGGCACGGCGACGAGGTTGTACGCCGCCAGGTGCCGGGTGACCGCCGCGAGCGGCGCTTCCGGCGAGACGGGCTCGAGGTCGGTGTCGACCACTCCGGCGACCAGCGATGACGGAGGCTCCCGAAGCAGCCGCTGGATGTGCGCCAGACCGATGAAGCGGCCGGTCGGGGTCTCCAGCGGAGGACGGCAGACGTAGACCTGCGTCGCCAGCGCGGGGGTGAGGTCGGGGTTGCGGACCCGGGCCAGCGCCTCCGCGACGGTGGCGTCCGGCGGCAGGATGACCGGCTCGGTCGTCATCATGCCCCCCGCGGTGTTGGCCTGGTAGGAAAGCAGCCGGCGTACGTCCTCCGCCTCCCCGGGCTCCATCAGGCCGAGGAGCTTCTCCGCCTCGTCCGGCGGCAGGTCCCCGAGCAGGTCCGCGGCGTCGTCGGGGTCCATCGCCTCGAGGACGTCGGCCGCACGCTCGCCCTCCAGCTTGCCGAGGATCTCGACCTGGTCGTCTTCGGGCAGCTCCTCGAGCACGTCGGCGAGCTTGTCGTCGGGCAGGGCGGCGGCGACCTCGATGCGGCGCTTGGCCGACAGGTCGTGCAACACCGAGGCGAGGTCGGCCGGGCGCAGCTTCTCGAAGGTCGCGAGCAGGTTCGCCGCGCCCTGGCCCTCCTCGGCGAGCGAGAAGCCGGTCACCGCGTCCCAGTCGACGGTCAGGGCCTCACCGCGCCGGCGCAGCCCCCGGCCCGGTCGGCGTACGAAGACCTTGGAGACTCCCCAGTCGCGGGTGCGGGTCTGCTCCATCGCGACGTCCTCGACCGTGACCGGAGTGCCGTCCTCGACGAGGGTGACGGTGCGGTCGAGCATCTCGCCGAGGACGAGCGTCTCGGTCGGACGCTGCTCGAAGCGGCGCATGTTGACCAGCCCCGTGGTGATCACCTGGCCGCTGTCGATGCTGGTGACCCGGGTCATCGGCAGGAACACCCGGCGGCGGCCGAGGACCTCGACGACGAGGCCGAGCACGCGCGGGGGCTGACGCCCGATCCGCAGGGTCACGACGACGTCGCGCACCTTGCCGACCTGGTCGCCGTTGGGGTCGAACACGGCGATGCCGGCGAGACGCGCGATGAAGACCCTGCTCGGCGTTCCGCTCACGAGGACCCAGGCTATCGTCGCGGCCGTGGAAGCCGTGCTGCGCTACGAGGTCGTTGACGTCTTCACCGACCGGCCGTACGCCGGGAACCCGCTGGCGGTCGTTCTCGGCGCGGATGAGCTTTCGACGACGCAGCTGCAGGCGCTGGCGCGCGAGTTCAACCTCTCGGAGACGGCGTTCCCGATGGCGGTCGATGCCGGTGGTGTGGGCGGTCCCGGCGGCGAGGGCAGCCCCGACTACGTCGCGCGCATCTTCACGCCGGAGGTCGAGCTGCCCTTTGCCGGGCACCCCTCGATCGGCACCGCGTGGGTTCTCGCCTCGCAGCGCCGGATCCCGACCGGCCGTGTCGTCCAGCGCTGCGGTGCTGGTGACTTGCCGCTGGACGTCGCCGTGGCCGACGGGCGACCTTCGACGGTCACGCTGACCGGGGGTGCTCCGACCGTCTCGGCACCGCTCGACGGTCCTGACAGCGAGCGGTTGCTGGCCGCCGTCGGGCTGGCTTTCGAGGACCTGGCCGGTGTCGCGTCTCACCGTGCGGGCGCCGGGCTGGAGTGGGCCTACCTCACGGTGCGGGCCGAGGCGGTCGCCCGTGCTGTCGGCGAAGTCGCGGCGATGCGGGCGCTCGGCGACCTCGCGCCCGCGGGGATCTACCTGCACGCCGTCGACGGAGCGGACGTGCACGCGCGGGCGTTCGCTGGGGACGTCGGTGTCGTCGAGGATCCGGCGACCGGCTCGGCCGCCCTGGGTCTGGGCGTGCACCTCGTCGCCTGCGGGCTCGCCGTCGGGGAAGGCACCACGCCGTACGTCATTCGCCAGGGGCTCGAGATGGGGCGTCCGTCGACGCTGTACGGCGAGGTCGACGCCCTCAGTGGGACCGCGACGGTCGTCCGCGTCGCCGGGCGCGTCGTACCCGTCGCGTCGGGCACGATCCGGGTGCCGTGACCGCTGCACCGCACCTGATATTCGGGTGGCCGGGCGCGGCCACGTTCCGTCCGGCAAGACACGGTTGTCCTGTGGGCTCAATGCCTCGACCGGGGCGCCGGCGGGGAGCCGGGCCGCCGTAGGCGTGAGTGAGGATGAGCAGGGTAGGCCTCGGGCGCACCGACCCCGAGCACTGCCAGGAGACACGATGACGGAGACCCCCGAGCCCGGGCACCTGCCCCAGCCGGTGACCGACGACAGCATCCGAGTGCGCCAGCTCAGCCACTACCAGTTCACGTGGGTCGCACCGGAGCCCGGACAGAGCGGCCAGTACACCCTCCAGCTCGTCCTCGACCAGGGCGCCTGGGAGGAGGTCCTGACCCTCAGCAGCGATGACGCCGACGTCCTGCAGGAGATGCTGCGTCACCACAAGACGGTCCACTACGACGTGGGCCGGCGCCTGCTGATGTTCGGGACGACCGCCGTCGGCTGATGCCGCTACCGCGGCCGGCTCCCCTACGGTGCCGGCCGGAGCCGCCGTCCGCGGGTGGGGGCGGCGGCTTGGCGTATCCGAAGGAGCCATGTGCGCCGGTTGCTGCCCGCCCGCGCCGACACCGTCGACCTCGACGAGGCGTACTGGGTCGAGGACGCCGGGCGTCAGCACGTCCGTGCGGTCATGGTCTCCAGCGTCGACGGCGCGACCCAGGTGGAGGGCCGGTCCGGTCCGCTGTCGTCGGCGGCGGACGCGAGGCTGCTCGCCGTACTTCGGGGGCAGGCCGACGTCGTCCTCGCCGGCGCGACCACGGTCCGGGTCGAGGGTTACGGGGGGGAGCGTCCGACACCGTCCCGGCGCTCCTGGCGGCGCCAGCGCGGCCTGTCGCAGGCCCCGCCGATCGCGGTGGTGACAGGCAGCTGCTCGCTCGACCCGTGCAGCGGGCTGTTCACCGACACGCTCGCGCGGCCGATCGTGATCACTCACCGCAGCGCCCCCCGTCGCAACGTCGACGCGCTTGCGGAGGTCTGCGACGTCGTCACGGTGGGGGAGGGTGAGGTCGACATCGCCGCTGCGCTCGACGCGTTGGCCGAGAGAGGGCTGCGCCGGGTCAGCTGCGAGGGTGGTCCTCGGCTGCTGACCCAGGTCCTCGCCGCCGGACGGCTCGACGAGGTCGCGCTCACGGTCTCGCCGCTCCTGGTCGCCGGTACGGCGTCGCGTGTGACGCATGGCGGTCCCCGCGACGAGCTGACCCCGCTGCGCCTGGCCCACGTCCTGGAGGACGACGGCTTTCTCTTCCTGCGCTACGGGCGTCGAGCGGCTGCGCCGGAAGCAGGAGATCCGGGGCCATGACGGTCCACCGCACCACCGCCCCCGACGGTGACGGGGACGGTGACGAGCCGAAGGCGTCACCGCAGCGACCGCTGCGACTGGGGCGGCGCGTCTTCGTGCCGGACGAGCTCGTCGTCATGGGCATCGTCAACCGCACGCCGGACTCCTTCTACGACCAGGGCAGGACGTTCCGCGCCGCGGCCGCCGTCGCGGCCGCCGAACGCGCCCTCGACGCGGGCGCGGCGATCGTCGACATCGGCGGGGTCAAGGCGGGCCGCGGTACCCCGGTCTCCGCCCAGGAGGAGACCGACCGCGTGTGCGAGGTCGTCGCCCAGCTGCGGCTGCGCCGCCCGGATGCCGTCATCAGCGTCGACACCTGGCGGGCGAGCGTCGCGCGGGCGGCGGTCGCCGTGGGCGCGGACCTCCTCAACGACCCGTGGGAAGGCCACGACCCGGACCTCGTCCACGTCGCCGCGCAGACCGGTGCCGGCATCGTGTGCGCCCACGCCGGACACCTTCCTCCCCGGACGGAGCCGGTCGAGCCTCGGTACGACGACGTGGTCGCCGACGTGGTCCGCACGGTGACCGGCCTGGCTGAGCAGGCCGTCACCGCCGGCGTCCGTCGCGACGGGGTCCTCATCGACCCCGCTCACGACTTCGGCAAGACGACGGCGCACTCGCTCGAGGTCACCCGCCGGCTCGGTGAGCTCGTCGACACCGGATGGCCCGTGCTGGTCGCCATGTCGAACAAGGACTTCATCGGCGAGACCCTCGACCTCCCGGTCCACGCGCGGCTGCCCGGGACGCTCGCCGTCACCGCGCTCGCCGCGTGGCAGGGCGCTCGTATCTTCCGCGCGCACAACGTCGCGGAGGTGCGCCAAGTGCTCGACATGGTCGCCTCCGTGCGCGGCGACCGGGCGCCGGCGGCGCCTCGACGCGGCCTTACGCGAGGCGGGGCGTCGATGCCGTCGTCGTGACCGTAGCCGCGATGGTCCCGCGCCGGTACGGCGATGAGTCCCGCGCTTCCGCGACGTCTACCCCTGCGACGGGAACACGAGGCGAGGGGAAGCGGCATGCAGGACCAGATCGGCGTCGGTGCGCAGCGGAGGGGTGACGGGCGGCCGCCGCCCAGACCGTCGCGGTCGGTCGGAGGGCCGGTTCCGCGGCCGGGGGGGACCGCGGCCGTTGAGACGCACGGGCTGGTCAAGCACTACCGCGGCCGAAGCGGAGTCGTTGAAGCGGTTCGCGGCGTCGACCTGACGATCGAGGCCGGTGAAATCTTTGGATTCCTCGGGCCCAACGGCGCCGGGAAGTCCACAACCGTCCGGATGCTGACCACGCTGCTGTCAGTGACGTCGGGTACGGCGCGAGTGGCGGGCGTGGACGTGACACGGGACCCGGACGGTGCCCGACGGAGGATGGGCGTCGCACTGCAGGAGGCGGGCCTGGACCCGCGCCAGACGGGACGGGAGCTTCTCGTCCTGCAGGGACGGCTGTTCGGTATGTCGACTCGCGAGGCGTCGGCCCGCGCTCAGGAGCTGCTCGACCTCGTGGAGCTCGCTGACGCCGCGGACCGTCGGGTCAAGGGCTATTCCGGCGGCATGAAGCGTCGGCTGGACCTTGCCTCGGCGCTCGTGCACCAGCCCGAGGTGCTCTTCCTCGACGAGCTCACGACCGGACTAGACCCGGCGAGCAGGCTCACCGTCTGGGACGAGGTGCGCCGCATCAACGCTCGAGGCACGACGGTCTTCCTCACGACGCAGTACCTCGAGGAGGCCGACCAGCTCTGCGACCGGCTCGCCATCATCGACGGCGGCCGCATCGTCCGGGAAGGGACGCCGGCCCAGCTCAAGGCGGAGCTCCGCGAGCGCCTCGGCGCAGGTGTTGAGCCCACGCTCGACGACGTGTTCCTCGAAGCGACCGGCCGGACCCGCGACCGCGTCGCCGGCGACGTACGGGAGGTCTCAGCATGAGTCACGCGTGGGCACTGGGTCAGCGTGGCCTGCGGGAGGCCGGGCGCACACCCGAGGCGTTGCTGCCGACGCTGTTCATCCCGACGTTCTTCCTCGTCGTCAACGTCGGTCAGGCGAGCGAGATCTTCCCGTCGGGGTCGACGTCCTTTCTTCAGGGACAGGGGTACGCGGCGTTCCAGCTGCCCAACTCCCTGGTGCTCGCGGCGTCGTTCGCGACTGCCGCTCTGTTCCTCATCGAGGACATCGAGGGCGGCTACTTCGACAAGCTCCGGTCCGCTCCGGTGTCCCGGACGGCGATCGTGCTCGGTCGGCTCATCGCGGAGGCGGCGAAGGGACTGCTCATCGCCACCGTCCTGATACTCCTTGCGCTCCCGTTCGGCGTGTCCGTGGCCAGCGGCCCGGTGGGCTTCGTCCTGCTCGTCGGCCTCGCCGCGATGTGGTCGGTGGTCTACGCCGGTTTCATGCAGCTCATCGCGCTGAAGACCCGCAGCGCCGCTGCGACGAACTCTGGGGGTCTGGTCTTCTTTCCTCTGCTCTTTCTCACGCCGAACTTCGTGCCCCGCGAGCTCCTGGCACGACCCATGGAGGTGGCCGCCACTCTCAACCCCGTCACCTATCTCATCGAGGCCATGCGCTCGCTCATTCTCGAGGACGTCACGTGGTCCAACATCGCGCCGGGTTTCGCCGTCGTGGCCGTGCTGGGAGCGCTCATGCTTTGGCTGAACGTGCGGGTCATCCGGGCGTACGACTGAGTCGAGCCAGGACCGGACATCGGTGTCGGGCCCCGTACATACATGGCCGGCATTGAACCGCCTGGACGTGAGGCGCCGAGCGCGGCATTGTGGCGGCGTGGCCACGGAGGACGACGTACGTCGGGCATGCCGCGCCCTGCCGGGCGTGAGCGAGCGCGTCAGCTGGGGCCGGCCCGCGTGGTTCGCCCGCACCCTCGTCGCTCGAATGTGGGACGCCGACGTGGTCACGGTGAAGACCGCCGAGCGGGACGCCCTCGGCGGCAGCGACCCCGAGACCTGCTTCTGGACGCCGCACCACGACCGGTCTCCCCAGCTCGTGCTCGTCCGCCTGCCTCGGGTCCGGGAGGACGAGCTCGCGGAGCTGCTCGAGGACTCCTACCGCATCGCGAGCCGCTCCCGGGACCGCTGACTGTCGCCACCTCCGTACCCGCCGCACGTCCCACGCCCGGCATCCGCGACCCTGGAACGTAGTACGCGATGACCACCCGCGACGCGACGACAGGAGGCGCGATGACCGGTGACGAGCATGCCGGCGTCGCCTTCCCGAGCACGGCGGAGGGTCGCCGGAGCACCTCATCCCTCGGCCGGGCGGTGGTCGTCGATGCCCTCCGACCGGTGGACCCGGCCGGCGCCCTGGCGGCGGAGCACGAGACGGCCTGGCGCACCGGGTACGTCGGGCACTTCCGCCGCCTGGTGGAGGCGGGTCTCATCTCGCCGGAGGCAGCGGTCACGATCGCCGCGGCGGGCTTGGAGTCCCTGCACCAGCGCATGCGCTGGATCAATGCCCGCGGCGAGACAGCCCTCGAAGCCCTCCCGTGGGCCGAGGACGCGCGACCGGTGAGAACCCAGAAGGTCACGGGCGACGGCGTGGCGCAGACCCAGCTCATGCTGCCCTGGGACGGCGAGCTGCTGCATGGGGACCGCCTTCGGCGCAAGCTCGACGAGTGGGTCGCCGCGGGCGTCGTCGAACCGTCCTGCGCAGAGGCCGTGGGCATCGTCGCAGCGCACCCCGAGTGGTTGCCCCTGGCCGGCCGGACCGTCGCCGTCCTCGGCGCCGGAGCGGAGCTCGGCCCGCTGCCCACGCTGCTGCGGTGGGGAGTGCGGGTGGCAGCTGTGGACCTCCCCGTGCCGGCGCTCTGGGAGCGCATCCTCACCATGGCCCGACGCAGCGCGGGGACCCTGCTCGTGCCCGGCCGTGCACCCGTGTCCGGATCCGAGATGTCGTCCGATTCCGTCCATGGGCTGGACCTCATCCGGGAGCTGCCGAGCGCCGCAGGATGGCTCGAGGGTCTGCCCGACCGGCTCGTCATGGGCAACTACGTGTACGCCGACGGCGCGACGAACGTCCGCGTCTCCTGCGCCGTCGATGCGCTCACCGTGAGGCTGCTGGGGACAGGCTGTGACGCGGACCTCGCCTTCCTGGCGACACCCACGGATGTCTTCGCGGTCCCGCGCGCGGCCGTCGAGCACTCCGTCGCGGCCTACGCCGCCCGTTCCCGCACGGCGAAGCTCCTCGGGCGCCCCCTGCGCACGGTGTCAGGCGGACGGCTGCTCCGCCGCGGCTACGTCCCCGGCGTCGAGCCAGGGATCAACGACAGCCTGGTGCCTGCCCAAGGACCGAACTACGCGCTCGCGAAGCGGCTCCAACGCTGGCGGGCGACCGTGGCGAGGGCGGCCGGCGTCACCGTCTCGCTCAACGTCGCTCCGCCGACCAGGACGCGGTCGGTGTTGAAGAACCGCGCCCTCGCGGCGGCGTACGCGGGCGCGCACCGCTTCGGCGTACGCGTCTTCGAGCCTTCGACGGCGAACGTGCTCATGGCGGCGCTGCTGGTGCACGATCTCCACACCGGCGGCGGACCGAAACATGAACACCCGTGGCAGGACGAGGCCCATGCGGCTGTGCACGGTGGACTGTGGCGCACGCCCTACGCGCCGCGCAGCGCACTCGGGCTCGCAGCTCTCGTCGGGTACGCCGGCACCCGCAACGCGTAGCCGCGCGGGGCAGGATGGGTCGAGCGCGGTCATCCCGCGTAGTCGACGCCGCCGAACGCGATCTTTCGGTACGCCGCGAGACGCGCGGCCTCCCGCCCGATCGCGCGCATGGACGGGCGGGACGCTGTGCCCCACAGCTCAACGTCAACCCGGAGACGCCGTCCTGACTTGCGCGGCCGCCAGGTCCCGGCGACCTCGCCGTCGACGAGGACGCCACCTGGCCGGCCGAGCACCGGCCAGAGCGACTTCGCCCGTCCGCGGTCGGCGACGAGGAGGTCGCGGTCCCTGCCCTGCAGGAACAGGTCGAACGGCCCCAGCAGACGTGTCACATGCGCTGCTGCCGCATCGAGCGCGCCGGCGTCCGCGTCGAGAATCCACCGCTGCTCGCCGTCCACGTCGACCTCGACCGCATCGGAGGGCCAGCGGTCGCGGACGTCCTTGACCGGGGCGTCGAGGTAGGCGGCGACGTGCTTGGGCGTCGCCGGACCCAGCAGGCGCAGGTAGGCCCGGATGACGTCGAGTCGCTGGGGCGCTGTCCCGGCCTGCTCGAACCCCGGGATGGGCTCGAGCACGGGTGGGGAGGTGCCGGCGCGCAGTTCCAGCCCGGCCCGCAGCGCCGCCAGACGGAACGGCATCTCGTAGAGGTGCGTGGCGTTGCACGGCCGGCAGAAGCGCAGGTACGGCGGGTCCATCAGCTCGGTGACACGTGCGGACACCGCGCCCTTTCCCATCGGCTCCGTGACGACCCGGCGCATCGCGTCCGCGACGGCGTCGAGCGCGGCGATGTTGGCGATGCCTGCGGCCTTGAGCGGCTTCGATGCGTCGAAGATGCGCTTTCCGGCATCCGCGTCGGAGAAGGGCTCGACCGCTGCGGTCACAGCCGGCAGGTCCGCGCGGCGGTAGAGGTGCGGTGCGCCGCGGATGGTCCACACGGTGGCAAGCGCGTCCAGGGGCGGGGTCGAGACGTCGACACCGCGTACGGCGAGGGCCCACAGCCCGCCGTCGGGGCCGGTGTCCTGGACACCCATGTCCAGAACGGCGGTGTCGTCGAGGACACCGCCGTCCCGGTCGAGCTGCTGGGCGTGGATGCGGTAGGCCAGCACCTGCGCCCGTGGCACGCGGAGCACGTATCGACCTTAGTGTGGCTCGACCGCGGTGACGTCTTGTGGCAGCGGCCTTCTGTGAACTCCACTGCCGCGCGTCTGGGCGCTGCTGTCACGGCCGACTGTCAGGCGGACGCGGTCACCGCGCCTTCGATTCCGTGATGACGTGCACAAGCGTCATGCGAGCGTCAGGCCGACTCTCGGCGCTCGGGAGCCGGAGGGTCCAACGCCTCCGGGTAGTCGCCGTGCTCGAAGGCGTTGATCGCATCGGCCGGCACCGCGGCCGACGTACGGCGGTTCACGTGCCGCACAGCGGTGACGCTGACCTTCGGCTCGCGCCGATCGTTGGTGAGACCGTTGCGCTCCTGCAGCGTGTCGGTGAGCTGGGTGTAGCAGAATCCGGCGATCGCGGGACTGTCGAGAAGGGCACCGACGAGGTCGCGGTAGCGCTCGAGAAGCTCCTGAGGGGTGCTCACGGCGCCGTAGCCGCCCCACGCGCGGTCGCGGTCCGTGTTGAGGGTCACCCCGCCGAACTCGCTCACGACCACGGGCTCCTCGCCACGCATGTACTCCTGGAGCAGGACGGTCCGGTAGCCGGGCTGCGTCCGTCGCAGGGTGTCCTCCAGGGCGGAGTGGGATCCGTACCGCGCCGTCAGGGTCGTCCCGCGCGAGCTGTAGTCGTGCACCGTCAGGACGTCGGTGACGATCTGCTCCCAGCCGTCGTTGCCGATGACCGGGCGCGTCGGGTCGAGCGCCTTCGTCAGGTGGTAGAGGTTGCGCACGAGATGCCGCTGCGGTGAGGAGTGCTGCAGGCGGGGCACGCCCCAGCTCTCGTTCACCGGAACCCACGTCACGATGCAGGGATGGCTGTAGTCGCGCTCGAGGACCTCGACCCACTCCCGCGTGATCCGCGCGATCGAGCGGTGGGAGAACTCGTAGGCCGACGGCATCTCGGCCCACACGAGCAAGCCGAGGCGGTCGCACCAGTAGAGGAAGCGTGGGTCCTCGACCTTCTGGTGCAGCCGGACGCCGTTGAAGCCCAGGTCCTTGACCAGCTGCACCTCTCGTCGCAGCGCGTCGGGCTCCGGCGCGGCGAGGTGCGACTCCGGCCAGAAGTTCTGGGCGAGGACGAGTCGCAGGAAGTACGGCCGGTCATTGAGCTCGAAGCGTCGCTCGGAGACACGGACGCTGCGCATGGCGGTGTAGCTGGCGACTTCGTCGACGGTGTCGTCACCGTGCAGCAGTGTCAGCTCGGCCTCGATGAGGTTGGGATGCTCCGGTGCCCAGAACACCTCGCGCCGGGAGAGGTAGGTGTGCGCGAAGCTCAGCGACACCTCGCGCGCGACCTCGTCCTCGACGACGGCATAGACGTCGTCGGCGACCGTGCGCCCGTGCAGGGTGAGCCGGACCCGTAGCCGCAGCGGCTCAGGGCCTGCACGTCGCACACGCACGCCGAGGCCGACGCTGCCGCGCTCGACGTTCGGCGTCCACCGGATCGAGTCGATGCGCGTCGCGGGCACGACCTCCCACCACACCGGTTGCCACACGCCCGTCGTACGCCGGTACCAGATGGAGTGCGGTTGCTCCTGCCAGTCCTGCTTGCCACGCGGCTGTTGAAGGTCACCGGGCGGGTCCTCGGCCCGGATGACGACGACCTGGTCGTCCCCGTCGCGAAGTACGTCAGTGACGTCCGCCGAGAACGGTGTGTGACCGCCCTCGTGCGTGGCGACGAGGCGTCCGTTGACCCAGACGGACGCGCGGTAGTCCACCGCACCGAGGTGGAGCACAACGCGCCCCCCGGACACGTCGGGGGTGGGAAACGTCCGGCGGTACCACACCACCGGGTGCAAGCTCTCGTCGCCGATGCCGCTCGCGGACGACTCCGGCGGGAACGGTACGACGATCGTCCGGTCGAACACGTCGGCCCGCTCGTACCACCGGTCGATCCGGCCGATGTCCGCGTCGTCGTAGGCGAAGCCCCAGGTGCCGCTCAGGTCCGACCAGCGCGGGCGGGTCAGCTGGGGCCGAGGGTGCACGGTCGACAGGTCGCGCGCAGTCGCGCTGTTCACGGACGTCCTTTCGAGGTCGCAGGCGGCGATACGCGAGGTGAGGCTTCTCCCACCCGCTCGGTGCGTCAGCCTTTGAGGCCGCTGCGGGAGACGCCTTCGATGATGTAGCGCTGGAGGAAGACGAACAGGGCGAGGACGGGGAGGCTGGCGATGACGGCGCCGGCCATGAGGAGGTCGTAGCGGACGCTG
>JALYMU010000124.1 GCA_030773595.1 Actinomycetota bacterium | reverse complement strand
CCGCGCCGGCGCCGGTGGCGACGGTGGAGCGCGCCGCCGACGCCCTGCGGGTGGCCTACCGCCGCTGCCTGCTCCAGCTCGCGGCGCGCGACCTGACTGGTTGCACGGACGTGTGTGCGGCCGCGGTCGAGCTGGCCGACCTTGCCGCCGCCACGCTCGACGCGGGGCTGGCCGTCGCTCGCGCGGAGCTCCCGGCTGGCGCCGCGCCGTGCCGGCTCGCCGTCATCGGGATGGGTAAGTGCGGCGGCCGGGAGCTGAACTACGTCAGCGACGTCGACGTCATCTTCGTCGCCGAGCCGGTCGACGGCGGCGACGAAACGGCGGCCCTGCAGACGGCGGCGCGCCTCGCCGCCGGCCTGAGCCGCGTGTGCTCGGCGAGCACCGCCGAAGGCACGATCTGGCCGGTCGACGCGAACCTGCGTCCCGAGGGCAAGAACGGACCGCTCGTGCGGACCGTGGCCAGCCACCGCGCCTACTACGAGCGGTGGGCGAAGACGTGGGAGTTCCAGGCGCTGCTCAAGGCACGGCCCGTGGCGGGCGACCTCGAGCTCGGGGAGGCGTACGCCGAGACGGTCCTGCCCATGGTCTGGCGCGCCACCGAGCGCCCCGACTTCGTCAGCGACGTCCAGGCGATGCGCCGCCGGGTGGAGGCGCACGTCCCAAGCCGGGAGGCCGACCGGCAGCTCAAGCTCGGCCCCGGCGGCCTGCGCGACGTCGAGTTCGCCGTGCAGCTGCTCCAGCTCGTCCACGGGCGCTCCGACGAGCGGCTGCGCGCCGGGGGGACGCTGGAAGCCCTCGACGCCCTCAGCGGCCACGGCTACGTCGGGCGTGACGACGCGGCCGAGCTCGACCGCGCGTACCGCTTCCTGCGCTCCCTGGAGCACCGCATCCAGCTGCACCGGCTACGCCGTACCCATGTGCTGCCCGAGGACCGTGGTGAGCTGCGCCGCCTCGGCCGCTCGCTCGGGTTCCGGCGCGACCCGGTCGTCGAGCTGACGGAGGCCCGCCGCCGCCACGCCCGCGAGGTCCGACGGCTGCACGAGAAGCTCTTCTACCGACCACTGCTGCACGCGGTTGCCCGCCTTGCGCCGGACGAGGTCCGCCTGACCGCGCAAGCCGCCCGGGCGCGGCTGGAGGCGCTCGGATACACGGACCCCGCCGGGGCACTGCGCCACCTCGAGGCTCTCACCGCGGGACTGTCCCGGCGCGCGGCGATCCAGCGGACGCTGCTGCCGGTGATGCTCAGCTGGTTCGCCGACGCACCGGCGCCCGACGCCGGGCTGCTGGCCTTCCGGCAGGTGTCCGACGTGCTCGGCTCCACGCACTGGTACCTCCGCCTGCTCCGCGACGAGGGCGCGGTCGCGGAGCGGATGGCACGGGTGCTCGCCTCCAGCCGGTACGCGGCCGACCTACTGCTGCGCGCGCCCGAGGGTGTCGGCATGCTCGCCGACGACCGCGACCTCACGCCGAGGGATCCCGACGCGCTGCTCGCCGAGGTCCTGGCATCCGTACGCCGGTACGACGACCCGGTTGCCGCCACCGCGGCGGCGCGGGCGGTACGCCGGCGCGAGCTGTTCCGGATCGCCGTCGCGGATCTGCTCACCGGCCTGGACGTCCGCTCGGTGGGCGTTGCCCTCACCGACGTCGCCCGTGCAGCAGTGTCCGGTGGCCTCGAGGCGGCGGTCCGCCAGGTCGAGACGGAGCGGCGGGGACCGCTCCCGACGCGGTTCGCGGTCGTCGCGATGGGGCGGCTCGGCGGGCACGAGATGGGCTACGGCAGCGACGCGGACGTGATGTTCGTCCACGACCCGCTGCCCGGTGCCGACGAGCGTGCGGCCACGGAGGCCGCGCACGCGGTCGCGAACGAGCTGCGCCGGCTGCTGGCGCTGCCTGCCCCTGACCCGCCCCTGACCGTGGACGCGGACCTTCGCCCGGAGGGACGGCAAGGTCCGCTGGTTCGCTCGCTCGCGTCCTACGCCGCCTACTACGCGCGATGGTCCTCGGTGTGGGAGGCGCAGGCTCTCGTCCGCGCCGAGCCGATCGCCGGGGACATCGACGTCGGGCGGCGGTTCTGCGAGCTGGTCGACCCGGTCCGGTGGCCGGCGGACGGGCTGGACGGGGCCGCGATCCGCGAGATCCGCCGGATCAAGGCGCGGGTCGAGTCCGAGCGGCTGCCCCGCGGCGCGGACCCGACGACGCATCTCAAGCTCGGCCCGGGGGGGCTGGCCGACATCGAGTGGACCGCGCAGCTGCTGCAGCTGTGCTCGGCCGGGCAGGTTCCGGCGCTGCGTACGACCAGAACCCTTGACGCGCTCGACGCCGCCGTGGCCGGCGGGTTGCTCGACCAGGAGGACGCCGACGTGCTGGCGACGGCGTGGCGGCTCGCCACGAAGCTGCGCAACGCGGTCATGCTGGCGCGTGGGCGCCCCTCGGACAGCCTGCCCAAGGACGTCGGCGAGCTGGCGTGGGTGGCGGGACTCGCCGGGTACCCGCCCGGCGGCACGGGCGCGCTCGTGGACGACTACCGCCGCTCTGCGCGCCGTGCCCGCGCGGTCGTCGAGCGGGTCTTCTACGGGTGACCCGCAGCGCTCAAGTCCGGCGCCGTCCTGCCGATGAGAGGAGCATGCACATCGAGACGGTGAGCGCCGACGAGGGGCGCATGCAACAGCGCACGCGCTTCGGCGCAGTGGAGCGGGTATGGGTCCGTGACGTCATCCTGCGCTGCAGCGACGTCGACCGCCCGTCGGTCCTGCTCGCGGTCGTGCGGATGATCCCGGACGCCTCCGAGCCGGTGCGTGCTCCGGGTGGCGGATGGAAGATCACCATCGGCGTGCCCGTGTCGACCCAGCAGATGTTCGAGACGCCGACGATGACCGCCGCGCGTGCGGTGAAGGCACTGCGCCTGGCGTACGAGCGGGAGCTCACGCTCGCCTGAGCGCGGCGAGCCGTCGACGCTGCGCGTCACGCGGCTACGGAGCTCTGGCGCAAGCCCGTTGGTCAGGTGACGGGCAGCCCGAGCGCGGCGGCGAGCAGGCCCAGCGCCGCGCAGACTGCGAGGGTCCGCAGCACCGACCAGCGCAGCCCGAAGACCATCACGCAGGCGAGCACCGTGATGCCGGCGGCGACGCCCCGCACGGACGACCACGTCGGGACCTCGAGCCGCACCGGCCCTGCGACGACTGCCGAGGTCCGGGCGAACAACGTGTGGGCGGCGAAGTACACCGCGAGGTTCGCGATGACCCCCACGACGGCTGCCGTGATCCCGGTGAGTGTCGCCGAGAGTCGGGTGTTGCCGCGGAGCCGCTCGACGTACGGCGCGCCCAGGAAGACGAACACAAAGCACGGGACGAATGTCACCCAGGTCGTCAGGAGCGCGCCGAGCAGGGCTGCGGCCCACGGGTCCAGACCGCCGGGGTCGCGGTACGCGCCGACGAACGCGACGAACTGCACGACCATGATGAGCGGTCCCGGCGTGGTCTCCGCGAGCGCGAGGCCCCGCACCATCTCGCCCGGGCCGAGCCAGCCGTAGTCCTCCACCGCCCGCTGCGCGACGTAGGCCAGCACGGCGTAGGCGCCGCCGAAGGTCACGACCGCCGCGCCGGAGAAGAACAGGCCCTGTTCGACGAAGACGCTTGATGTTCCGGTGAGCCCGGCGACCGCGGCGAGCGGGAGGCCCCACACGGCAAGTCCGACGAGCAGTACCCCCGCGGCGCGCCGGCCGCCGGGCGGGTCGTGGTGGAGAGCGTCGTCCGAAATCACGGGCGCAGGTCCGGAGGAGGCGGCGCCGTGCCCGGCCGACCGTCGTACGGCGGCTGGCGCCACCCGGTCGAGGACGAGGCCGGTGACCGCTGCGGCCACGATGACGAGCGGGAACGGCACCGCGAAGACGGCGAGCGCGAGGAAGGCGGCGACCGCGATGCCCACCAGGGCGGGGTGGCCGAGTGCCCGCTTGCCGATCCGGGTGACGGCCTGCGCCACGATGGCGAGGACGGCCGGCGAGAGACCGGCGAAGACCGCGGCGACGGCGGTCGTGGTGCCGTAGGCGACGTAGATCGCCGACAGGGCGAGCAGCGCGACGACGCCGGGAAGGACGAACAGCGTGCCCGCGACGAGCCCGCCGCGGGTGCCGTTGAGCAGCCAGCCGACGTAGATCGCCAGCTGCTGCGCCTCCGGTCCCGGCAGCAGCATGCAGTAGTTCAGAGCATGGAGGAACCGCTGCTGGCCGATCCAGCGCTTCTGGTCCACGAGCGTGCGCTGCATGACGGCGATCTGCCCGGCCGGACCGCCGAACGTCTGCAGGGAGATGGCGGCCCAGGTGCGGACGGCGTCGCGGAAGGGCACGAGGTCACGCTTGGTGGAGCCCTCCCGCGCGTCGACATGTTGGTGCTGCACAGCGCTCCCGGGTTCCGGCTCGTCGAGCCCGTCCGCGGAGCCCGCGCAGCGATCGTAGAGGACCGCGACGTACGGCGGCCCACCGGCGAACGATCGCCGGCGGGCCGCCGTACAGCGCTGTAGGGAGCGCCTACGGTGTCGGGTCGGCGTACGTCCCGCCGAAGATGTCGGTGTTGCCGAACGCCTCCGTCGTCCCCTGCGGGCAGTCCTCGTTCGGTCCGGGCCAATGGCGGAGAGTGACCAGCCGGGATCTCGTTCGCGGAGTTGCGGCTGCGTGGACCGTCCGCGACGACCGGCTCGGCCGCACGGGTGACGACGTCCTCGACGAAGGCTTGGCGGTAGCGCGGAACCTGCCGGGGTCGCTTCGGGCGTGAGCTCGCCTGCCCGCGGGCGCCGGTACGTGCGTCGGCGGGACGTCGGTCGGACTCGCCTCGCGCGTCAGCTTCCGCGCAGCATGGACCCGACCCCGCGCAGCCGGGCCCGGACCGGCTGGGGCAGGCGGCGCGCGACCTCGCGGACGCGGGCCTCGACGGCCCCGGCCGCCGGACGTCCCACGGCGGCACGCGCGGGGGCGGGGGCGCTGCCCGTTGCGGCCGCGAGCTGACGACGGGTCTGGGCCAACTCGGCCGAGAGCCGCTGTGCCCGCACGGCGACGTCGCCGAGACGCTCGGCCCGCTCGACGAGTCGAGCGACCTCGTTGAGCGCGTCCTCGGTGTAGGACTCGGAGCGCTCGAGGCCCCCGGGCAGGACGTCGGTGAAGCGGAACCGGTCGTAGTCGGCGGCGTAGAGCTTTCGCAGCCCGTCCTGGATGTCCTCCGGAAACGCGTCCGGCATGGGGCGCAGCGGTGTCTCGTTGCGCCGCTCGAGCGTCAGCCGCTCGCCCTGCCACCGGTGGGCACGCAGGTGCGCCGTCAGGTCGTCCAGCAGCCGGGGCATCTCGTGCGTCGCGTAGACCCGGCTGTAGGGCATGCGGTCGACGGCGAGCAGGGCGGTCTGCGCCATGAAGTGGCGGTTTTTCATGACCGGCTGGTCTGGGTCCTCGGCGACGGAGCGGGCGAAGCGGTGGAAGTCCTCCACGACCTCCTGCGTGGACTGCGGCACGCGGTGCTCCGCCCACGGCGCGCCGCCGTACTGCTCCATGAACCACGGCTCCTGGAGCAGGAACTTCGACTGCCAGGCCGACCACAGGCGCGCGGCCGGATGGCGGACGACGGCGAAGACGAACCACCCGTTCTCCGGGCTGATCTCGGCCAGCTCGTCCGCGGGGAGCGTGTGGAGCATGGGCGTGTCGCGCCACAGGCTGCGCCGGTGCACGCACATCGCGCGTGTCGCCTCGCGGCTCAGCGAGCTGTAGAAGCGCTCGCGGCTCTCGCCCTGCAGGTCCGCGATGAGCCACTTCAAGCTGGTGCACGCCGCCTTCGGCACGGACACGTAGACCGCACGCCACCGAGGCATGACATAGGTCGCGCTCTTGTGGGGCGGGAGCTGGTTGCGTCGCACGCGTGGAGGATACCGCCCGGCGCGACAAACGCCCGGGAGCCGTAGGCGCCGGTGCTCAGTCGCGCCCGCGGACGGGTCGTGTTCTCGCGTTCGGGCGCACGGGAAAGGCCCGGCTCCCGACCTTTCGGTCGGAAGC
>JALYMU010000123.1 GCA_030773595.1 Actinomycetota bacterium | reverse complement strand
GCCCCGGACAGTTCTGTCCGGGGCCGACGGGCCGCTGCCGCTGCCGTACACTGCTGGATGGCGGCTGCGGGGCACTGCTGCACGGACGTGTCAGCTCGGGCGTCCGAGCGGCGTTTCGTCGAGGTTGTCCATCAGCTCGGCGAGGGAGTCGACCACGCGCACGGCTCCCGCTTCCTTGAGCTCCTCGACGGAGAAGCCGCCCGTGCGCACAGCAAGAGTGGGTATCTCGAGCTTCCCCGCAGCGATGCAGTCCCAGGTGGAGTCGCCGACCATGACGCCTCGAGCGCCCTCGACTCGCCGCATCGCCGCCTCCACGATGTCGGGCTCGGGCTTGCTGTTCTCCGCGTCGTCCGAGGTCGTCCAGGCCTCCGCCACCGACCGCCCGTCGATCAGGTCGAGGAAGTGCTCGACGTGCTTGGTCTTGCCGGAGCTGGCGAGGACGACGCGGAAGCCGCGCTCCCGCACCTCGACGAGGATCTCCCTGGCGCACTCGAACGGCTGGACCTCGTCGATCAGCTTGTCGAACTCCTCGGTCCAGGCCTCGCGCAGCTCGTCGCCGTACCGCTCCTCCACCCCGTGACCGGCGACCTCGGGGACGAACAGGTCGCCGCCCATCCCGATGCCGCGGTGGATCCGCCACAGCGGCCGCGCGACGTCGTAGCGACGGAAGGCCCGGAACCACGCGAGGGCGTGGTGGTAGTTGGTGTCGACCAGCGTGCCGTCGACGTCGAAGATCGCGGTGTCAGCCATGCCACTCGACGTACCCGCGACGGGACCTGTTCAGCCGCTGTCGAGCGGACGACGCTGTCCTCGACGCCTTTGCCGGCGTCAGCGCCGCAGTGCCCTGACCACGGCCCGTGCCCCGACGTACGCCGCACCTGCCGCCACCACCCACGGACCGGCGACGATCAACGGGTCGAGACCCAGGTGCGCCACGTCGGCACGCCCCTTGCCGAGCCGCGACCGGAGGCCGTGGTGGGTCACCTCGGTGCGGACACCGGTCTGGGTGACCGGGTTGTCCGGGCGCAGCGTCACGAAGGACGCGAGGTGGCTCTCCACGGCGTCGACACGGTCGGCGGCGATGAGGAGCAGCCAGTGCGCCCCGCGGCCCTCGCTGTAGCGGTAAGCGTACTTCCGGATCGCTCCGGACAGCCCTTTCGGGGGGCAGGACGTGCCGAACACCGGAGTCAGGAACTTGTGCTCGACCGAGCGCTCGCGCGGCCACTTCTCCGGCTGGCGCTCGGGGAAGTCCCAGTGCGCGCCGCTGAGCTGCGGGTCGAAGCGCTCCCTCGGGACGGAGGGACGGTCTTTCGGGTCGAGGTCGGCACCCCAGCCCGGGATGCGGGCACGAAGCTGCTCGCTCGTCTCGGGGTTGCGCGGCTTGGCAGCGGTGTATGCCACGTCAGCGTCCTCCTGTCCGTCAGCGGCCGTCGGGCACGATCAGCGGCTTGATGCAGTTGTCGAGCTTGGCCGAGAAGATGTGGTAGCCCTCGGCGATGTGCTCGAGCGGGATGCGGTGGGTCACGATGTCGCTCGGCTTGAGGTAGCCGCTGCGGATGTGCTCGAACAGCCGCGGCCACTGGCGCTTGACCGGGCACTGGTTCATGCGCAGCGTGAGGCCCTTGTTGAGCGCGTCCCCGAACTTCACCGCGCTGAAGAGCGGCCCGTAGGCGCCGATCACCGAGACGGTGCCGCCCTTGCGCACCGAGTCGATCGCCCAGTTGAGCGCCACGGGGGAACCGCCCTGCAGCTTGAGCTTCGCAGCCGTCACGTGCTGGAGGAAGTTCCCGTCGGCCTCGGCGCCTACCGCGTCGATGGCGACGTCGGCTCCGAGATGTTCGGTGATCGTCTTCATGTGCACGACGATGTCGTCGTACTCGGTGAAGTTGTAGGTCTCGGCATGTGCGAACGTGCGGGCCTTCTCCAGGCGGTACTCCAGGTGGTCGATCACGATGACCCGCCCCGCGCCCATGAGCCACGCCGACTTGGCCGCGAACAGACCGACGGGTCCGGCTCCGAAGACGACGACGACATCCCCCTCGACGATGTCCCCCAGCTGTGCGCCGAAGTAGCCCGTCGCCAGCGCGTCGGTCAGCAGCACGGCGTCCTCGTCGTCCATCCAGTCCGGGATGAGCGCCGGCCCGACGTCGGCGAACGGCACGCGGACGTACTGCGACTGGCCGCCGTCGTACCCACCACAGGTGTGCGAGTAGCCGTAGATGCCGCCGACGGCCGTCGCATTCGGGTTCACGTTGTGGCAGTTGGCGTAGAGACCGCGGGCGCAGAAGAAGCACGATCCGCAGTAGACGTTGAACGGGACCATCACGCGGTCGCCAGGCTTGAGATTCTGCACCGAGGGCCCGACCTGCTCGACGACGCCGATGAACTCGTGTCCGAAGGTCATCCCGACACGCGTGTCCGGCATCATGCCGTGGTAAAGGTGCAGGTCCGAGCCACAGATCGCCGCCAGGGTGACGCGCACGATCGCGTCGTTGGGATGCTCGATGGGCGGGACGTCCTTCTCCTGGACGCGCACGTTGTACGGCCCCCGGTAGACCATCGCTCTCATCGGCGCTCCTCGAGGAACTGATCGCCCGTCACGCGTCCACGTGCGGCCCGTTCGGTCGGCACTTCCGCGCACGGACGCGTGCCGGCTGCCGAGGTCCATATAGACCCGAGAACTCGACCGCAACCCCGGCTGCGCCACCTCGCTCCGACAGTCGAGGGAGATCAGGTACGCCGGTAGCGGCGGATCGCCAGCGGAGCGAACACCGCGAGTACGACGACCATGGACAGCGCCGACCAGGCGAGGCTGGGCATGAGGTCGAACGGGTCGCCGAGAGCGAGAGCGCGGACGGTGTCGGTCACGAGCGTGATCGGGTTGCCTTGACGAAAGCCTGCAGCCATCCCGGCATCGTCTGCACCGGAACGAAGATCGACGAGGCGAACACCAGCGGGAAGATGACCGGGAAGGACGCGGCCTGGACCGTCTCCGGTGTCCGCAGGGTGAGGCCAAGGAAGGCTCCGACCCACGAGAAGGCGAAGCCCCACAGCAGCAGGACGAGGACGGCGACCGCCGCGCCGCCGATGCCGTTGGTGAAGCGGAACCCGACGGCGTAGCCGACCATGATCATCACGGCGATCACCACGACGTTGCGACCAGGTCCGAGCAGATCCGGCCTGCGAGCACGGCACCGCGCGAGATCGGCATGGACTTGAACCGGTCGATGATGCCCTTCGACGCGTCCTCGGACAGGCCGATGCCAGTCTGGATTGCGGCGAACGTGATCGTCTGGACGTAGATGCCGGTCAGCAGGTAGTTGACGTAGTCCACGCGTCCCGGCCCGGCGATGGCGCCGCCGAAGACGTAGCGGAAGAGCAGGATGAAGATGACCGGCTGGACGGTGGCGAAGACCAGCAGCTGTGGTTGTCGCGCGATGGTGCGCAGGTTCCGTCGCGTCAAGGCCCAGGTGTCGCGCAGGGCCCAGACCGGCGACGACCGGCCGCCGGCAGGCGCTCCCGGGCGCGCGGCGTGCGCGTCGCCGGCGACCGGTCGCTGCGTCGTCCCGCTCATCGCCGCGCTCCGTCGTACTCCGATGGGTGGCCCTGTCCCGCCGCGTCCCCGTCCGGAGCGGCATGAAAGGTGAGGGTGAGGAAGACGTCGTCGAGGGTCGGTCTGGCCAACCGCACCTCGTCGATGGCGACGCCGGCGTCCTGCAGGGCTGTGGCCGCTCGTACGACGAACGACCCGCCGTCGGGCGCGGCGAGGGTCAGCGTGCCTGTCTCGGCTGTGACGTCGGCACCGCCGAGCGGCGCGAGCGCGCGCAGCGCCGCCGCCACGTCGGCGCGCGGGACACGGACGTGCAGTTTTTGCCCGCCGACCTGCGTCTTGAGCTCGTCAGGCGTCCCGTTCGCGATGACGCGGCCGTGGTCGATGACGGCAACCCGGTCCGCGAGCCGGTCCGCCTCCTCAAGGTACTGAGTGGTCAGCAGCACCGTCGCGCCGCCGCGCACCAGGTCCTCGATGACGTCCCACAGCGCGAGCCGGCTCCGGGGGGTCCAGCCCGGTCGTCGGTTCGTCGAGGAAGAGGACCTCGGGCGAGTGGACGAGGCTCGCGGCCAGGTCCAGACGCCGGCGCATGCCGCCCGAGTAGGTCTTGGCGACCCGGTCGGCCGCCTCGCTCAGGTCGAACCGCTCGAGCAGCTCGGCGGCGCGCGGGCCGGCCCGCTCGCGCAGCCGGTACAGCTCGCCGAACAGCCGCAGGTTCTCGCGTCCGGTGAGGTTCTCGTCGACCGCGGCGTACTGCCCGGCGAGGCCGATCCGCCGGCGGACGCGGTCGGGCTCGGCCACCACGTCGTACCCGAGAACCTCCGCGCGCCCGGCAGTCGGTCGAAGGAGCGTCGTGAGGATCCGCACGGCAGTCGTCTTGCCGGCCCCGTTAGGTCCGAGGAGCCCGAGGACGGTGCCGCGAGTGACCTCGAAGCTCACCCGGTCGAGGGCGCGGGTGGGCCCGAAGGTCATCACCACGTCGTCGATGACGACCGCGCCGCTTCCCGATCCACTCACATCAGCACCTTGTCCCGGTGGTGGCGAAGCCGGACGGAGCCCAGCCGCGGCCGGAGAGCCCGGTGTCCGCTCACCCACGCCATCCCGAATCTCTCGATAGTCGAAAAACTAGAGCAGTGAGAGACTGGCCACAACTCATGCGGTAACAGGAGCGGAGCAGGGAGTGGGCCAGAATTTCCAGGCGCAGCGGCACGAGCTGGTCTACGGCCTGCGCCGGCTCTCGATCGAGCTCGACGCGGTCGGTTCCCGCTTCGCCGCGCTCCACGGGCTGAACCGCACCGACGTCCGGGCGATGATCGCGATCATGGACGCCGACCGCGCGGGCCAACCCATGACTCCCGGGACACTCGGCGCGGCCGTGCAGCTGAGCTCGGCCTCGGTCACGGCTTTGCTCGACCGCCTCGAGCGCGCCGGTCACGTGCGGCGGGTCCGGGACAGCGAGGACCGTCGCCGCGTCGGGCTCGAGCTGACCGAGAGCGCGCTGGCGGCGGGTGAGGCGTTCTTCGGCGGTCTGCAGCGGGAGCTGGTCGCGACGCTCTCGACGTACTCCCCTGCGGAGCTCGAGGTGATCCGACGGTTCCTCGCCCAGTCGACGGCGGCCGTCGTCGACCACCAGGCTCCCGACCAGGGTTGACCCGTCCCCGTCCCCGCCACCGACGCGGTGGTCGTCGACGAGGGCGGCCGGCGGCGCCGTGAGGACGGAGTCCTAGGGCTGCGTGGCGGGGGCCGGGCAGAGGAGCCTCGGGAAGACCAGCACGAGAGCGAGGGCCACGACGCCGACCGCGACGGAGACCGTCGGGAGGCTGCGGAGCATGCCCAGCTCGACGAAGCCGCTCGCAACTGCCGACCCCGCCGTGATGCCGACCTGGAAGACCACTCCCTGCAGCGCGGACGCCGTCTCGGTCGCCGCGCCGGCTGGGCTGCACTTGAGGACGGCGAGCTGCGTGCTGACCGCGAGAACGGCGAAGGCGGCCGCCTGCAGCGCCACCGCCGGCTGGAGCAGGCGGTGCACCGCGGTGGAGGCCTGGACGGCGACGAGAGCCGTGATCAGCATCGGGATCCCGACCAGGAGCGCGACTCGCAGCGAGGCGTCGGCCGCCCGCCCGCCGATGAGGCTGCCGACCACGGCCGCGGCGCCGAAGACCGCCAGCGTCCGGCTGACACCGCCGCCGGACATGCCGATCTCCTCGCGGAGGAACGGCTCGATGTAGGTCCAGACGTTGAACTGCGCGACCACGAGGGTGAGGGTGAGTCCGAGCAGCAGCACAAGCACGGGCGAGCGCAGCACGACGGCGACCGCGCCCTTGTCATGGTCGTGCCGCGCGGCCGCGGGCAGAGGCGGCAGGGCCCGCGCGGAGGCGAGCGCGAGCCCGGCGGCCAGGGCCGCGAC
>JALYMU010000122.1 GCA_030773595.1 Actinomycetota bacterium | reverse complement strand
CTCGTGGGGGGCCGGCGCGTCGGCGTCCGCGTGCCGGGGCCTGCGGTCGCGGCGATGACGGTCGCGGCGTGGGGGCTCGAGGCCGCCGTGGTCTGGCAAGTTGCGGCGAGCGCCGGCCTGCACCTCTCGGCGTACGACGCGGTGGCCGTCACGGCGGTCACGATCGCCGCGCAGACGGTGGCGGTCACCCCGGGCGGCTTCGGGTCCTACGAGGCCGCCGCGACCGCGGGGCTCGTGGCACTGGGGGCTGATGCGCGCGTCGCGTTCGGGGTCGCGCTCACGACCCACGCGGTCAAGACGGCCTACTCGCTGGTCGTGGGCGCGGTCGCGCTCCTCGCGCCCGCCCCGACGTACTGGGGACGGCTCCGGCTGCCGCGACGCCTGCCGCCGCGGCCGGCCCGGCGTACCGTCGACCCCGACGCGCCGGTCGTCGTCATGATCCCGGTGTACGACGAGGAGGACGCCGTCGGCGACGTCGTACGCCGTGTGCCGCGGATCTGCGCCGGGCGGCCCGTGGAGGTGCTCGTGGTCGACGACGGGTCGACCGACACCTCCGCGGCGCGGGCCGCGGAGGCCGGAGCGACCGTGGTGGCGCAGCCGCGCAATCTCGGCCTGGGTGCCGCCGTACGCCGAGGGCTCGCCGAGGCGAGCGCCCTCGGTCCCGCCGCGGTGGTCTACCTCGACGCCGACGGCGAGTACTTCCCCGAGGACATGGAGCGGGTCGTCGGACCCGTCCTGCGGGGCGAGGCCGACTACGTCGTCGGTTCCCGATTCGCCGGCGAGATCCGCCGCATGCTCCCCCACCGCCGGTTCGGCAACCAGGTGCTCACCAGGTGGGTCCGCTGGCTGACCCGGCGACGCGACCTGACCGACGGGCAGAGCGGCTATCGCGCCTTCTCCCCCGACGCGGCGGCGCACGCGGAGGTCATCCACGACTACAACTACGCACAGGTCCTCACCCTCGACCTGCTCGGCAAGGGCTACGCCTACGCCGAGGTGTCGATCACGTACGCCTTCCGGGAGAGCGGCACGTCGTTCGTGCGGCTGGGGCGCTACCTGCGCATGGTCGTGCCCGCCGTGCACCGCGAGCTCAACGCGCCGCTTCCCCCCGCGCCGGCACCGGCCGGGCGCGTTGCCGTCGGCTGAGGCGTCAGTCCTCGACGACGTGCGCGGCGAAACGCTCGCGCGCCTGCGCCCACGCCCGCGCGTCCCAGCCGTCCGTGTTCAACGCGTCCACGGCGTCGTAGGCCATGGTGAGTGCGTGGTGGGTGTTGTCGTGGGCGAACAGCCCCAGGCGCCCGAACGTCGTGACGGTCGGCAGGGACCGCGCCCACGCGTCCAGGCCGGAGAGATGCCACTCGTACCCCGTCGCGTACACCGGGTAGACGTTGGGCATCCGCTCCACGAACACAGCTGTACGGCGGACCGGCGGCAACCCCGTCGCGGCGAGGGCGACGTCGACCGTCGCGGCCAGATCCTCGTCCGAGGACGACCAGACGGCGTCGCCGCGCGCGCACGGGATCTCGGCACACAGCACCGTACGGTCCGTCGGGTCGTCGGCGGAGTCGCGGTAGTTGGCGGGCTCGGAGATGCGGGTGACCGGTGTCTCCGGTCCCGGGACGTAGTGCGCGTCGTAGGGCGACCAGCGTCCGCCCTCGTGGACGAGGTACACGAGCACCATGGCGCGGAAGCTTAGGCGACCGGCCGCCTCGACCGCCGACAGGGGCGCGCCGGGGCTGGTGATCCGTGACAGCACGGGCAGGGGCACGGTCGAGAAGGCCCGGCGCGCTGCCACCTCGAGGCCGGCACGGGTGTGCGCGACGACGCCGTCCCGGCGTACGACCAGGCGGTCGACCTCCGCGCCCGTGACGATGCGCGCTCCCGCCGCGGTCGCGGCATCGGCCAGCGCGTCGACGATCTGGCCGAAGCCACGACGCGGGTAGTGGAAGACCTGTCCCTGCCCGGTCCCTCGCCTTCCGCGGACGACCCGGGCAGCGACCTTCCACGGCGTGTCCGCGGTCACCCGCTTGCGCGCCTGGTCCCCGGAGATCCGCTCGCCCGGCAGCCCCCAGAGCTTCTCGGCGTACGGCGCGTAGAGCGCGTCGTACAGCGTCGGGCCGAGGCCCGCGCGAAGCACCCCGGCGTAGGTGTCCTCCTGCGTACGGCGAAGCGGTGCGGTGAGCGCGTCGCGCGCGACACCGGCCAGCATGCGCGGGGGAAGGCTGCGGGCGAGCTCGGTCGCCCGCAGCGGGAAGCCGACCCAGCGCGAGTCCACGCGCAGCCGGCCGTTGCGCGGGCGGGTCTGCAGGTCCTCGCCGAGCAGGCTGCGCAGGTCGGCCATCACATCCGGCGGCGTGGCCGGATGAAGCCGGTGGCTGCCCCGGTCCACGCGGAACCCCGCGACCTCGATGCTGGCCGCCATGCCACCCACGGTGGGGGCTCGTTCGAGCAGCGTCACGTGGATACCACGGGAGGCCGCGCGCCAGGCGGCGGCGAGCCCAGCGGGGCCGCCGCCGAGGACGACGAGGTCGCTGGAGCCGCTGGATGAGGGTGGTTGCGTCGTCATCGGAAGGCGGACTCTAGCGGGATCGGGACGGCGGCCGCGGCAGATCTCTCCCACCCGGCGACTTCGGTATCGCACGTCACCACCGCGGCCCCTCCCGAATTTTGTTACCGGCGAGTAGCATTACCCTGCGTCGAGCACGGTCGAGGAGGCTGCGGTGGGCGAAACGGGGCGAGCGGGCGAGGACGTCGTGTTCGTCGACGGCGTACGGACGCCGTTCGGCAAGGCGGGCCCGAAGGGGATGTACCACGAGACACGGGCCGACGACCTCGTCGTGAAGTGCGTCCGGGAGCTGCTGCGGCGCAACCCGTCGCTGCCGCCGGACCGGGTCGATGAGGTCGCCGTCGCCGCCACGACGCAGACGGGCGACCAGGGCCTCACGATCGGGCGTACGACGGCACTGCTGGCCGGTCTCCCGGCCACGGTCCCCGGCTACGCGATCGACCGCATGTGCGCCGGCGCCATGACCGCGGTGACGAGCACGGCCGGCGGCATCTCCTTCGGCGCCTACGACGTCGTGGTCGCAGGCGGCGTCGAGCACATGGGCCGCCACCCGATGGGCGAGGGCGTCGACCCCAACCCGCGCTTCCTGGCCGAGCGGATCGTCGACCAGGAGGCCCTCGTCATGGGCAAGACCGCGGAGAACCTCCACGACCGCTACCCGGACCTGACCCGCGAGCGCAGCGACGCCTTCGCCGTCGCCAGCCAGGAGAAGCTTGCCAAGGCCTACGCCAACGGCCACATCCAGCCCGACCTCGTGCCGGTCGCGACACGCAGCACCGCCAAGGGGTGGGGCCTCGCCACCAAGGATGAGCCGATGCGGCCCGGGACGACGCTGGCGGAGCTCGCGACGCTCAAGACGCCGTTCCGCCCGCACGGGCGCGTGACCGCCGGCAACTCGGCCGGCCTCAACGACGGCGCGACCGCGTGCATCGTCGCGAGCGAGAGCGCCGCCCGCGAGCTCGGTCTGCCAGTCCGGATGCGCCTGGTCTCCTACGCCTTCGCGGGCGTGGAGCCCGAGGTCATGGGAGTCGGGCCTATCCCGTCGACGGAGAAGGCTCTGCGCAAGGCGGGCCTCACCATCGGCGACATCGGGCTGTTCGAGCTCAACGAGCCCTTCGCCGTCCAGGTCCTCGCGTTCCTCGACCACTTCGACATCGCGGACGACGACCCGCGGGTCAATGAGTACGGCGGGGCCATCGCGGTCGGCCACCCGCTCGCCGCCACCGGCGTGCGGCTCATGACGCAGCTGGCCCGCCAGTTCGAGCACCACCCCGAGGTCCGCTACGGCATGACCGCCCTGTGCATCGGGATCGGCATGGGCGGCACGGTGATCTGGGAGAACCCCCATCACGCGGATGCGGAGAGCGCAGCATGACGGTGACCGAGGTTCTGCCGACGTTCCCCGACGAGGTCGTCACGCACGCCCACGTGCAGTACGTCGAGCTGCCGCTCGGCGCGGGCACTGCGGCACTCGTCACGCTGGACAACGGCCACGACCACACCAAGCCGACGACGTTCGGGCCCCAAGGGCTGCGCAACATCGAGGCGGCGCTGGACGAGGCGCTGGCACGGGACGGCCTGGTGGCGCTCGCCGTGACCGGCAAGCCCTTCGTCTTCGCGGTGGGCGCCGACCTCAAGGTCCTCGCCCTCGGGGGGTCGCGTGAGGACGCCCTCGCCATCGGCCGCGCGGGGCACCGGGTCTTCCGCAGGCTCAAGGACGCCGACGTCCCGACGTTCGCCTTCGTCAACGGCGCCGTCATCGGCGGCGGCCTGGAGCTCGCCCTGCACTGCACGTACCGCACGCTGTCCTCGAGCGTGCCGGCCGTCGCGCTCCCGGAGTGCTTCCTCGGCCTCGTCCCGGGCTGGGGTGGCTCCCAGCTCGTGCCGAACCTCGTGGGTCCCGAGGCCGCCGTACGCCTGATCCTCGAGAACCCGCTCGACAACAACCGGATGCTCAAGGCCGCGCACGCCTTCGACATGGGCCTGGCCGACGCACTGCTCGACGCACCGGACTTCCTGGAGCAGTCGCTGACGTGGGCGGCACAGGTCGTGCGGGGCGACGTCGCCGTGCGGCGGCGGACCATCGACCGTGGTGCGGCGTGGGACGCGGCGCTGGCCCGAGGCCGTGCGGTCGCCGACGCGCGCACGCGTGGGAAGGCTCCGGCGCCGTACCGCGCACTCGAGCTTCTGGCGCTGGCCCGCACCGCCGACTTCGACACGGGGACCGCCGCGGAGGACGAGGCGCTCGGCGACCTCGCCTTCAGCGACGAGCTCCGTGCAGGGCTGTACGCCTTCGACCTCGTGCAGCGGCGGGCGAAGCGGCCCGCCGGGGCCCCCGAGCCTTCGCTGGCCAGGCCGGTGACCAAGGTGGGCGTGGTGGGCGCCGGGCTCATGGCGACCCAGCTGGCGTTGCTGTTCGCGCGGCGGCTCGAGGTGCCCGTCGTGATGACCGACCTCGACCAGGCGCGGGTCGACCGCGGTGTCGCCGGGGTGCACGGCGAGGTCGACAAGCTCGTCGGGAAGGGCCGGCTGTCGGCGGACCGCGGCAACCGGCTCAGGGGCCTGGTGACGGGCTCGACCGACGTCGGCGCGTTCGCCGACGCCGGCTGGGTGATCGAAGCGGTGTTCGAGGACCTCGCCGTCAAGCGGACGGTGTTCGCGCAGCTCGAGGACGTGGTCTCGCCCGAGTGCGTGCTCGCGACCAACACATCGTCGCTGTCGGTGTCCGAGATGGCGCGCGACCTGTGCCACCCGGAGCGCGTCGTCGGCTTCCACTTCTTCAACCCCGTCGCGGTCCTGCCGCTGCTGGAGGTCGTGCGCGCCGAGCGCACCGACGACGCGACGCTCGCGACGGCGTTCCAGGTCGGCCGAGCCCTGAAGAAGTCGTGCGTGCTCGTGAAGGACGCCCCGGCGTTCGTCTTCAACCGCATCGTCAGCCGCGCCCTGGGCGAGGTGCTCGCAGCCGTGGACGCCGGCACGCCGATTCCCGTGGCGGATGGCGCGGTGGCCGAGCTGGGCATGCCGATGCCGCCGTTTGCCCTGCTCCAGCTCGTCGGGCCGGCCATCGCGTTGCACACCGCCGAGACGCTGCACGAGGCGTTCCCCGACCGGTTCTCGGTGTCGGCGGGGCTGCGTGCGCTGGTGGCCGCCGGCAAGCCCGGCGTCTACACCGTCGACGCCAAGGGCCGGCCGGCGCTCGAGCCGGACGCCGTGGCGCTGTGGCCGCAGGGCGACGCTCCCCTGTCCGCGGACGAGGTCCTCGACCGCGCGCGGTGCGCCGTGGCGGAGGAGGTCGCGGTTCTGCTCGACGAGGGCGTCGTGGCCGCCGCTCAGGACGTCGACCTGTGCCTCATCCTCGGCGGGGGTTGGGCGTTCTGGAACGGCGGGATCACGCCGTACCTCGACCGCACCGGCGTGAGCGAGCGGGTCAACGGCCGGCGGTTCCTCCCTCCGAGGTTCGCGGATGCGCCGCGTTCGTGACGCAGCGTGAGGGGCGTGGCACCGGAGATCCGAAGTCTCACTACAGCGGGTGAGTGCGCATGCGTGCGGGCGCCGCTACCGTCGTGGGATGACACCGCTCCCGCACGCGGCCGGACCCTTCGACGGTGTGGCTCTGCGCCGGCTGACGCTCATGGTCGCCGTCCTCGACGACGTGGACCTCGACCCGGGCGACGCCGGCATCGTGCTGCGTGGGAGCGGGCTGCCGCTGTCGCTGACGTGGGGCGAGCTGCGCGAGGCGGTCGGGCATGAGGACGAGCAGACCGCTCGGGTCCGCCTGCTGCGCCACCTGCGCGTGCGGCGGATCCTCGCCGACGCGACCGCGGAGGACCTCGCACTGCGCCTGCGCCCGGTCGGCTACGCGGTCGACCATCCCCACCACCCCGGTCGCGGCTGGGTGCAGGAGGCCGTCCTCGGTGGTGCGCTGGACCTCGGGTACGGCGTCGCGGGCCTGGGCAAGGACCCCGACGCTGTCGAAGTCCTGCCGGCCAGCGCGTGCGCGGCTGCCGGAGTCCGCCTCGACGACGCCTGGCCGGGCGCGCGGCGCTACCTGGAGCGGATGGGTGTCGTGGCGGCGGAGCGCCTGCTCTCGTCCGGTACGTCGGTGCTGCGGCCGATGGGTGACTGCGACGTGGTGACGTTGCTCGGCGCCCGGTCCTGGCGCGTGGCGGTGGCGGCGGCCGACGGGACCGGGATGCGCGGCGTCGCCGTACCGATGCGGCAGCGGGGGTGGCTCGACCTGCGCCGCGTCGACCCGGCGTTCGTCGCCGCGGCGGCGCAGGCCACCGACGTGGCCGAGCGCGGCTTTTCCCGTCCGCTGCTGGTCACCGCGGACGAGGTCGTCCTCCCGCGCCCCAGTGAGCGGCTCGCCGCACTCGACCTGCGCGACCCGGCGCCGTCCTCCTACGGGCGTCGTCCCGTGCGCTGGCGCTGACGGCGCTACCGGTCCGCACCGCGGCTCAGCCCTGGACCGAGCGCTCCTCTATCGTGGCGTCAAGGCGGGCGACCGTCTCGACGACCGACCGTGAGATCTCCTGCGCGGTGAGGCCGATGTCGGCTCGCACCTCGGCGACCGTCCCGTGGTCGAGGAAGCGGGGGGGGATCCCGAAGTCGCGCACCGGCGTGGCGACCTGCGCGTCCCGCAGCGCCTGCGCCATCGCCGCCCCCACGCCCCCGACGCGCACGTTATCCTCGACGACCACGACGAGCCGGTGCGCCGCCGCCATCTCGACCAGCGCCGGGTCCAGCGGCTTCACCCAGCGTGGGTCCACGACCGTGACGCCGATCCCCTGTGCGCTCAGCCGCGTCGAGACGTCGAGGCACATGGGGACCAGCGACCCGACGGCGACGATGAGCACGTCCCGCTCGCCCCGGCGCGCGAGCACGTCGACTGTCCCGACCCGCTCCAGCGCGGGCACGTCGTTGGGCACCAACCCCTTGGGGAAGCGGACCACGGTCGGTGCGTCGTCGACGTCGAGCGCCTCGCGCAGCTCGGCGCGCAGTGTCGCGGCGTCGCGCGGGGCTGCGATGCGCAGCCCGGGCACGAGGGCCAGCATCGACATGTCCCACATGCCGTTGTGGCTGGCGCCGTCCTCCCCCGTCACACCCGCCCGGTCGAGCACGAACGTCACGGCTGCCTCGTGCAGCGCGACGTCCATGAGGACCTGGTCGAAGGCACGGTTGAGGAAGGTGGCGTAGACGGCGACGACCGGATGGAGCCCGCCGAGCGCCATGCCGGCGGCAGCGGTCACCGCGTGCTGCTCGGCGATCCCGACGTCGAAGACCCGATCCGGGTGCGCGGCGGCGAAGCGGTCGAGGCCGACCGGGATGCACATGGCGGCGGTGATGCCGACGACCTCGGGGCGCTCCCGCCCCACTGCGAGCATCTCCTCGGCGAAGACGGACGTCCAGTCTGCGCCAGCGGCGCGCAGCGGCTGACCGGTGTCCGGGTCGATGATGCGGACCGCGTGGAATCGGTCGGCCTCGTCCAGCTCCGCCGGAGCGTAGCCCTGGCCCTTGGTCGTGATGACGTGCACGATCACGGGGGAGCCGTACGCCCGCGCGCGGCGCAGTGCGTGCTCCACCGCCTCGACGTCGTGGCCGTCGACCGGCCCGACGTACTTCAGGCCCAGGTCCTCGAACATCCCCTGCGGCGCGACGATGTCCTTGATGCCCTTCTTCACGCCGTGCAGCGTGTCGTAGATCGGGCCGCCGACGACCGGCGTGCGGCCGAGGACCGTCTTGCCCCACTCGAGGAACCGTTCGTAGCCCCGGGTGGTGCGCAGCGTGGAGAGGTGGTGCGCCAGCCCACCGATGGTCGGCGCGTAGGAGCGCTCGTTGTCGTTGACCACGATCACCAGCGGCAGGTCCGGTGCGGCGGCGATGTTGTTGAGCGCCTCCCACGCCATGCCGCCGGTCAGCGCCCCGTCGCCGATGACCGCGACGACGTGCCGGCCGGACTCCCCACGAAGCCGGTAGGCGCGCGCGATGCCGTCGGCCCAGGACAGCGATGTGGAGGCGTGGGAGTTCTCGACCACGTCGTGCGGCGACTCGCGCCGGCTGGGGTAGCCGGACAGCCCGCCCCGGCGACGGAGCTTGTCGAACGCCTCACGACGACCGGTGAGGATCTTGTGCACGTAGGACTGGTGGCCTGTGTCGAACACGAGCGTGTCCCGCGGGCTGTCGAAGACGCGGTGCAGCGCGAGGGTGAGCTCCACGACGCCGAGATTCGGTCCGAGGTGTCCGCCGGTGCGCGCCACCGACGTCACCAGGAACCGGCGGATCTCGGCGGCCAGCCGGCGAAGCTCCTCGGGACCGAGGTCGCGCAGGTCCTGCGGACCCCGGATGTCGTCGAGCAGCCCCACGAGACCCTCCGCGTCCAGGCGCCGGGGCTCGTCACCCACGCGCGGCTTCGGGCCCCGTCCCGGGCACCCACGGGCCGCGAGGGCCCGCGGGCCCCAGTCTAGGGAAGGGCCCCGCAGTCCACCCATCCGGACGAGCTCTCGGCGCCGGATCTGCACAGCAGCTTCACACCGCGGACGCCGCCAGCGCGCCGAACGGGTCGCGCAGCAGTGGCTCGAAGGCGAGCTCGGCCGCGCCGAGCAGGGTGGAGTCCCCGCCGAGGGCCGGCAGCGCGAGACGGACCTGCATCCGCGGCGCCGCCAGTGCTCTCACGTGGATGGCGGCGTGCAGGTCTTCCTCCCCCACGGCGACCACGGGCGCGAGGTTGCCACCGAAGATCACCATCTGAGGGTTGAGGAGGTTGATCAGGGCCGCGACCCCCGTCCCCAGACGTGCGGCGACGGCGTGCGCAGCCGCGCACGCCG
>JALYMU010000121.1 GCA_030773595.1 Actinomycetota bacterium | reverse complement strand
GGCGTGCCCCGCGCGTGGCAGGCCGGCGAGCCCGCGGCCGCCGCACGCATCGCCGAGCTGGAGCTGCGCCAGCTCGGCCTCACCCGGACGCGCGCTCAGAGCTCGTCGAAGCCGACCGTGTAGGGCCAGCCGTCGTACTGCTTGTCCGCCGAGCCGGGCACGGCCGACGCCGACCAGCACTCGAGCGTGCACTCGCGGGAGGTGTGGTCGATGCGAGCCATGCCGTAGCCCTCGCGCTTGAGCGCGGGGTCCCCGACGTTGTTCGTGCTGGAGTCGACGGTGCGCAGCTCGGCCAGCGTGACGATCGGGTTCGCCACCGCGAGGACACGCATCCGGTTGCCGTAGACGTCGGTGCAGTCACCGGTGTAGGGGACGCCGGGACGGGCGTTGGGAAACGTCCGAGAGGGCTGGAACCACCGCTGCCAGGCCGTCCCACCGGCCGGGCCGGTGAACTGCACCGGCCCGTCGGTAAAGGCGTCCACGCCGTGGCGCACCAGCGAGGCCAGGTGCTGGTCACCGGAGAGCACGAGCGCGCGGGCCGTGCGCAGCAGCGTCACCGCGCGCCGGCGCGCCGCCGCGGGGCTGCCGTTGGCGTCGGCGTCGGCCCGGAGACGGCCGTCCTTGTCCGTCATCAGGCAGCCGAACACCGTCTGGGTCAGGGCGACCTTCGGCGCGCCCGGGTGCATCCGGGCCCAGGCGTCGAGGAAGGCCTCCTGCCGCGCGCCGAGCAGGTCGCGCGGCTCGGGCAGCTTGGCGCCCGACTCGTCCAAGCCGGACTGGTTGGTGTTCTTGAACTTGCGGTCCTCGAGGACCGCGAAGCTGACCCCGCCGTAGCTGAACGCGCCGTAGTAGACCGTGATCCCCTGCAGCACCGGCGTCGGGTCATAGGGGTCGGGGTTGTGCCCGCACTGGACCCGCTGCACGGTGTTGACCCACGAGGCCGGCATGACGTAGCCGCCCTGGGTCTGGCTGGCGTTGGGTGCGGCCCGCCCGGACCAGCCCCACAGGTTGGAGTGGTAGACGTCATGGTCGTCGACCAGGCAGATGGTCGGCGTGTCGCGGGTGACCTCCCGGAACGACCAGAGCCAGAGGTAGTAGCGGTAGAGAAAGTCCAGCAGCGGCTTGTTCGTCCGCTCGGTTCGCGTCGGCCGGTGCTCGTAGAACTGGTCGCCGAAGGCGACGAGCATGTCCGGACGCCGCAGGCGCATGTTGCGGACCATCTCGTCGTACGGGAAGTAGAGGTTGCGCCGGGTGTAGAGCCCGAGGTGGCTCTCCTCGGGCAGCCGCGGGGCGCCGCTGCTCTTCGTGTCCAGCGGGCGGTAGGAGTGGATGGTGCAGTTGACCATCGCGATGTCGAGCGGCCCGTCGACGGGGTCCCGCCGAATCATGCCGTCGTAGTGCGCCTGCTGAGCGGTTCCGACGGCATAAGAGACGCGGTAGTCCCAGTCCTTGCCCGCGTCCCAGCCGTCGATGCGGAACAGCGCCGTGTAGCCCGCACCGACCGTCGCCGTCTGGCCCGCCTGCCACGTCGAGGTCCCCGCCGGGCGCAGCTGGAGCAGGACCTGCTGCGGGTCCGTCGTGCCGATGGGCATGAGCTGCGCGGTCAGCTTGAGGACCGAGCCGTTGAGGGAGTAGAGCGTCCCGAGCACCGGACCGGCACTGCGCTCAGCGCGTACGGCGAGCTTCGCCCCGCCGGAACGCAGGTCGCGGAACCAGTGCCGGGCGCCGACGACCCCGGCGTACGGCGAGGAGATCAGCGACACGCCGCCGACCACGACGGCGTCGGGCACGCGGGTCAGGGTCGCCGTCGACAGCAGCGCCGCGTTGTCCGTGCGGCGGGCGGTGAGGACGACGTCCATGGTTCCGTCGCCGCGCGACACGATGTCCAGCCGGAGAGTGACGTCCTCGGTGGTGGTCCGTGCCGGTGCGGGGCCGCTGCGCGCGCTCACCGGGCGCGGCGCGAATGCCCACGGGTTGGCCTCGTCGGTGTGCTCACGGAAGCGCACATGCCCGTCGCGTTCGTAGACGGCGAGCAGGCCTCCGCCATGGCCCGAGGGGCCCATGACGAGCGCCGCGCCCCGCCAGTCCAGCGGGGGGCTGCCGTCGGGCTGGTTGCCGCCGGTCCCGAGGACGAAGCCGCTGAGACCACCGCCTCCGGCCAGCGTCCCCGTACGCACGGACAGCGTGCCGCCGACGGAACCCGCCACGACCTCACGGGTGAGGACCGCGACCGTACGGCCACCGGCACCGGAGGTCAGCGCCTCGATCCGGCCGCCGGTCAGCCGCCAGTCGGCGAGGCGATTTCCCCACAGCTGAGGCGCCAGCCACGTCCGCGTCACCCCGGTCGGCAACGTCGCGACGGGGAGGAGCGACGGCTCCGCGCCGGAGACGTCGTCCGCGGTCGCTGCGGCCGCAGGCTCCGTCACGGCGAACCTGGCGCGCGCCGCCACCGCCGCGAGCGGGATGCCGGCGAGGGTGGAGAGGAAACGCCTGCGGCCTACGGGGTCCACGATCATCGGCCGTTGATCTCGCTTCCGGCTCTGGGAATGACCTTTCGCCCGAGTATCGCCGATTCAACCGTGCTCGGGGCGGTCCGGCCACGGCTCGTCGCCGGACCGGAGCTTCCGCCAGCCACCGGCCCGCGCTGCGTGCGCGGCGAGGATCCCCGCCACAGCGGTGGGGTTGTGTAGGCGGCCGTCGAGCACCCGCTCCACCGCGTCGTCCAGCGCCAGCCAGGCCGTCGGCATGTCCCGCTCCTCCCCCTCACCGACGTGGCGCTGGGCCTCCTCGACGCGTGTCAGGCCCCGGGCGAGGAAGCAGCGGAAGACCTCGGTGTTGCCGCCGGGGGAGTTGAAGAAGTCCACGAGCACGTGCCACTCCCGTGCGCGGTAGCCCGCCTCCTCGAACAGCTCCCGGCGGGCGCACTCGAGGGCGGGCTCGCCGGGGACGTCGAGCAGTCCGGCCGGCGGCTCCCAGAGGTAGGCGCTGACCGGGTGGCGGTACTGGCGGACGAGGAGGACCCGGTCCCGGTCGTCGAGTGCGATCACGCCGACGGCGCCCGGGTGGACGATCACCTCGCGCGTGACCTGCTGACCGTCCTCGAGCTCGACGACGTCGCAGCGGACGTCCCAGATCCGTCCCTCGTGGAGGACCTCCGAGGACAGGACCTTGGGTTCGACGCGCTCGTCGACGATGTCGACCCCCGGAGCATCAGACACGGGCGCTACCCACGGTCAGCTCGGCGGCGTCGACACCGGACCGGCGCGCCAGCGCGGCGGCGACCAGGCCACGGAACAGCGGGTGCGCCCGGGTGGGTCGGGACCGGAACTCCGGGTGCGCCTGCGTCGCGACGAAGTAGGGGTGCACCTCTCGCGGCAGCTCGCAGAACTCCACCAGGCGCCCGTCCGGAGACGTGCCGGAGAAGACGAGCCCCGCGGCCTCGACCTTGGCGCGGTAGGCGTTGTTGACCTCGTAGCGGTGCCGGTGGCGCTCCTCGATGTAGGGCTCGCCGTACATCTCGCGGACGATCGAGCCGTTGGCGAGCTTCGCGGGGTAGAGGCCCAGGCGCATCGTCCCGCCCATGTCGCGCTCGCCGGAGATCACGTCGCGCTGGTCGGCCATGGTGGCGATGACCGGGTTGGCGCAGGACTCGTCGAACTCCGTGGAGTTCGCGTCCGCCACCTCGGCGACGTTGCGGGCGTACTCGATCACCATGCACTGCAGTCCGAGGCAGAGACCGAGCACGGGGATGCGCGCCTCACGGGCGTGTCGCACGGCGCCGAGCTTGCCCTCGATGCCGCGTACGCCGAAGCCGCCGGGGATGCACACCGCGTCGACGCCGTCGAGGTGGGCCGCCGCCCCCTCCGGGAAGCGGCACTCGTCCGCGGCGACCCAGCGCAGGTCGACACGGCAGTCGTTGGCGAACCCGCCCGCGCGCAAGGCCTCGGTGACCGAGAGGTAGGCGTCGGGCAGGTCGACGTACTTGCCGACCAGCGCCACCGTGACCGAGTTCGCCGGCTTGTGCACCCGGCGGAGAAGCTCGTCCCAGTCGGTCCAGTCGACGTCGCGGAACGGCAGCCCGAGCCGGCGCACGACGTAGGCGTCCAGGCCCTCGGAATGGAGCACCTTCGGGATGTCGTAGATGCTCGGCGCGTCGACCGCGGCGACCACGGCCTCCTCGTCGACGTCGCACATCAGCGAGATCTTGCGCTTGACGCCCGCCGGGATGTCCCGGTCCGAGCGGCACACGACCGCGTCGGGCTGGATGCCGATGGAGCGCAGCGCCGCGACCGAGTGCTGCGTGGGCTTGGTCTTGAGCTCGCCGGACGGGCCGATGTAGGGCACGAGCGACACGTGCAGGAAGAACACGTTGTCCCGCCCGACGTCGTGGCGGACCTGGCGCGCGGCCTCGAGGAACGGCAGCGACTCGATGTCGCCGACCGTGCCGCCGATCTCGGTGATGACGAGGTCGACGTCGTCCCCGCCCATCTGGCGGATGCGCGTCTTGATCTCGTTGGTGATGTGCGGGATGACCTGGACGGTGTCGCCGAGGTACTCCCCGCGCCGCTCCTTGCTGATGACCGAGCTGTAGACCTGACCCGTGGTGACGTTGGCCGAGCCGTGCAGGGGTACGTCGAGGAAGCGCTCGTAGTGCCCGACGTCGAGGTCGGTCTCGGCGCCGTCGTCGGTGACGAACACCTCGCCGTGCTGGAACGGGTTCATCGTTCCGGGGTCGACGTTGAGGTACGGGTCGAGCTTCTGCATGGTGACCCGCAGCCCGCGGGCCTTCAGCAGGCGACCCAGCGAGCTGGCGGTCAGGCCCTTGCCGAGCGACGAGGCGACGCCCCCGGTGACGAACAGGTGGCAGGTCTCGGTCGCTCGTGCCAATGGCCTCATACAACCGGCTCCCCGTGCTCGGAGCGGGCCCGGCGGGCCCGCTGCACGGGAGGCCATTCTAACGGGCGCCGAGGTGCTCCGGTCGATGACGCGCCGCGACCGCGACGGTGGCCGGCACGGCGACCACCAGCGCCATCGCGGGCACCGCCGCCCCGCTGTCGTTGACGAGGAAGC
>JALYMU010000120.1 GCA_030773595.1 Actinomycetota bacterium | reverse complement strand
CCGGCTCCGGCAGCGCGTCACCAAAGGCCCCGGCTCGCGCGCGGCCGGCGTCGCGATGGCGTTCAAGCTCATCGAGTCCGCGCAGGCCCGCTGGCGCGCGGTGAACGCACCGCACCTCGTCGCTCTCGTCCGCGCCGGCGCGACCTTCACCAACGGCAAGCTCGTCGAACGACCCGACGAATCAGATGGCAATCAGCAAGTCGCGTGACACGCCGATCCACAGGTCTTGACTATTACTCAACATCAGCTATCCCTATGTCCTGGCTTTGGGCTCCGCCGCAGCCAGGGAGTACGGGCTACTGCCAGTAGGACCCGGGGTGCCCGCGGCCGGCCGTCACGGACGGCTGTTGCGGCGATGTAGGAACGCGCCGAGCTGCTGGACGGCTTGCTCCAGATCCGGAACCGGCGGCAGTGTCACGACTCGCACGTGGTCTGGGCGGGGCCAGTTGAAGCCGGTGCCCTGCACGAGCAGGATCCGCTCCTCGATGAGCAGGTCGAGCACGAGCTTCTGGTCGTCGAGGACGTGGTGGACGGACGGGTCGAGCCGGGGGAAGCAGTAGAGCGCGCCGGCGGGCTTGACGCAGCTGACCCCAGGGAGCTGGTTGAGCAGCTGCCATGTCCGGTCGCGCTGGGCGAGTAGCCGGCCGCCGTGCCCGGTCAGGTCGTAGATGCTCTGGTGCCCGCCGAGCGCGGTCGCGATGGCGTGCTGTGACGGGACGTTTGGGCACAGCCGCATGTTGGCGAGGATGTCGAGGCCCTCGATGTAGCCGCGGGCGTGGCTGGTCGGTCCGGACAGCACCATCCAGCCTGAACGGAGCCCGGCGAGCCGGTATGCCTTGGACAGACCGTTGAAGGTCAGGCACAGCACGTCGGGGGCGAGAGTCGCGGTGCTGATGTGCTCGACGCCGTCGTACAGGATCTTGTCGTAGATCTCGTCGGACAGCAGCACGAGCCCGTGTAGGCGCGCCAGCTCGACCAGGCCCTGCAGCACCTCGCGCGGGTACACCGCGCCTGTCGGGTTGTTCGGGTTGATGACGACGAGCGCGCGCGTCCGGGGAGTGATCTTGCTGGCCAGGTCGCCTAGGTCGGGCCACCATTCGGCCTGTTCGTCGCACAGGTAGTGCACCGGGACCCCGCCCGACAGGCGGGTCGCCGCGGTCCACAGCGGATAGTCCGGGGCGGGGATGAGGACCTCGTCGCCGTCGTCGAGCAGCGCCTGAAGGCTCATCACGATCAGCTCGGAGACGCCGTTGCCGAGATAGACGTCGTCGACGTCGGCGCCTTCTATGCCCTTGCTGGCGTGGTACTGGACGACCGCTCTCCGGGCGGACAGCAGCCCCTTGGAGTCGCCGTAGCCCTGCGCGTCGGGCAGGTGGCGGACGACGTCGACCAGCAGCTCGTCCGGCGCGAACAGGCCGAAGGCGGCCGGGTTGCCGGTGTTGAGCTTGAGGACCCGATGGCCCTGCTCCTCCAGGCGACGGGCATGTTCGAGCACTGGTCCGCGGATGTCGTAGCAGACGCCTGCGAGCTTGCTCGACTGGCTGATCTCCACTGGCCGGCCTCAGGTCGCGATCGTGTTGCTCGGGACCGTGGTTATTCCGGTCGGTGCGGGCGCGGGCTCGGCCGCTGGCGCGGCCGGCGGCGGGAGGTCGACGGTGAAGCGGGGCAGCAGCGCGTGCACGATCGGGCCGATGGCGATGGCGTACAGGACCGTCACGACTCCCAACGTCCCGCCCAGCAGCCAGCCGGTGACGACGACGGCAGCCTCGATACCAGTGCGGACGAGGCGGACCGACCCGCCGGTGCGGCGGACCAGCCCGGTCATCAGGCCGTCGCGTGGCCCGGACCCGAGGCGTACGCCGATGTAGGCGGCGGTCGCGACGCCGTTCAGCGCGATCCCACCGGCGGCGAGGGCGATCCGGCCGGACAGGCCCGACGGGGTCGTGAGCACTGCTAGCGCGGCGTCGACTGCGAGCCCGATCACGAAGACGTTGCTGATCGTCCCGAGGCCGGGCCGCTCGCGCAGCGGGATCCATCCCAGCAGCACGACGGCGCCGACCGCGATCGTCACCAGGCCGAGGGACCAGCCGAGCTGCCGGGCCAGGCCCTGGTGCAGCACGTCCCACGGCATGACACCCAGCGACGAGCGCACCATCAGCGCCATCGACACCCCGTACAGGACCAGGCCGACGTAGAGCTGGACCAGGCGGCGCGGGAGGCGAGACGGTCGTCGGGCGGGGCGAACGGGCCAAGGCATGGGAGTACCTTGCCTGACGATTGGCCCGATACAAACGGGCCACGTAGTGCCAATAGACAAGGAGTGGCATGGACAGGGTCTCGGCGCACCGGCTGGCGTCGATGCTCGGCGACCTCTCCGATGGGCGGCAGCCGCGCTACGCCGCGCTCGCGTCTCAGATGCGGCTTCTGGTCGCTGACGGTCGGCTGCCGGTCGGCGCGCACTTGCCCGCAGAACGCGAGCTCGCCGCAGCGCTGGGGCTCAGTCGCGTCACTATTAGCTCCGCGTACGCCCGGCTGCGCGAGGACGGCTGGGCCAGCGCGCGTCAGGGTGCCGGGACGTGGACCGCGCTGCCGACTGGGTCACAGCCGGCGGCGTGGGTGCCCGCTCCGGCCGACGACGGCGTGATCGACCTGGCGCACGCGGCCCCGCCCGCGCCGCCTGAAGTCCCGGCCGCGTTCGCGGCGGCGCTGCAGGACCTTCCGCGGCTGCTGCCCTCGCACGGCTACTCCCCGGCCGGCCTGCCGGAGCTGCGCGCGCGCATCGCCAACCGCTACACAGCCCGCGGGCTGCCGACCACGCCGGAGCAGGTCCTGGTCACCGGCGGCGCACTCCACGCGATCAGCATCACGTTCCAGGCGCTGCTGCGACGCGCGGACCGGCTGCTCATTGACCAGCCCACTTACCCCAACGCCCTGGACGCCGCCCGCGCCCTCGGCGCCCGCCCTGTCCCCGTCGCTCTCGACGCCGCCGACCCCGAACGGTGGCTGGAGGCGGTCGAAGCCGCCCTGCGGCAGACCCCGGTCGCAGCCGCCTACCTCATGCCGGACTTCCACAACCCGACCGGGCTGCTGCTCGACGCCTCAGCGCGCGAGCGGCTCACCCTCGCCCTCCACACGGCCGGAGCGCTCGCCGTCGTCGACGAGACGAACCTCGAACTCGGGCTCGACGCCGCACCGCCCACGCCCCTCGCCGCCTACGACCCCGGACACATCTCCGTCGGCAGCCTGAGCAAGGCGTTCTGGGGCGGCATGCGGATCGGCTGGGTCCGCGCAGATCTTCCCACCATCGCGCGCCTGACCGCGATCGCGGCCGGCACCCACATGTCCGGGCCAGCAGTCGAGCAGCTGGCCGCCTGCCACCTGCTCGACGGCGCCGACAAAGCGCTGCAGACACACCGCCAGCGGCTGCGCGAGCAACAAGCGGCCCTTGCCGACGCGTTGCACGAGCACCTGCCGGACTGGCAATTCCTGCTCCCAACTGGAGGGCTCGTCCTGTGGTGCAAGCTGCCGTCACGATGCTCCACGGCGATCGCGGCCGCCGCCAGCGAGCACGGTCTGCGACTCGCGGCCGGTCCCCGCTTCAGCACCGGATACGCGCTCGACGACCGCCTACGACTGCCCTACACGCACCGCCCGGACGTGCTGCAGGAAGCCGTGAGCCGCCTCGCCGCAGCAGCATCTGACGTCGCCGGGCAGGGCGAAAAGCCGACAGACGGACTCCTCCAGATCGTCTAGCAGCGCTCGCAGACTGCTACTGGCACCGTGGCGGACGTTGCGGCTTACGGGGCGGGTGCGATCACGGCGGTCGGTGTCCGTCGAAACAGAGCGTTCCTGGCCGAGAAGCGTGAGCTCTCATGCCGATGAACGGATGTAGCTAGGACGCGTCGCTCTTTCGCAGGCGGCGCCTCAGGCGGTTGCTGATCGGCCGATGACGAGCGGTAGCAGGGCCGTGCGGATGCTGCGCGCAGGATCAGCGGTGCTCCGGCGCCGGCTCCTTCTCGCCGCCGGCTGCCGCGTCGAGGGCCTGGATGGCGGGCCCGAACCCGCGGTCCCACCGGTCGGTGATCCGCCGCGTGGGCCGGACGGTGGGCCTGGTGATCAGTAGCCAGTCCTTGAAGGCGTAGTCGGCCCGGCCGGACTTGGCGTGCTGGTCGAGCAGGACCGGGAGTGGCGGTCCTCCGTTGTCGGCGACGGCTTCGACCGCTTCGAGGGTCTCGTTGTCGACAACGACGAGCCGGGCGGTGTCCGGGTCGGCGAGCAGCCCGGCGTCGGCGATCATCCTGTGCAGGCGGCTCATGGTGAGCGGGGTCGCGGGGAAGCCGTCCGGGACGATCAGGACGGGCCAGAACCGTCGGGGGCCGGGCTGCGGGGGCTGGCCGGTGAGGGCGGTCTCGTCGGCGCGTATGGCGGCGATCGTGGCGTCGAGCTGGCGTGCCTTGATGACGGCGCCCTTGTTGAGGTGGTCGAGCAGGTCGCGGGCGGACGCGGCGCCGGCGACGGACCGGGGGGTCTGCCGGGACGACGCCTCTGCGGCGATCCAGTGGCCGGGCCAGGCGACGGCGGCATCGGCATTCGGCCTGGCGGTGCCGTACGCCTTCTGGACGCGGTCCTCGCCGTACGCCTTGCCGGGCGTTGGGCCGGCAGCGGCTGCGGCGGCGAGGGTCTCGACGGCGTGGATCTCGGTGGTCTTCCGCAGGCACGCCAGGGCGCGTTCGGCGCGCTTGCGGCCGTCGGGCCCGCCGGTCCGGTTGAAGCCGCTCTGCATGTCGTAGGCGGGCAGCCAGCCGAACGCCCGTTCCAGGAGCAGCACGGGGCTGACGACGACGAGCCCGCCGTTCGCGAGCCGGACGACGGGCGTCTGCCCGAACAGGCCGGTGTCGTACTCGGGGTCCAGGTTGGACGCGGCGGCGGCGAGGGACCGCTTGGCGATCCCCTGCGGGGTGTCGGCGATGAGAGCGAGGACGCGGTCCGTCCGTTCGGGTCCGAGGCCGAGGCCGTCGAGGTAGCCCGGCGGCACGATCGGCCCGGACTCGGTGACGGTCCGGGACCACAGGCAGACGGCGACGACGGCGAGATCGTTGAGCGGGACGCCGGTCGCGGCCTCGTACTCGTCCGCGAGGTCGACGATCTGCGGGGCGCCGGCGTGCTCGCCGGGGATCTCGCGCCACCGCCGCTCGAACCGGTCGAACGCGCTCAGCGGGTACGGCGTCCGGTTCAGAAGCAGGTTCGCGACCAGCCCGACCTCGAACACGGTCACGTCCTGGCCGCCGAGCACGAGCGGGCCGCCCGCCGCGGCGGCGCGGTCGGCGTCGCGGCGCACGGCTCCGACGTGGTGCGCGAGGACGAGCATCGCCTCCCGCAGGGACGCCTCGACGTCGCCTGCAGGAGCGGCGGCCGGGCGCCCGACCGGGGTGCCGTAGACGCACGCCAGGCGGGCCATGAGGAGCAGGACCTGGGGCGCGAGCAGGTGCCGCCGGCCCGTCAGGACGAGGTCGCGGGCCTTGCGGCCGCCCGCCGTCGACGCGTCGAACCACTCGCCGGCCTGCGCCACCTGGTGG
>JALYMU010000119.1 GCA_030773595.1 Actinomycetota bacterium | reverse complement strand
CCGCTGCGGACCCGGGTCGGCAGGCGCAGGGGCGGCTGCGGCGGTTCCGGCGGTGACGAGGCCGGCAGCCAGGGCGGCGATGCCGACGACCGAGAGGGAACGCATGAGTGCCTTTCGTGCGGTACCTGGAGGCGCCGACGCGACGAGGATGCGCGTGCGCGCCGAGGCCCCGACCGGCGTGGGCCGGGGTCAGCGGGTGCTGTATGACGAGGATCGCCCGGATTGCGACGAGACTGTAGGGGTAGTTCGGGCGATCTCTGGCTGGAATTCGGGGGATACCGCAGCCGCCGGGACGTGTGGTACGGCGTGTGCTGACGGCTCCTCAGAGCCTGCGGAACATCACATGCAGCCCGACCAGACCGTGGCGTGGGTGGTCGAAGGCCTCCGGCACAGTGGCGAGAACCTCGAAGCCGAGGGAGTGCCACAGTCCGACGGCGGCGACGTTCGTCTCGACGACGGCGTTGAACTGCATGCTGCGGTAGCCGCCGTCGCGGGCCCACGCGAGGGCGTACTCGCCGAGCGCCCGTCCCAGCCCTCGTCGCCCGTGCGCAGGGTCGACCATGAAGCTGGCCGTGGCGACGTGCCGCCCCCTGCCCGGACGGTTGGGGCCATCTTGGCCGAGCCGAGGACGATGTCGTCGTCGACCGCGACGACCGTGAGCCCCGGCGGGGACTCCATCCACAGTTCCCGGCCTGTCTCCGGCTCGGGCGGGTCGGGGAAGGCGTAGGTCTGCCCGGCGGACACGATCTGCGCATAGAAGGGCCAGATGCGGGCCCAGTCGTCGGGCTCGGCCGGTCTGATGTGCACGCCGGGACGGTACGGACGCGTCCCGTGTCGGGCAAGAGGATTCGCGGGCGGTGGAGCCGCCGCCGCGGTGCGCCGGGCCGCGTCACGGTGCCCAGCGCTCAGCCCGACCGCCGGGCGCACCCCTCGTACAGGTAGGCGAAGGGCCGTGGCTGGCCCGGTGCGTAGGCCCGTGACATGTCCTCGACGACCAGCCCGAAGGCCGCGACGAGCTCGTCGACCCGACGTGTCAGGTGACACCCCCGGCGAGGCGTCGCTGCATCGGTTCCAGACGCCGCTGCCACCCCACCACACCGACATAGGGCGCGAGCCCGTGCTCGGCGAAGAGGAACCGTCTGCCCGGCACGAGCACCCGGTGGGCCTCGCAGGGCGGCCGCGGCGTCGGGGATCGTGCACAGCGTGAACGTGCACAGGACGGTGTCGAAGCTGCGGTCGGGCACGTCCAGTCGCTGCCGGTCGAGGCCCGCGTGCCGGACCGGTACGGCGGACCGGCGGATCCTCGGCTCCGCGAGCCTGCGCGCGACGCTGGACGGCTCAACCTGGTGGAGCGAGGTCAGCGAGGACGGCAGGTGCCCGAGATTGAGGCCCGAGCCCGCGCCCAGTTCGAGGACACGACCCGTCGCCCGCGCGCAGACGCGCACACGGACCTCGCGGACCGTCGGGTTGTCCATCACCGGGTTGACAAGCCGAGGGAGGACCTGCTCGGCGTACCGCCCCATGACATCCTCCCGACGCCGGCCACGCCAGCGGCATCAGGGCGGCAGGTTCGACCGCGCTCCCGGAGCGCAGCCAGGCCGCGGGTCTCCGGTCACAGCCCTCGCCGGGCGCTGCGGGCGAGCTCCACGGCGGCCGGGTCTCCCTCGACGGTCACGTCGGTGGCCTCCTCGCGGCCGAAGGAGTAGAGCAGCAGCTCGACGGGGGCGCCGGACACCACCACCTCGCCGCGCTTGCCGCCGGCCCGTACCTCCTGTGGCGCCCCGGAGGCGTCCCCGCCCGCGCGGCGCAGCACCATCGCCACCGGGACCCGACGGTGCAGCAGGCGCGCCATGCCGCGGAGCCGGGCCCACACCGCGTCCTCGGTCCCCGCGTCGAACGGCCGCGGCAGCCACCCCTGCTGCGCCCGGCGTACGTCCTCGTGGTGGACGAGGTACTCGATGAAGTTCGCGGACTCGTCCATGCCCGGGAGCCGGAACGGCGACCACCGCGGCGGTCCGGTGCGGATCGCGTGCACCGTCTCGTCGTACGGGCGGGACGCGACGCCGTCCTGCACGCGTCGCGTCCACATCGACAACCCGGGGACCACGATGCCCGGCGCGGCGTCGGGGCGCCGCTCACGGAGGACAAGGTGGGCGGCGAGGTCGCGGGTGGTCCAGCCCTCGCACAGCGTCGGCGCGTCGGGGCCGAAGTCGTCGAGCAGGTCGGCGAGGGCGAGGCGCTCGTCGCGGGCGAAGGAGGTCATGACGGTCATCCTGCCTCCCTTGCCACGACCGGCGCCTCACGACGACCGCGTGCGACGGATGGGTGGCGCCGGCGCCGTAAGGGACACCCGTCCCGATCGAATATGACAGCCGGCGATCCTTGAGGGAGGCTGGACGCCGGGAGGTAGCGGGTGGTCGACGAGGTGCACGCTGTCCGGTCCGACGTGCTGCGGCGCGGGTTCCGGGTGTTGGGGATCGCCGTACGCGAGGAGCCGGGCATCTTCGCCGTGGCCGTCGGGGGCAGCGCGGTCTACGGCGCGATGACGGTCGGTCAGGCGTGGGTCGTCGGGGAGGTCACCGACCGGGTGGTCGTCCCGGCCTTCCGCGAGGGACGCACGACCGCGGGAGCGCTTGCCGTCGCGGCCCTCGCCGTCGTCGCGGTCTCGCTGCTCAAGGCCGCGGGCATCCTCGCGCGACGCCTGTGCGGCGGCGTGATGCAGTTCCGGCTCCAGGCGACCTACCGGCGCCGGGTGACCCGCCAGTACCTCCGCCTCCCGCTCGCCTGGCACCAGCGCCACCCGACGGGCCAGCTGCTGTCGAACGCCAACGCCGACGTCGAGGCCATCTGGTACCCCATCGCGCCGCTGCCCATGGCCGTGGGTGTGATCGTCATGATCCTCGCGGCCGTGGCAGCGATGCTTGCCACCGACCCGGTGCTCGGGATTGTCGGGCTGTGCCTGTTCCCCGCGGTGTTCGCCCTCAACGTCGTCTACCAGCGCAGGCTGTCCCCGATCGCCACGCGCGCGCAGCAGCTGCGGGCTGAGGTCAGCGGTGTCGCGCACGAGAGCTTCGACGGCGCGCTCGTCGTGAAGACCCTCGGTCGGGAGGCCGAGGAGACCGCTCGGTTCCGGCGCGCCGCGGAGGAGTTGCGCGACGCGCAGATCGCGGTCGGCCGGGTCCGCGGGACGTTCGACCCGCTGCTGGAGGCGCTTCCACACCTTGCCGTGCTCGCCGCGCTGCTGATCGGCGTACGCCGCGTCGAGTCGGGTTCGATCGCACCCGGCGAGCTCGTGCAGGTCGCCTACCTGATCACGCTTCTGGCCTTTCCGGTCCGCGCGATCGGCTGGGTCCTCGGTGAGATGCCACGCAGCGTCGTCGGCTACGACCGGGTGAGTCGCGTGCTCGACGCCGGCGGAGCGCTCGACTACGGCGAGGCGGCGCTGGCGACCGGGACCGCTCCCGCGCTGCTGGAGCTGCACGGCGTCGGCTTCGGCTACGACGACACCGACGTGCTCCGGGACGTCAGCTTCGCCGTCGAGCCGGGCCGCACGGTCGCGGTCGTCGGCCCGACCGGGTCCGGGAAGTCGACGCTGACGACGCTGCTGGTCCGGCTCGTCGACCCCGCCACCGGCCGGGTCTCGCTCGACTCGGTCGACCTGCGCGAGGCCCGCCGCGGCGAGGTCGCCGCCACCGCGGCGCTCGTCCCGCAGCAGACGTTCTTGTTCGACGACACGGTCCGCGGCAACGTCACCCTCGGGCTCGACGTGGACGACGAGGAGGTCTGGGAGGCGCTGCGCCGCGCGCAGGCGGACGGGTTCGTGCGCGGGCTGCCCAAGGGCCTCGACACCGTCGTCGGGGAGCGCGGCACGTCGCTGTCCGGCGGGCAACGCCAGCGGATCGCGTTGGCCCGCGCGCTGGTCCGGCGGCCGCGCCTGCTCGTCCTCGACGACGCCACGTCGTCGGTCGACCCGCGGGTCGAGGCGGCGATCCTCGACGGGCTGCGGGCTGCCGCCGTCCCCTCCACGGTGGTCGTCGTCGCCTACCGGCGCGCGACGATCGCGCTCGCCGACGAGGTCGTCTACGTCGAGCGCGGACGCGTCGTGGACCGCGGCACGCACGCCGAGCTGCTCCAGCGCAGCGACGGCTACCGCGCGCTCGTGACGGCGTACGACGCGGACGACGGCGAAGACGTCGGCAGTGACGACGACGTCACCGTGCCCGCCGAGACGCGCCGCAGCGAGGTGGTCGCGTGAGCACCGTGGCCGACGTCACCGCCGCATCCGACGCAGGCGTCCTCGCCACACTGCGGCGGGGCCTGCGGCTCACCCCGGAGTTCCTCCAGGGCATCTGGGGCACGCTCGCGCTCGCGCTGGTGGCGACGGCGGGGCGCGTCGTCGTACCCGTCGCGGTGCAGCAGACCGTCGACAGGGGGCTGACGGCTCCCGGAGGACCCGACGTCGCCTACGTCCAGGCCATGGTCGTGCTCGCCGGCATCGCGGTGGTGGTCACCGCACTCGCCGCCTACCGCATGAACGTCCGGCTGTTCCGGAGCGCGGAGGGCGGGCTGTCGTCGCTGCGGGTCCGAGCGTTCCGGCACGTGCACGACCTGCCGGTGCTGACGCAGAACGCCGAGCGGCGTGGCTCGCTGGTGTCGCGGGTGACCAGTGACGTCGACACGATCTCGCAGTTCCTGCAATGGGGCGGCGTGCTGCTCGTCGTCAGCACCGGCCAGCTCGTCGTCGCGACCGTGCTGATGACGCTGTACTCCTGGCAGCTCACCCTCCTCGTGTGGGCGTGCTTCCTTCCACTCTTCGTCGGGATCCGGTGGATGCAGCGGAGGGTCTCGAAGGCCTACGGCGCGGTGCGCGAGCGCGTGGGAGCGGTCCTCGCCGCGGTGTCGGAGTCCGTCGTCGGCGCCTCGACCGTCCGGGCCTACGGGATCGAGGACCGTACGGCGCGCCGCATCGACACCGCTGTCGACGCGCAGCGGGCTGCCGCCACCCGCGCACAGCGCCTTGTCGCACTCAGCTTCTCCAGCGGCGAGGTCGTCGCCGGCATCGCCAACGCCGCGGTGGTCGTCGTCGGCGTCCTGCTCGGCGTCGGCGGGGACCTCACGGTCGGCGAGCTGCTCGCGTTCCTGTTCCTCGTGACGCTGTTCGTGGGCCCGGTGCAGGTCGGCACCGAGGTGCTCAACGAGGCGCAGAACGCCGTGGCCGGGTGGCGTCGCGTCCTCGGCGTCCTCGATACCGCGCCTGAGGTCGCCGACCCAGGCCCCGACGGCGTAGTGCTGCCACGCGGGCCGGTCGGGGTCCGCTTCGAGCAGGTCTCCTACGCCTATCCCGGGGGACCGCCCGTGCTGTCCGACGTCGACCTCGAGATCGCGCCGGGTCGACGGGTGGCGGTCGTCGGCGAGACGGGTTCTGGGAAGTCGACCCTCGCCAAACTGCTCATCCGTCTCATGGACCCGTCGTCGGGACGGGTGCTGCTCGACGGCACGGACCTGCGTCTGGTGCGGTTCGCCTCGCTGCGCCAACGCGTCGTCATGGTGCCGCAGGACGGGTTCCTCTTCGACGCGTCGTTGCGCGAGAACCTCCTGCTCGGTCGCTCCTCCGCCACCGACGACGAGCTCGTGCTCGCCGTCGGCGACGTCGGCCTGCGCGACTGGTACGACGGGCTGCCGCGCGGTCTGGACACCGCTGTCGGTCAGCGCGGTGAGCAGCTCTCCGCGGGCGAACGCCAGCTCGTCGCGCTCATCCGCGCCTACCTCGCCGACGCCGACCTGCTCGTCCTCGACGAGGCGACCAGCGCCGTCGACCCCGCGACCGAGGTGCGGATTCAGCGGGCGTTGGACCAGGTGGCCCGCGGCCGCACGTCCGTCACGATCGCGCACCGGCTGTCCACGGCGGAGGCGGCGGACGACGTGCTCGTCGTGGACGCCGGTCGGGTCGTCGAGCGCGGGACCCACGCGGAGCTGGTGGAACGTGCAGGGGTGTACGCCGGGCTGTACGGGAGCTGGTCGGCACAGCACCGCAGCTGACGTTGCGCCGTGCAACGCGAAGTCGAACGGCGGAGCGCCGCCCGCGCCCGGAAGCGCCGGTCGGACCCGCTGGACGTCCCCGGCACAATGTCGGCATGCCAGCGACTCCACCGTCCTCGGGACTCGACCCTGCCGTCGCCGCGCGGCTCAAACGCGACGAGCACGGCCTGTTCCCCGCCGTGGCGCAGCAGTGGGACTCCGGCGAGGTCCTGATGGTCGGGTGGATGGACGACGAGGCGTTGCACCGCACGCTCACGACCGGCCGCGCGACGTACTGGAGCCGCAGCCGCTCGTCGTACTGGCGCAAGGGCGACACGTCCGGCCACGTCCAGCTCGTCCGCGAGGTGCGCCTGGACTGCGACGGGGACACGGTGCTGCTCAAGGTCGACCAGCACGGCAGCGCGTGCCACACGGGGGACCGGACGTGCTTCGACGCGCTCGCGCTGGAGATCCGGGCATGAGCAGCGGAGCGGTGACCCCGGACCTCGAGCCGTTCCGGCAGCTGGCGAAGGACCGCCGGGTCATACCGGTGACGCGCCGCCTCCTCGGCGACGGTGAGACGCCGGTGGGCGCCTACCGCAAGCTGGCGGCGAACCGGCCGGGCACGTTCCTGCTCGAGTCCGCCGAGCACGGGAGGGTGTGGTCGCGGTACTCCTTCGTCGGCGCCCGTGCCGCCGCGGTCCTGACCGAACGCGACGGGGAGGCGGTCTGGACCGGCACCCCGCCCGTCGGGATGCCCAGCGGTGGCGACCCGCTCGAGGCGTTGCGCCGGACGCTGGAGCTTCTGCACACGCCACGGCTGCCTGACCTGCCGCCGCTCACCGGCGGCCTCGTCGGGTTCGTCGCCTACGACGCGGTCCGGCGGCTGGAGCGCCTCCCGGAGCTCACCGAGGACGACCTGCACCTGCCAGACCTCGCCATGATGCTGGCGACCGACCTCGCGGTGCTCGACCACGCCGACGGGTCGATCCTGCTGATCGCCAATGCCGTGAACTGGGACGACACGGACGAGCGGGTCGACGAGGCGTGGGCCGACGCGGTGTCCCGGCTCGAGCGGATGACCACGGAGCTGGCGCAGCCGGCACCCGCGACCGTCTCGACGTACGACGCCGACGCGGTCCCACGTCATGAGCGGCGCACGGAGATGCCCGCCTTTCTGGCTGCCGTCGAGCAGGCGAAGGAGGAGATCCGCGCCGGCGAGGCGTTCCAGGTGGTGGTCAGCCAGCGCTTCCAGCTCGGGACCGCCGCGGACCCGCTGGACGTCTACCGGATGCTCCGGGTGACGAACCCGAGCCCGTACATGTACCTCCTGCGCTTCGACGGGTTCGACATCGTCGGGTCCAGCCCCGAGGCGCTGGTCAAGGTGACCGAGGGCCGGGCGATGCTGCACCCGATCGCGGGGACCCGCGGGCGTGGGGAGACGCCGGAGGAGGATGCCGCGCTGGCGGCCGAGATGCTCGCCGACCCGAAGGAACGCGCCGAGCACCTCATGCTCGTCGATCTCGGACGCAACGACCTCGGCCGGGTCTGCGCGCCCGGGACCGTCGAGGTCGTCGACTTCATGTCCGTCGAGCGGTACTCCCACGTCATGCACATCGTCTCTACCGTCGTGGGCCGGCTCGCGGAGGGCAGGACGGCCTTCGACGCGCTCACCGCGTGCTTTCCGGCCGGCACGCTCTCCGGTGCGCCCAAGCCCCGCGCGATGGAGATCATCGAGGAGCTCGAGCCGACCCGTCGAGGGCTGTACGGCGGGTGCGTCGGCTATCTCGACTTCGCCGGTGACCTCGACACCGCGATCGCGATCCGTACGGCGGTCATGCGCGACGGCGTCGCCTACGTCCAGGCTGGGGCCGGGGTGGTCGCGGACTCCCAGCCCGAGGCTGAGGACCTCGAGACGCGCAACAAGGCGGCCGCGGTGCTCCGCGCGGTCGCGGTGGCGGCGACCCTGCGGCCGGCCGTGTCGTGAGGCGGCTGCTGGGAACGCTGTCCGGCCGCACCGGTCTGTGGGTCGCGGTGGCGCTCGTCGTGGTGGGCGCCGGTCTCGTCCTCCTCGCCGGGACCCGGCCCCTGCTGTCGATCCCGGCCGGCGTGACGGTCGAGCGGGCCCCCCGGCTGGGTGGTCCCGCGGTGGTCCCCGTGGCGTTGGCCGTACTGTCGGCCGGCGCGATTCTGGTTGTCGTGCGAGGACCGGCGCGGGTCCTGCTCGGGATGTTCGTCGTCGTCGTGACCGCCGCGGCGGCACTGGGCGACGGGGGCGGGTGGACGGCGTACGCGCCCGGTTCCGCCGCGCTCGCGCCACGCCCCTCGACACCGTGGTGGCGAGGCGTCCTCGTCGTGGGCTACGCCGCCACGGTGCTCGGCGGCCTGCTCGCCGTCGGCTTCGGCCGGCTCTGGCCCCCGCCGTCGGCCCGCTACGCGCGGGGGACGCCGGAGGTAG
>JALYMU010000118.1 GCA_030773595.1 Actinomycetota bacterium | reverse complement strand
CGTGAGCGGACCGCCCGGCGCAGCGGCGCGGGCCCCGACGACCGCGACCCGCAGCCCTTGGGCCGTGCGGTCGCCCGGCTGCTCGCCGAGCGGGGCTGGGAGGTGCCGGTCGCCGTCGGCGTCGTGACCGAGCGGTGGGATGAGGTCGTCGGGGAGCAGATCGGCGCGCACTGCCGCCCCGACGGGTACGCCGACGGGGTCCTGACCGTCGTCGCGGACTCGACCGCGTGGGCGACCCAGGTCCGGCTGCTCGCTCCGGCACTCGTGCGCCGGCTCAACGACGAGCTCGGACCGGGCACGGTGATCCGGGTGACGGTCCTCGGGCCGTCCTCGCCGTCGTGGCGCAAGGGGCGGCTCTCGGTGCGTGGCCGTGGGCCGCGCGACACCTACGGATAGCACCCGTCTCGGCGCGCCCACGCGGCGCCGGTCGGCGGGTCGGCGACAACGCGGCGCGCGGCGCGTGGGCGACCGCAGACCGTCCCGACCCCCCGGGGCACGTGGGGGGAGTCGGCCCCAGCGGTCCGGAAGCGGCTGGGACGCCGCTACGGCGCACACAGATACCTCGTCGCGCCGCCGCAGGGCCCCTCCGGCCGGTAGACTGGTCGGGAACATCGCGCCCGCGGGCGCGAGACGACCCGCACCACCGCGGTTCCGCGGCACGCAGCGACGTGGCCCGCGGACCGCGGTGCGCGCTGTAGAGAGGTGCCCACCTTGGTGGCCGAAAGCCCGGTCCAGTACGATGCTAGCGCCATCACCGTCCTCGAGGGGCTCGACGCGGTCCGCAAGCGCCCTGGCATGTACATCGGGTCGACCGGCGAGCGCGGCCTGCACCACCTGGTCTACGAGGTCGTCGACAACTCCGTCGACGAGGCGCTCGCCGGGCACTGCGACCGCATCGAGGTGGTGATCCTCGCCGACGGTGGCGTGCGCGTCACGGACAACGGCCGCGGCATCCCGGTCGATGAGCACCCGGTGGAGAAGCGGCCCGCGGTCGAGGTCGTGCTCACCACGCTGCACGCGGGCGGCAAGTTCGGCGGTGGCGGCTACTCCGTGTCCGGCGGTCTGCACGGCGTCGGCGTCTCGGTCGTCAACGCGCTCTCCGTCCGCCTGTCGGTCGAGATTCACCGCGACGGGGAGGTCTGGCACCAGGACTACGAGCACTCTCGCCCGACTGGTCCGCTGCGCCGCGAGGAGGCCACCGACCGCACGGGCACCACGGTCACGTTCTGGGCCGACCCGGACATCTTCGAGACGACCGACTACGACTTCGAGACGCTGTCCCGCCGGTTCCAGGAGATGGCGTTCCTCAACAAGGGACTCACCCTGTCGCTGTGCGACGAGCGCTCCCAGGACACCGCGGTCGCCGAGGTCACCGGAACCGGCGAGGTCGACGACGTCGCCAAGCCGCGCGAGGTCGCCTACCGCTACGACGGCGGCATCGCCGACTTCGTGCGCCACCTCAACGCGACGAAAGGCTCGGCGCACCCCTCGATCATCTACTTCGAGGCCGAGGACGCCGACCGGCACATGGCCGTCGAGGTCGCGATGCAGTGGAACACCGGCTTCGCCGAGTCGGTCTACACCTTCGCCAACACGATTAACACCCACGAGGGCGGCACCCACGAGGAAGGCTTCCGGTCCTCGCTGACCACGCTGGTGAACAAGTTCGGCGAGGACTGGAACCTCATCAAGAAGAAGGAGGACCGCCTCGCCGGCGAGGACATCCGCGAGGGCCTCACCGCGATCGTGTCGGTCAAGCTCGCCGAGCCGCAGTTCGAGGGCCAGACCAAGACCAAGCTCGGCAACACCGAGGCGCGCCAGATCGTCCAGACGGTGATGAACCAGCGCCTCGGGGAGTGGTTCGAGCGCAACCCGGCCGAGGGCAAGGAGATCGCCCGCAAGGCGATGTCCGCGGCGAGCGCGCGGCTGGCGGCCCGCAAGGCACGTGACCTCGCCCGCGGCCGCAAGGGCCTGCTCGAGTCGGCCGGCCTGCCGGGCAAGCTGCGTGACTGCCAGTCGACCGACCCGGAGCGCAGCGAGGTCTTCGTCGTCGAGGGGGACTCCGCGGGGGGGTCCGCGGTCGGTGGCCGCGACCCGCACACGCAGGCGATCCTCCCGATCCGCGGCAAGATCCTCAACGTCGAGAAGGCCCGGATCGACCGCGTCCTGCAGAACCAGGAGGTCCAGGCGATCATCACGGCGCTCGGCACGGGCATCCACGACGACTTCGACGTGGCCAAGCTCCGCTACAACAAGATCATCCTGATGGCGGACGCCGACGTCGACGGCCAGCACATCCGCACCCTGCTGCTGACGCTCCTCTTCCGGTACATGCGCCCGCTCGTGGAGAACGGCCACGTCTACCTCGCCCAGCCTCCGCTCTACAAGCTGAAGTGGTCAGGCAAGGACCCGGTGGAGTACGCCTACTCCGACCGCGAGCGCGACGCGCTCGTCCGGGCCGGGACCGAGGCGGGCAAGAAGCTGCCCAAGGACGACGGGATCCAGCGGTTCAAGGGTCTCGGGGAGATGCCGGCCAAGGAGCTGTGGGATACGACGATGGACCCGGCCACCCGGATCCTGCTCCAGGTCACGCTCGACGAGGCGGCCCAGGCCGACGACCTGTTCAGCATCCTCATGGGCGAGGACGTCGAGGCCCGGCGCAGCTTCATCACCCGCAACGCCGGCGACGTGAGGTTCCTGGACATCTAGCACGACATCGAGCACCGACATCTAGCACCGAGGCCGAGCCCGCATCGCCGTAGCCGGGCCACGTCTGACCGCACCGCCGCTGACCCACGCCGGAGCGTACGCCGGGCGCCTGCCCGCCGTACCTCTGCTGGAAAGGACACCCCCGCGTGACCGACGTCACCACCCCGCCGCCCGGAGGCCGCATCGAGCCGGTCGCGCTCGAGCGGGAGATGCGCAACTCCTACATCGACTACGCGATGAGCGTGATCGTGGGGCGCGCGCTGCCGGAGGTGCGCGACGGGCTCAAACCGGTGCACCGGCGGGTGCTCTACGCGATGTACGACGGGGGCTACCGTCCGGACCGCGGCTACTTCAAGTGCGCGCGGGTCGTCGGCGACGTCATGGGCAACTACCACCCGCACGGTGACTCGGCGATCTACGACACGCTGGTGCGGCTCGCCCAGCCGTGGGCGCTGCGCTACCCGCTGGTCGACGGGAACGGCAACTTCGGCTCCCCGGGCAACGACCCCGCCGCGGCGATGCGCTACACCGAGTGCCGGTTGGCGCCGCTGGCGATGGAGATGCTGCGCGACATCGACCGCGACACGGTCGACTTCGCACCGAACTACGACGGCCGCTCCCAGGAGCCGGTGATCCTGCCGAGCCGGTTCCCCAACCTCCTGGTCAACGGCTCGGCCGGCATCGCGGTCGGCATGGCGACGAACATCCCGCCGCACAACCTGCGCGAGGTCGCCAAGGGGGTGCAGTGGTACCTCGAGAACCCGGAGGCGAGCAACGAGGCGCTCCTCGAGGCGCTCCTTCAGCACGTCAAGGGCCCCGACTTCCCGACCGGCGCGCTCGTCGTCGGCCGGCGCGGCATCGACGACGCCTACCGCACCGGCAGAGGCTCGATCACCATGCGCGCGGTGATCGAGGCCGAGGAGGACACCCGCGGTCGCCAGCAGCTCGTCGTTACCGAGCTGCCCTATCAGGTCAACCCCGACAACCTGGCGACCAAGATCGCAGAGCTCGTCCGCGAGGGCCGGCTGACGGGGATCGCCGACGTCAAGGACGAGTCCAGCCAGCGCACCGGCCAGCGCCTGGTCATCGTGCTCAAGCGGGACGCGGTGGCGAAGGTCGTCCTCAACAACCTTTACAAGCACACGCAGTTGCAGGAGACCTTCGGCGCCAACATGCTGGCCCTCGTCGACGGGGTCCCCCGGACGCTCTCGCTGGACGCCTTCGTCCGGCACTGGGTCGACCACCAGGTCGAGATCATCGTCCGGCGCACGCGTCACCTCCTGCGCAAGGCCGAGGAGCGTGCGCACCTCCTGCGCGGCTACCTCAAGGCCCTCGACGTCATCGACGAGGTCATCGCACTGATCCGGCGCTCGCCGTCGGCCGACGAGGCCCGCAGCGGCCTCATGGCGCTGCTCGACGTCGACCAGGTCCAGGCCGAGGCGATCCTCAACCTGCAGCTGCGCAAGCTCGCGGCGCTGGAGCGCCAGCGGATCATCGACGAGTACGACGAGTTCATGCGGCAGATCGCCGACTACAGCGACATCCTCGCCTCCCCGCCGCGCCAGCGCACGATCATCAGCGAGGAACTCGCCGCGATCCTCGAGAAGTACGGCGACGAGCGGCGCACCCAGCTCGTCCCGGCCGAGGGCGACATGTCCGTCGAGGACCTCATCGCCGAGGAGGACGTCGTCGTCACGATCACCCGTGGCGGCTACGCGAAGCGGACCAAGGCCGACCTCTACCGCGCCCAGCGCCGTGGCGGCAAGGGCGTGCGCGGCGCGGCGCTGCGCGAGGACGACATCGTCGACCACTTCTTCGTCACCACGACTCACCACTGGCTGCTGTTCTTCACTAACAAGGGCCGCGTCTACCGGATCAAGGCCTACGCGTTCCCCGAGGCGGGCCGCGACGCCCGCGGCCAGCACGTCGCGAACCTGCTGGAGTTCCAGCCCGACGAGCACATCGCCCAGGTCCTCGACCTGCGTGACTACGACGTCGCGCCGCACCTCGTGCTCGCGACACGGCTAGGGCTGGTGAAGAAGACGCGCCTCACCGAGTACGACTCCAACCGCAGCGGCGGCCTCATCGCCATCAATCTCCGCGAGGACGACGAGCTCATCTCCGCGCGGCTGGTCGGCGAGGAGGACGACCTTCTCCTCGTCTCCCGCTGCGGGCAGTCCGTCCGGTTCACCGCGGACGACGACCGGCTGCGGCCGATGGGCCGCGCCACCTCCGGCGTCATCGGGATGCGCTTCCGTGAGGAAGACGAACTGCTGGCCTGCGAGGTCGTGCGCGAGGGAGCGGCCCTGCTCACCGCTACGGACGCGGGCTATGCCAAGCGGACGTTCCTGTCCCGCTGGGAGCGCAAGAACCGCGGCATCTACGGCGTCACGGCGCACCGCGTGACCGAGGACCGCGGGGCGCTGGTCGGGGCAATCGTGGTCGACGAGGGTGACGAGGTGCTGGCCATCACGCGCAACGGCGGGGTGATCCGCACCCTGGTCAGCTACGTCCGGGAGAGCGGGCGCGACACCATGGGCGTGCGGCTGGTCAACCTCGGCGACGGTGACGCGGTCGTGGCGATCGCCCGCAACGCCGAGCGCGCCGTCGTGGGCGACGACGACCTCGCCGGTGATGCTCCACCCACGGACGACGCGCCGGCCGGGGGGTCCGGGTCGGGCCTCGATGCGCGCGCAGACGGCGGCAGCGGTCCCGATCCGCTCGGTGCGTCACTCGCCGAGGAGGTGCTCGGCGAGGACGGCGCGGGCGCCCAGGGTGGCGTCGGGACGCGTGGCGTCGCCGCGGGGCTGCTCGACGAAGCAGGTGCCAGTCGGTCCTCCGGTGGGAACCCTTCAGGTGAGGACGACGTCCTTCCCGATGCCGTCGACGGGAGCGCGGCGACGGATAGGGTGCCCGGCGCCGGTGGGGCCGATCACGAGGGTGCTGACGGACCAGCCCCGAGGGGACCGGGGAGCACTTCCGTCCCGCCTGTGGACCTGACCGGCGAGCCGCAGGCGGGGAACGGGACGCCGCAGACGGCGGCGCCCGATGACGAGGAGGACCAGCCATGAGCAGCCCCGATGGCCCGGCGCCGCGGCTCGGCGTCTCGCGGGCTCCGGCAGGTCCAGAGCAGCCCACGCAGCGCCTGAACCAGCCGCCGGCAGCCGGCCGAGCGCCGGGCGGCACCGGGTCGTCGGCGTACGGCGGTCCTGCCCCATCCCGAGG
>JALYMU010000117.1 GCA_030773595.1 Actinomycetota bacterium | reverse complement strand
GTCCAGACTCGACGACGTCGCACACGCCGCCAGCCCCCGCTTCGTGTGCCATTGTCCCCAAAACCGCGTCCGCTTGTCCGAATCTCAGAAGCCGTCGACGGAAGCGGACACGGGCAAGGGACGAGATCTACACCTGTCGGTAATGTTATCCGGAAACGACCGAATGAAAGGCACCGAGCCGCGACTGTCGCCTTCCTACAAGCGGCAGCCGCACGGGTTACAGAGGCAGCAGCGCGGGTTGTAGGTAGGAGCGCGGAGCCACGACTGCCATCGAGCCGGCCGAGCACGTCGTCGTCCCGGCCGTCCACCCATGCGTCAGCCAGCCTCGCCACCCGGGCGTCGAGCTCGATCAGATGCGGGTCCACGCCGCCACCGTCGCACCGACCGCCGACAGTCCCCGTTCACGGACATGCCGAAGAGCGCCTAGCCCGACAAATCCTTGACGCCACACTGGCAGGAGGCCGAGGCTGCGCCGGTGCTGCTGATCGTCATGTGTGGGCTTGCCAGCCTCAGGCAAGAGCGCGTTGGCCGAAGCCCTGGGCCGGTTACTGCCCGGACCGGTGCTGTCCGTCGACCCCATCGAGACAGCCCTGTGGCGAGCAGGCATCGAGCGGGAGCACCCCACCGGGTTGGCCGCCTACGCCGTCGCCCACACCCTCGCGGCCGAGAACCTCCGTCTCGGACTCACCGTGGTCGTCGATGCGGTCAACGACGCGGATGAAGCGCGCGCCGCCTGGGTCGCCCGGCAGCAGGCGGTGCCACTGCGGTTCGTCGAGGTCACCTGCCCCGATGTGGACCTGCACCGGCGGCGCCTGCTTGAACGGCATCGCGACCTGGACGGCTTCGTCGAGCCGACGTGGGAGTCGGTGCAGAAGCGCCAGAGCGCCTTCACCACCTGGGAGCAGGAGCGGCTGGTGCTCGACTCGCGCCGCCCCTTGGCTGACCTCACCGTCGAGGTGCTGACCTACCTCGACGCAGACCCGAGCAGGCACCACTAGACGCACTCATCTGACGTCGAGCGCGCACCTCCGGCGTCCGCCTCTGCCGACGAGCGTGCAGTCGGTTGACCGCTCAGGCCGGCAGGCTGCGCGCGATGTCCCAGGCGTGGTGGTGGGCATCGTGGGCGTTGTTGCGGGCCACGTCGATGGCGCGCTGCTGCGCGCGTGGCGTGTTGCAGGACCACACCGGCGTCCACCGCCTCGGTGAGCACCTGCACCCACGCCGTGGCGCTCTGCTGTAGCGACCACAGAACGGCTGGTGGGCGGCCCCGGACGCGTTGCTGCCGATTTGCTCTGACCTGCTGTCCTACCTCGACGAAGTCCCGCTCATGAGCGAGAACTTCGCGCGGCGTCAGCAAGAGCGCCGCCGACGGGCTCCGCCAGATGCCGCCCGGACCCGCAGCCCTCGCTACGTCGACGAGCTGCGCCGTTTCGCCGGGGCGGGTGCGCGCGACGTCATGCTGTGGAACAACCGCTACACCGACGCCACTGTCGCGGCCCTCTGCGAGCAGGGCTACCCGGTGCGGGATGCCGACGCCGCCCGCCTGTCCCCGCTCGGGGACGCGCACCTCAACGTCCACCGGCTGCTACACCACGCGGCACCGACGGGGCCGGGCTGCGGCCGCTGCGGGACCCGGCAGGACCGGTCGAGACCAGCGGAAGAGGAGCCCGCGCGCTCAGGGCAGGTGGTTGGTTCGGGCGGTGAGGTCGATGAATGCCGGCGAGGGCATGGGCTTGGCCAGGAGGAAGCCTTGGGCGTGGGTGCAGCCGGCTTCGATGAGCCAGCGGTGCTGTTGCTGGGTTTCGACTCCTTCGGCGATGGAGTCCTGGCGTAGGTCGTGGGTGAGCAGCAGGGTCGCGGAGACGACGGCGGTGGGTCGGGGGTCCAGGCCGACGCCGGCGATGAAGCTGCGGTCGATCTTCACGACGTCGACGGGCAGGTCGACCAGGCGGCTCAGTGAGGAGTAGCCGGTGCCGAAGTCGTCGACGACGAGGGAGCAGCCCAGTTCGTGCAGGGCTTGCAGGTGGGCCATGGTGGCTGAGCTACTCATGATCTCGGTTTCGGTGATTTCCAGGCAGAGCCGGTCCGCGCTGGCGCCGTGGCGGGTCAGGGCTCGGGCGAGGTGGTTGACGAAGGTGCCGTTGTCGAGTTGTTGGACGGCGATGTTGAGGTAGACCTGCCCGATGGCGGTGCCGGTGGCGTCCCAGCCGGCGAGGTCAGCGATGACGGTGTCGCAGACCCAATCCCCAATGCCGCTGATGAGCCCCGCTTCCTCGGCGACGTCCACGAACTCTCCGGCGGTCAGCAGCCCGTGGGTGGGATGGTTCCAGCGCAGCAGCGCCTCGCCCGCGGTGATCCGCCCGGTGGTGAGGTCGAAGATGGGTTGGTAGTACACCTCTAGTTCGCCGCGGTCCACCGCCCCTGCGAGCTGGCGTTCCAGCATCGCGCGTGGGCTCAAGTGCGGGGCTTGAGCTGCGTCGATCAGCGCGACCCGGTTGCGGCCCGCTTTCTTCGCCTCGTACATGGCGGTGTCGGCGGCGGCAAGCAGGTCGGCCGGTTTGGCTTGGGCGTCGCCGATGGCGACGCCGATGCTCGCGGTCAGTCGGAGGTTGTCCCCGTCGATAGGGTGCTGATCGGCCGCGAGCAGGGTGAGGCAGCGCTGGGCGATGGCGTGGACCTGGGCGGGGTCGCAGACGTCCTCGAGCAGAACGGTGAACTCGTCCCCGCCCAACCGGGCCAGCACGTCCTGGGGCCGCAGTGCCCGGCGCAGCCGCTCACCGACCTGGACGAGGAGCTGGTCACCGGCGGCGTGGCCGTAGGCGTCGTTGATGTGCTTGACCCGGTCCAGGTCGATGAACAGCACCGCGACACAGCCCTCTGCCCGTCGGGCGAGCCGGGCCAGAGCGTGCTCGAGGTGCTCCAGGAACAACGCCCGGTTCGGCAGCCCGGTGAGCCGGTCGTGCGTGGCTCGGTGGCGTAGTTGTTCCTGCGCCTCTCGTTCATCCGTGAGGTCCCAGCCGGTCACCAGCAACGGGCCCCGCTCGTGGGTGTCGGCCGGCGCTGGCAGCCGGGTCATCGTCAGCGACACCCACCTGGCCTCCCCGCCCGGCAGGGTCACCCGGGCGAGCTTCACCGCCGCCGAGGAGCCGTCGCTGGCGAGCGACCGGTCAGCGGCCTGCACAACCGCGGCGTCACCCGCCGCGACGACGTCAGTGAGCCCGTGGCCCTCCAGCCAGCGCCGGGTGCGGCCGGTCAGCGTCACGTAGGCGTCGTTGGCCCACAGGTGACCGGTGTCGGTGAGCACGGCGACGGCTTGGGTGGAGCGCTCAAGCTGCTGCACCCACGCGGGCACGACCTGGGAAGTCAGGGCTAGGTCCTCGGTGCCGTGCCGGGCGGGACGAGCGCGGCAGCGGGATCGGTGTACTCGACGATGAGCAGGGAGGCGTCGTCGCGGAGCTTGCCGCCCTGGAAGGCGTAGACCTTGCGGGCGATGGCGCCGGCCAGCTCGGCTAGCGGCAGGTTGTCCATCGCCGAGCGGGCCGTCGTGTCGGCCAGGCCCTGCTCGCCGAACTCCTCGCCGGCGGCGTTGGTGGCATCGAGGATGCCGTCGGTGACCAGGACGAGCCGGTCCCCGGGCCGCAGCTGTAGCTCGGCGACGCGGTCCTCGTCCGGGGTGACGAGCCCACCCAGTCCGAGCAGCAGACCGGGGGCGATGTCGGGCAGCTCGATGACCTCGTGATGGCGCAGCAGCAGCAGCGGCTGTAGGTGACCGGCGTTGAGCAGCTGCATGGTGGCGGTCTCCAACTCCAGCTCCAGCTCCCCGAGCATTGCGGTGACGAAGCGTCCGTCGCCGAACTGCTCGGCGACCGCGGCGTCGGCGGCCGCGAGCGTGGCGACCACACCATCGCCGCGGCGGCGGCTGTGCTGGTAGGCCCCCACGGCCAGCGTCGTGGTCAGACCCGCCTGCACACCGTGGCCCATGGCGTCGAAGATCGCCACGTACGCCCGGTCGTGCTCGATGGCGTAGTCGAAGGCGTCCCCGCCGACCTCGTAGGCCGGCTCGAGCTGTCCGGCCCCCATCACCTGCGGTGCCTGCGCGGTCATCGACGGCAGCAGCTGCCACTGCAGCTGCACGGCCAGGCTCATCGGCTGGCAGCTGCGCACCCGGCGGAACTCATCGGTGACCGGTGCCTTGGTCGTCACGTACTGGGCGAGAACATCGACGAAGCGGCGGCAGTCACGCATCCGCTCCGCCGACAGCGCGGCGGGCAGTTCCAGCTCGAGAACACCGAGGCGCTCGATGCCATCGAGCAACGGCAGGCGTAGCACCTGACCGGCGGACATCGGCGCGGTCATCGGCTCACCGCGGATGAAAGCCAGGCCGATAGAACTGCCTTGCACGGGGACGCGCCGCGGCGCCACGCGGTCCTGGGGTAGCTCGAGCGGGTGAGCATCTCCTGCTGCCAGTCCACCAGCCACACCTCCGCGTGGCTCGCGCCCAGCTCCGCTGCGCCAGCACGGACAACCGACAGCAACCTCGCCGGCGCCAGGGAGTGGGCGCGGTCGACGACCTCGGTCAACCATGATCGGTCGCCATGCGCAGGCTCTCGTTCGGCCATGCGGAAGCCCCTCCGGGGAAGGAGTGAAAGGTCGCTCAGTCGGTGCGGGCGTCGGCCTGCTCGGCCAACCCCACGGGCACCAGGGCTGTCATCCGCCGCCCGCGCCGGGTCAGGAAGACCGTCTCGCCCGCGTAGGCCACCCGGTTCAGCAGGTCCACCAGCTGCTCCCGCGCCACAGACACCTGCAACTCAGGACGAGACTCACCCTCAACTGCCGGGGAGGTTGCTAGCACGTCAGCCACGGACCGAACATGCCCCTGTACGCAGCGTGCGAAACGGACAGGTCTGAGTGAGACCGCGACAGCGGTCTGCGGTTAGGTTAGGTGACCCGTGGAGTTCGGACAGGGTGTCAAGTGCCAGGGCGGCTGGTTCTGCCCGCCGGGGTAACCGCCCCTGTGACCTTCAGTGGTAAGTGGCGCGGGTCAGGCAGCGCAATATGGCACGGCCAACCTGGGTACCTGAGACGCGTGAAGACTCCTTCAACTGCGCTTCCGGGCAGGGGCCGTGCGCCTGGGGCGACCTGCTGCGAGGGCGTGTGGGGCGGCGCGGTCGACGCCGGGACCCGGCCGTGAACGAGCCAACCGGCGGCCTGGCCGGTCAGCGCGGCGTGGTCGCGGCGTTGGACCAGGTGACCGCGCGGATGCTGGACCGGTCCCTGCACATGTCCGCCGAGCAGCTCGCTGTCGTCCTCGGCGAGGAGGCCGAGGCGGCCGGCGCACGTGACGGCGTGATCTACCTGCAGGACTTCGACCATCGGCTGCTGCTCGCCCTGCCGGGCGCCGCCGCGGCTGCCGATCGGTCGATCGGGAGCGGCGGGGCAGGTCGGTCCTTCCGCACCGATCAGATCCTGCAGGAGCCCGACGGCGCCGGCGTGCGGGTGTGGGCGCCGCTGGGTGACGGGGGCGAGCGTGTGGGGGTGCTCGGGCTGACGTTGCCGGGGCCGCTGCACGGCAGGGACGACGAGGCGGCAGTGTGGCGGTTGTCCCGGCTGGTCGCGGCACTGCTGGTGGTCAAGGGCGCGTACTCGGACACGTACTTCTTCGCCCGGAGGCGCAAGCCCATGGCGCTCGCCGCGGAGATGCAGTGGCAGCTCCTCCCACCGTTGACGCTGCACGCCCCCCAGGTGTCCATCGCGGGGATGCTCTCCCCGGCCTACGAGGTCGGCGGGGACTGCTTCGACTACGCCCTCAACGGCCACACCCTGCACTTCGCGATCTTCGACTCCATGGGACACGGTCTGCGGGCGGCCATCCTCACCGCCGCAGTCGTCGGTGCCTACCGGCACGCACGCCGCTCACGGGTCGGTCTGCGCGACAAGTACGCCATCGTGGACGAGGTCGTGCAATCCCAGTTCGACGAGGAACACTTCGCCACCGCCCAGATGGCCCACCTGGACGTGTCCAGCGGGGTGCTGCGTTGGGTCAACGCCGGTCACCCCCGCCCACTGCTCGTGCGAGACGGAAGCGTGACCGGCTCCCTGCGGGCCGCGCCCACCCTGCCGATGGGACTGGGCGGGGAAACGCCCATCGTCTCCGAGGAGCGGCTGCAACCCGGTGACCGGCTCGTCCTCTTCACCGACGGCGTCATCGAGGAGCACACTCCGGCCGGCATCGAGCTCGGGATCGGCGGCTTGACCTCGTTCCTCAACCGTGTCTCCGGCCTTCGCCTCCCCGTCGCGGAGACGGTGCGGCTGCTCAGCGAGGAGCTCCAACGCAACCGCGTCGCCACGCCCGCCGACGACTCCACCGTGGTGCTCCTGGAATGGCACCCCTGACCCCGACGTACCAACACCCCGCGCAACTGCAACGGCTAGCTGGCGCCGCCTCATTCTCCCTTGGCATCCCTGATGGGGCTGCGCCCCTCTCCGGGCCGCGGTGGCAGCGGCTCAACCCGCGCGTCGTGGTGCCGATGGAAGAGGTGGCCTGTCGCATGGGTGGCAGGCACGCTAAGCGGAGGAGTTCCGGGATGTCGCTGCCGCTGCTGCCGCCGGCTTTCGGGTTCGACGAGGCGGCCCGGCTGGTGCTGGCATACCTGCGGGACGAGCTGCCCATGGCCTTCTGGTCCGTGACTCGTGTGGAGAACGGCCGCCACACCTACTTGTACCTCGACGAGGACAACGGCTACGGGCTCCCGCAGGGCGGCGCCCATCCGTGGACAGACAGCTTCTGCATCCACATGGCGGCCGGGCGAACGCCCTCCGTCGCCCCCGACGCGCAGGCTGTGCCCGCGTACGCCGCGGCGAAGGTCAACGAGGCAGTCGAGATCGGCGCCTACGCAGGCGCGGTCATCAACGAGCCCGACGGAGCCCTGTTCGGCGCCATCTGCGGCATCGACCCGAAGGTACGCACCGACGACCCGCGGATCGCCGCCGCAGCGCCCCTCCTCCAGCTGCTCGGGCAGCTCCTCACCCTGGTGCTGGCCGCCGACCGTGCACGCGACCGGTCCGCCGGCGCGCTGCTGCGCGCTCAGCTCGACGCCGAGACCGACCCACTCACCAGGCTGCACAACCGCCGGGCGTGGGAGCGCCTGGCCGCGGAGGCACAGGAGCGGTTCGACCGGCTCGCCGACCCGACCGTCGTCGTCATGCTCGACCTCGACATGCTCAAGGCGATCAACGACACCAAGGGGCATGCGTCGGGCGACGCCTACATCGCTGCTGCGGGCATCGCCCTGCGCCGCGCGCTACGCGACACCGACGTCGTCGCCCGCCTCGGCGGCGACGAATTCGGCGTCCTCCTGCTCGGATGCACGGAGGTGGAGGCGCAGGGCGTGGTTGAGCGCATCTACGCCGAATTCGAAGCCGACGGCGTCGCCGGCTCAGTCGGATGGGCTCCGATCACCGTCCTGCGCGGCTTCCCCGCCGCCTTGGCGGAAGCGGACGAGGCGATGTACGCGGCGAAGCGGGAGCGTCGCGCCCGGCGCGCCCCCCCGGGCGAGGCGACGACCGGGGCCCTATCCGGACCGCTCCGCCGTCTCACTTCCTTGCTTGTGAGACGGCGCTGGAGCATGTCGGCTGCCCTGCGAGCCTGGCGACGTTGGTCAGGCGAAGGTGGGGATTTCGCGGAGGCGGGGTGAGCGGGTGCCGGTGATCTCGGAGTGGGTGATGAGGGCGAGCTCGAGCCAGTCGTGCAGCCCGATCGCGGAGTCGTCGGTGGGGTGGGCGCGGTAGCGCCGGATGGCGTGGTCGAACCAGTCGATCGCCGCTTGGCACGCCTCGGCGTCACGGGTGCGGCGGGCGTCGGCGACGTCCGCGACGACCGGGGCGCGCAGCCTCGGGCCTTTGCTGCGCCGCAGCTGTTTGATCCACTCACACGTCTCGCGGGCCTCGGCGTCGCGGCCGAGTAGGAACCGGCCCTCGATCTGGTGGCCGTGAGTGTCCCAGTCGACGGGGATGTGGCTCTTCGCCTCGGCGGCGAACAGTGCGCTCGGACACCGACCTGAGCTACGGGTCGGAACCTCGGCTGTTGAACGGGACCTACAGCGGGACCATCAAGTACCGGTCCTACCTGCAGTACGAGACTCCGAAGCTGG
>JALYMU010000116.1 GCA_030773595.1 Actinomycetota bacterium | reverse complement strand
GCGCCGGGGCATCCCGGCGTACGAGCGGGCGGCGCAGCGCACCGGCCGGAAGCGCACGGGCGGACGCAACGCCGGTCGGCACGACGTTCATGTGACCGGCCGCCGCCTGCGCGCGGTAGCGGTCGGGCAGCGACTCCCCCGCGATCTTCTCCTGCAGCTTGATAATCCCCTGGAGCAGCGCCTCCGGCCGGGGCGGGCAGCCGGGGACGTAGACGTCGGCGGGGATGATCTGATCGACACCCTTCGTGACGCAGTAGGAGTCCCAGTAGGGGCCGCCCGTGTTGGAGCAGGCGCCGAAGGAGATGACGTACTTCGGCTCCGGCATCTGCTCGTAGAGGCGGCGCACCGCCGGCGCCATCTTGTCCGTGACCGTGCCGGAGACGACCATGAGGTCCGCCTGGCGCGGGCCAGGGGCGAACGGGATCACCCCGAGCCGGATGAAGTCGTGGCGCGACATCGACGCGGCAATGAACTCGATCGCGCAGCAGGCGAGACCGAAGTTGAACACCCAGAGGCTGTAGCGGCGCCCCCAGTTCAGCACGATCCGCATCGGCTCGGGCGCCAGGCGTTGCAGCGGGCCGACGGTGGGGTGCGGCAGCCGGGTCACACCCACGAGAGCACTCCTCGCCGCCACGCGTAGAGCAGCCCGACGGACAGGAAGCCCAGGAAGACGAACATCTCGACCAGGGTTGCGACGCCGTAGCCGGGGGCGGCGAAGACGGTGGCCCACGGGAAGAGGTAGACCGCGTCCACGGCGAAGATGACGTAGAGGAAGGAGTAGACGTAGTAGCGGATGTGGGCCTGCGCCCACCCCTCGCCGACCGGGTCGACGCCGCACTCGTAGGTCAGCCCCTTCTCGGTCCCCGGTGCGGCCGGGCGCAGCCAGCGGTTCGCGGTCGTGCCCACGAACACGAACGCCGCGCCGACGAGGGCGAGCAGGCCGACGAGCGCATAGCCGCCGTAGTAGCCGTCCATAGGGCAATCACCTCCGACCGAGAGCGTAGACCGCGTGGGGGCGAGGCGGCACGGCTTCGTGACCAGCTCCACGCCGGGAAGGGGGACGTCGAGCGATGGCGGACCCGACACCGTCGGCCATACAACCGTGCAGGAGGACGCGTGGGCGCCACGATTGGTATCGACCCGCCGCCACGGGCGGAACCGTCGGTCAGCGGTGGCTACGGACGCGGGCCTCAGTGGCAAGGCGTGGATCGGCAGCGCGACTCCGCAGGACGTCGCCGTCGCCTACGGCTCGGCGGTCCGGCCGCCGCGCTGATCGTCTGAGCTCGCCAGGACCGCCGACCCGCGGGTGCGAACGCGTGGCGCCGGTCGACCCCCCGAGGCCGGCCGGCGCCGTTCGCGTGCCGCCGTACGGCGGTCAGCCGCCGTAGGAGGTCAGGTAGCTCGGCACCGTCGCGGTGCCCTGCGCCGTCGCTCCCGTGGTGTTGATGATGTTGAGGATCTTGCCGTTGCCGCCGAGCGAGACGGTGAGCAAGTTGTGGAACTTCACGCCCGGAGTGTTGGGGACCTCGAAGCCGCGGGCGGCCTCGACGGTCGGGTCGACGTTGAAGTAGCAGTACGCGCCCACACCCCACGCCTCGTGCGTCGTGACGTTGTTCGCCACCTTGTACGACGCGTAGCCCTTCGTGGTGCCGTTCATCCACGCCGCCTGGTTCGGCGGGTCGTAGGGCATCTCGTTCTGGAAGAAGATCGTGCGGCCGCGCTCGCCGTTCCAGATCACCTCGTACTTCTGGTAGTGCTCGACGAACAGCCCTGTCGCAAGGACGTCGTTGCCGTTGACGATGAGCCCCGTGTCGGCGGTGTTGACGTCCCATCCGATCCCAGCGCCGTGGTCGCCCCGCCACGCCCAGATGTGGTCGATGATCGTGTTGTTGCTGTTGACCACCAGGCTGGTCGTGGACTTCCCGGCGAAGGCGCCGCCGATGCGGAAGTAGACGTCCTGGACGGTCGTCGGGTTGGCGGCGTGGCTTGCCGTCGAACCCGACGGGCCGATGGTCAGCAGCGTGGGCGAGTTGATGGTCCCGGCGTCGAACAGCACGCCCGCGACCTTCACGCCGTCGACGTCGGCGACCTCCATCCCGTTGACGCCGCTCGGGATGATCGTTGGGAGACCGATGCCCAGCACCACGGTGTTGGCGCGGTTGACCTTGATCGTCTCGCTGATCCGGTAGATGCCCGGCGTGAAGAGCAGGTGCAGTCCCTGCGCCAGTGCTTGATTGATCTTCGCCGCACTGTCCCCGGGCTTGGCGACGTAGAACGCCGACAGCGGCAGCGAGGTGCCGGCCGGGGTTCCCGCAGGGGCCCAGCTGGGCCCGGAGGCGTTGGTCCGCAGCGCGGGCACGAAGACGCGGTAGGCGCCGGTGCCGTCGACGTACAGGAAGGGCTTCTCCCGTGACACCGGCGTGGTCGCCAGCGTCGTGATCGGCGGGTTCGGGAACGTGGAGGGGGGAGCGCCCTGGACGCCGGAGAAGACCGTGTTCCACACCGAGCCGGTCCAGCTGCCGAGGGCGCTGTCACGGGTGTACCACTGCTGCTGCGAGCCGGAGTCCGCCGTACCGTCGACCTTGGAGTCGGCGATGTAGCCGCCGCTCGCCCAGCCGTAGCCGTTCGGGTAGAGCTGCAGGCCGCCGCGGATGTGCATGCGGCGGAACGACGCCGCCTGGGAGACCGCCCAACGGTTCCAGCCGCCCGACGGCGTGATGGAGAGTCCCTCGATGCCGCGCCAGAAGTTCTGCGTCGCGTTGCCCTGGAACCACCCGGCGTCGACGGTCATGTTGCCGTTGATCTGCACGTCGTCGGGGCTCGTGCCGAGGCCCAGGACGTGGGTGTAGAACCCGATGTTGCCGTAGATGCCGTTGTAGGTGCCGGGCTTGAACAGCAGGGCGTTGCGCTGCTCGCCGAACTGGTTGGCCTCCTGGACCTTGAAGACCTCGTCCAGCTTCGCCTGAATGGTCGCCGCCGGCATTGACGGGTCGAACACCGTGACGTTAGGGCCAAGGTCGCCGCCGCCGGCGATGGGCGGCTCGGGAGACCCGCCGCCGGTCGTGTGCACGGCCAGCTCCCACAGCGAGTAGCCGTAGCCGGTGCCGCGAGCGGTGCCGTACATGCGGACGTAGCGGCCGGTGCCGCTGACGTTGAGCGTCTGCACCCCGCCGGTGCCGGTGGTCGTCGAGTAGATCGTCGACCACGTGGTGCCGTCGGGTGAGACCTGGATCTGGAACGCCTTGCCGTAAGCCGCCTCCCAGTTGAGGACGACCTTGCAGAGGGTCTGGCTGCTGCCGAGGTCGACCCGGATCCACTGCGGGTCGGCGAAGGCGCTCGCCCACCGCGTGCCGGTGTTGGCGTCGACCGCGTTGGCTGCCGCCGTACCCGCGTTCTCCTGCGAGGACGCGGTAACCGGACGGTTCAGCGCCGCGTTCGTGGTGCTGCACGCGGAGGCGAAGGCCCCGAAGACCTGAAGCTCCCACAGCGAGAAGCCGTACGCCGTGCCGCGGGCCGTGCCGTACATGCGCACGTAGCGGCCGGTGCCACTGACCGCGAGGGTCTGCACGCCGCCGGTGCCCGTGGTGGTGGAGTAGATGCTCGACCACGTGGTGCCGTCGGCCGACACCTGGATCTGGAAGGCCTTGCCGTAGGCGGCCTCCCAGTTGAGGACGACCTGGTCGATGGTGGCGGTCTGGCCCAGGTCGACCTGGATCCACTGCGGGTCGGAGAAGGCGCTCGACCAGCGCGTGCCGGTGTTGCCGTCGACGGCGGCCGACGCCGACGTGGTCGCGCTCTCCGCGGACGACGCCGTGGCGGTCTTTCCTTGCGACAGGAGGGTGCCGGCCGCGGCGGACGGGCCTGCCGGGACGAAGCCGAGCAACGTCGCGACGAGCGCAACGGCGAGCGCGACGAGGGAGGAGCGACCGGGAGCGCCGCGGTGGGCGCGGGAGCGCGCTCCGGGCGGGGCGCCGGACGGCGCGGGAGGGCGGAGGGGTCTCATGGCCTGCCTATCCGGGAAGGGGTGAACGACGGGGACGCGCGGCGCGCACGGGGGTGCTCCGCCTGCGCGAGCGGGGGACGTGGTGAGAGAGCGCTCTCCCTGCTCCCGGAGTGTCGGGCCAGCCGTCCTGCCGCGTCAAGAGGTGCGGCCACCTGGCGGCTTCGGGTGGGCCGGCCCGCCGTCGGGGGCCTGCTATAACGGCCACATGGCCTCGGAGCGGACATTGCCCGCGCGGTCACTGACGCTCGAGGACGTCGCCCGCGCCGCAGGCGTCTCCCGCGCCACCGTCTCCCGGGTGGTCAACGGCACCCGCAACGTCGACCCCGAGCTCCAGCACGTCGTGCAGCAGGCGATCGAGGCGACCGGGTACGTCCCCAACCGCGCCGCCCGCTCCCTCGTCACCCGCCGCGCCGGCTCCGTCGCCCTGGCCGTGTCCACGCCCAGCCAGGACGTCTGCGAGGACCCGTTCCTGGGCCGCGCGTTCACCGACCCGTTCTTCGGCCGCCTCCTCGGGGGCGCACTCGCCGCCCTGCGACCGGTCGGAGTGCGCCTCGAGCTGCTGCTTGCCGAGACAGACGCCGCGCGGGACGACCTCGTGGAGCGCCTGGGCCGCCGCGACATAGACGGCGTACTGCTGGTCTCGATGTACGGCGCCGACCCCCTCCCGCAGCGCCTTGCCGACGCGGGGCTGCCCGCCGTACTCCTGGGCCGGCCGCAGCACGAGGTCACGATCGACGTCGTCGACGCCGACCACGTCGCTGGCGCGACCCTGGCGGCCGACCACCTGATCGCCCGGGGCGCCCGCCGCATCGCCACCATCGCCGGACCGGCCGACTCGCCCGCGGCCGCGCGGCGGCTCGACGGCTTCCTCGCCGCGCTGGCGCGCCACGGCCGCCGGGACGTGCCCGCGGTCCGGGGCGACTTCTCCCTGCACAGCGGCGAGGACGCGATGGAGGAGCTGCTCGCCGCCCACCCCGACGTCGACGGCGTCTTCGCGGCGAACGACCTCATGGCACAGGGCGCGCTGCTCGTCCTGCGCGAGCGTGGCGTGGCCGTGCCGGAGCGGGTTGCGGTCGTCGGGTACGACGACAGCAGCGCCGCGACCGCGTCACGACCGCGGCTGACCACGGTGCGCCAGCCGCTCGAGGACATGGCCGGCGAGATGGCGCGCCTGCTGCTCGAGCGCCTGTCCGCTCCCGGCGGCCCACCAACGTCGACGGTCTTCGACCCGACCCTCGTCCTACGCCGCTCAGCCTGAGGCAGTCTGCTGCTGGCGACGCCGGCGTCCACGGCCGCGGTGACCCTCGTCACCCGAGGCGCCGGAATGCGGACAAGTCGTCCGACGCTTGGTTACGCAAGCGTAGAATCGGACGTCGAGAAGGACGGGAGCGGCACGGGCCTTGGGGCACCGGCTCATGCCCGGGGAGGAAGGTCCACCGTGGCCAAGCCGGTCAAGAGGCTCGACCGTGTGATCATCCGGTTCGCCGGCGACTCCGGCGACGGCATGCAGCTGACGGGTGACCGCTTCACGTCGGAGACGGCAAGCTTCGGCAACGACCTCGCGACGCTGCCGAACTTCCCCGCGGAGATCCGGGCGCCGGCAGGGACGCTACCGGGCGTCTCGTCGTTCCAGCTGCACTTCGCCGACCACGACATCATGACCCCGGGCGACGCCCCGAATGTCCTCGTCGCCATGAACCCCGCCGCGCTCAAGGCCAACCTGCCCGACCTCCCGCGCGGCGCGGACATCATCGTGGACAACGCGGACTTCACCAAGCGCAACCTGCAGCGGGTCGGCTACGCCGGGAACCCCCTCGAGGACGGCTCGCTTCAGGCCTACAACGTCCATGCCCTCGACCTCACCGCCGCGACGGTGGAGGCAGTCAAGGACTTCGGGCTCGGTCGCAAGGAGGCCGCCCGAGCGAAGAACATGTACGCCCTCGGACTCCTGTCGTGGCTCTACGGTCGCTCGACCGACGCGACCGTGCGCTTCCTGGAGAAGAAGTTCGCGACCAAGCCGGCGGTGCGCGACGCCAACATCGCGGCGCTCCGCGCGGGCTACAACTTCGGCGAGACGACCGAGGACTTCTCGATCTCCTACGAGGTCAAGCCCGCGGCCATGCCGGCGGGCACCTACCGCAACATCTCGGGCAACCTCGCGCTGTCCTACGGGCTCGTCGCGGCCTCGCGCCAGGCGCGCCTGCCCCTCTTCCTCGGCGCCTACCCGATCACGCCGGCCTCCGACATCCTGCACGAGCTGAGCAAGCACAAGGGCTTCGGCGTCCGGACGTTCCAGGCGGAGGACGAGATCGCCGGTGTGGGCGCGGCCCTGGGCGCGTCCTTCGGCGGCCAGCTCGGCGTGACGACGACCTCCGGCCCCGGTGTCGCGCTCAAGGCCGAGACGATCGGCCTGGCCGTCTCCCTCGAGCTGCCGCTGGTCATCGTCGACGTGCAGCGCGGCGGCCCGTCCACCGGGCTGCCCACCAAGACCGAGCAGGCCGACCTGCTGATGGCGATGTACGGCCGCAACGGCGAGGCGCCGGTGCCCATCGTCGCGCCGCAGTCACCGGCCGACTGCTTCGACGCGGCGATCGAGGCGTGCCGGATCGCGCTGAAGTACCGCACGCCCGTCTTCGTGCTCTCCGACGGCTACCTGGCCAACGGCTCCGAGCCGTGGCGGGTCCCCGACCCGGCCACCCTGCCCGACCTGGGGGTGGAGTTCGCCACCGAGCCGAACCACACCCTCGACGACGGCACGAAGGTCTACTGGCCCTACCTGCGCGACCCCGAGACGCTCGCCCGCCCCTGGGCCGTCCCGGGCACGCCCGGGCTCGAGCACCGCATCGGCGGCATCGAGAAGGCCGACGGGTCCGGGAACATCTCCTACGATCCGGCCAACCACGACCTCATGGTCCGCACCCGCCAGGCCAAGGTCGACGGCATCGCCCGCGACATCCCGCCGCTCAAGGTCGACGACCCCTCCGGTGAAGCCCGCGTGCTCGTGCTCGGGTGGGGATCGACGTACGGCCCGATCGGTGCGGCGGTCCGCGCGGTCCGCACGCAGGGCGGCAAGGTCGCCCAGGCCCACCTGCGCCACCTCAACCCCTTCCCGGCCAACACCGGTGAGGTCCTGCGCCGCTACGACAAGGTGCTCGTCCCGGAGATGAACCTCGGCCAGCTCTCGATGCTGGTCCGGGCGAAATACCTCGTGGACGCCATGCCTTACAACAAGGTGCGCGGCCTGCCGTTCAAGGCCGACGAGCTCGCCGAGGTGATCTCCGGCGTGCTGGACGACGTCCTCGAGAGGAGCGCGGTCTCCCCGTGACCGACCTGCGCGACACCCCCGCCCTGCGTCTGGTGCCGAAGACCGACACCGGCCAGTCCAAGAAGGATTTCACCTCCGACCAGGAGGTCCGCTGGTGCCCCGGCTGCGGTGACTACGCCATTCTCGCGGCCGTGCAGGGCTTCATGCCCGAGCTCGGCCTGCGCAAGGAGAATATCGTCTTCGTCTCCGGCATCGGCTGCTCCTCCCGCTTCCCGTACTACATGGACACCTACGGGATGCACTCCATCCACGGCCGGGCCCCGGCGATCGCGACCGGGCTGTCCACGTCGCGCCCGGACCTGTCGGTGTGGGTCGTCACCGGTGACGGCGACGCGCTCTCCATCGGCGGCAACCACCTCATCCACGCGCTGCGCCGCAACGTCAACCTCAAGATCCTGCTGTTCAACAACCGCATCTACGGGCTGACCAAGGGGCAGTACTCGCCGACGTCCGAGCTCGGCAAGATCACCAAGTCGACACCGATGGGGTCGCTCGACTCGCCGTTCAACCCGGTGTCACTGGCGTTGGGTGCTGAGGCGACGTTCGTCGCCCGCACGATCGACTCCGACCGCAAGCACCTGACTTCGGTGCTGCGCGCGGCCGCTGCGCATCACGGGACCGCTCTCGTCGAGATCTACCAGAACTGCAACATCTTCAACGACGAGGCGTTCGAGGTGCTGAAGGCGCCGGACACCCGAGACGACTTCACCATCCGGCTCGAGCACGGCCAGCAGATCCGCTGGGGCGCTCAGGGCCAGTACGGGCTGCGGCGCGGGCGCAACGGCGGGCTCGAGGTCGTCGACGTCGAGGCCGGTGCGGAACCCGACGATCTGCTCGTGCACGACGCACACGCCCTGGAGCCCTCGCACGCCTTCGACCTGTCCCGGCTGCCCGATCTCTCGTTGGCTCGCACGCCCATCGGCATCTTCCGTGACGTGCAGCGGCCGGTGTACGACGACCAGATGGCCGACCAGCTCGACCGCGCGCGGGAGACGCAAGGCGACGGTGACCTGGCTACGCTGCTGGCCGGCGCCGACACCTGGACCGTCGCCTGACCGTCGCCTGACCGGTAGTCGGCGTCAGTTCCTGGCCCTACTCGGCGTCCGATTGGTCCGGCTGACCCTGCCAGGACCGTCCTGGTCGCGCTCCAGCTGCGCCAGTCGCTCCCGCAGAACGGGGTTGTCGACGGCTGCGACGTGGGCCTTCGCCGCGTCGAGGGCACCCGGCATGCGCGCTTGCAGTCGCAGCAGCGCCGCCTCGGCCTGTAGCTCGCGCATCCCGTGCGCGGACGCCACGTCATCGAGGTCGTCGATCAGATCGCGTGCGCGTGGCTGACTGGCGTCAAGGGCGTGTGCTGCCTGAGCCGCCAAGCCGTACGCCTCGATCCATACGTACGCATCGGTGACGCGTCGGCACGCCGCCGGCGCGTCGTGCAGGAACTTCGACGCAGTGTCCTCGTCGTCCACCGCTGCGGCCACGAGACCGAGCCCCCGGCAGGACATGCTTTCCCAACACGGGTCGGCGACCTCGAGCGCCAACGCGTGGGCGTGCCC
>JALYMU010000115.1 GCA_030773595.1 Actinomycetota bacterium | reverse complement strand
GCGCCGTACGGCGGTCGCGGTACGGCGTGGCCAGCCGGCTTCGGCCCGCGGCGGCCAGCACGTCGAAGGCGACGTAGGCGGCCGGTGTCAGCGCGGCGAGCGTGGCGACCCGCGACGCGGCGGGATGCAGGCGCGCCATGAGGTCGGGAAAGCTGGCTCGGCTCGCGGCGTGGACGACCAGCTCGCCGTCGAGCACGAGCTGCGGGTCCGGGAGCTCGCGCACGGCGGCGACGACCTCCGGGAAGTAGCGCCCGAGCGGGCGGTCGTGCCGGCTGCGCAGGTCCACGGCGTCCCCGTCCCGGAACACCAGGCACCGGAAGCCGTCCCACTTCGGCTCGTACGCCCAGTCGGGGCCGACCGGGAGATCCCGCGCGAGCCGCGCCAGCATGGGCGCCACAGGCGGGGCCACGGGAGGCGTCGTCACGGCCGTGCCGGGCCGGACCCGGGAAGCGTCAGGCGTCCTCGCGCTCGGGGCTCTCCAGGCGGAAGAACATGCTCGTCGAGCCGTCGCTCTTCTCCTCCTGGTAGATGAAGTTCAGGCGACGCTCGTCGAAGGTCCCGAACCACTGGTCCCAGCTGACGTGGCGAAGGCTGTCGTTGTCCCCCCCGAAGTCGAAGCGCAGGACGCCGAGGTGGTCCTCGTGCTCCGTCCCCGCAACGGTCGCGGGTACGCCGTCACGCGACTCCGCCCACTGCTTGATGACCTCGTGACTCGTCGTCACGAGGCTGCGGCCCGGGCGCTCGGGATCGTCGTCGGGCGATGTCACCTCCTGGGAGTACTTCAGCGACTTCGACGTCTCGGGGCCGGTCCGGACCCGCCCGCCGTCCGGGCCGGCCCCGACCTCGTCGCCCTCGGCCGCACTCTCACCCGTGCCCGCGAGCGCCTCAACCAGCTCGTCCTTGCGCATGCCCGACGTGGCGCTCACGCCGGCGTCCTTGGCCAGCTCGCGCAGCTCGTCGGCCTTCTTGTCCCGGAGCTCGCCGGCTTGCTCCGTCATCGCCCTTCCTCCATGTCCACGCCGATCTCGTCGGCATCGGGGCCGGGACCCGGGACCTGCAGGTCGTCGTGGGCCACGGGTGTCGGCTGCGGCTGGGCGACATCGGCCATGGCGACGGTGTCCGCCGTCTGGTCGTCGGGAAGCTCGGCGGCACGGGGGTCGGCGTTGGCGCCGGGCAGCCCGCCGGTCTGGCCCACTGATGTCGCCTGGGTCTGGTTGTCGGTCATGGGCTGGCGGTTACCCCAGCCGGGCCGGCGTACGCACGTGACGCGGCTCAGGGACGCCGGTCGTGTCCCGCGCCACGCCGAGGGAGGCCGGAGGTCCGCTCGCGCAGGTCGATCACGACGCGGCCCGCCTCGACGCCCCGATGGGTCCTCAGGTAACCCTCGAAGTCCCAGCGCTCGAGGAAGCGGGACGCCGCGGCCCGGCCGTTGCGGTAGAGCCGCTCCCGGGCCGAGGGGTCGAGGTCGAAGTCGGTGGTCTCGACGCCCGTGGTGTCGACGAAGATCGTGCGCACCGACGCGGCGGGGTCGTCGACGTGAGCCCGGTCCGCCGCGCCGACGAGCGTCCCGATCATGGCGGCCGTGAGGCTGCGCGGACCTCGGACGTGGAACCGCTCGCGGGCGGCCGGCTCCCGGGCGGAGAGCTTGATGCCGATGGTCGGCCACCGCGGGGGCTGCCCGTCGGCCCGGTCGAAGATCCCGACGGGGAAGGTCGAGAGCACTCCACCGTCGACGAGGAAGACCTCCCGCGCCGCGGTCTCGTCCCGAAGCCGGACGGGCTCGTAGAAGAACGGGATCGACATCGAGGCGCGTACGGCGTCCGCGACCGGCACGCGGTCGGCGTCCATGCCGTAGCGGTGGTACTCCCACGGCAGCCGCCGTGACGCGCCGAGCGTGACGTCGGAGGCCAGGACCACGAGCCGGTAGCGGCATCCCGGCGGGAGCGCGGCGTCCGGGTCCTCCGAGGCGGCGATCCGCAGGTCGGCGAAGGAACGGACCCCACGCTCGGCGAGCTGACGGGCGAGCCATTGCTGGAGGTGACGCCCCTCGTAGGCCCCCCGCTCGGCCATCAAGGACATGCCACGCCCGGTCGTGGGGATCCTGTCCGCGAGCGCCTCGTCCTGGAAAGCGCGGTAGTCCACGTCACGCAGCAGCGCCTCGATCGAATCCGTGCGCGCGCCTGCCGCGGCGAGGGCTGCCACGACGGCCCCCGCGGACGTGCCGGCGAGGCGCCGGAAGCGGTAGCCACGCTCCTCGAGGACGCTCATGGCGCCCACGATCGCGATTCCCTTGACGCCGCCGCCTTCGAGCACGAGGTCGCAGTCAAGGGGCCCGACGTCTTGGTGTCCGTCCATTCGACGCACCTCCCGCCGCCCCGCCGCTCCGTTGCGACGAGGCCGAGCGCGTCCCTGCGCTACACGCCGTAGTACCCCGGACACGTCGTGGCAAGCGTCGCCACGCCGGAGGGCCGTGCTGCTCGCGCGCCGTTGTCGCGCGCTCGCGCCGGCGGCTCACGCCACGGACGCGTCCTGGACGTCGACGACGACAGGAGCGTGGTCGGAGGCGCCCTTGCCTTTCCGGGCCTCACGGTCGACGTAAGCGTCGCTGACCCGGTCGGCGAGGGCCGCGGCGGCGTAGACCAGGTCGATCCGCATGCCCAGGTTCTTGTGGAACATCCCGGCGCGGTAGTCCCAGTACGTGAAGGGATGGTCGTACTTCAGCGGCCTCGGGACGACGTCGCGCAGGCCGAGCGCCCGCAGGTCGGCGAGCGCCTGCCGCTCTCGCGGCGTCACGTGGGTGGAGGTCGTGAAGACCGACGGGTCCCACACGTCCTCGTCGGCCGGGGCGACGTTGAAGTCGCCGCACACCGCCACCTCCGCGCCGGCCGCGAGCTCGTCCCCGACCGTGCGCCGCAGCGCGTCGAGCCAGGCGAGCTTGTACTCGTAGTGGGGATGGGCGGGCTCACGGCCGTTCGGCACGTAGACCGACCACACCCGTATCCCGGCGCACGTCGCGGCGACGGCGCGGGCCTCGGGGTCGGGGAAGCCTGGCTCGTCGGCAAGCCCCGGGCGTACGTCGTCCAGCCCGACCCGGGACAGCACCGCCACGCCGTTCCACCGCCCGTCGCCGTTCGCCGCCACGTCGTAGCCGAGCGCGTGGACCTCGCGTTCGGGGAACTCCGCGCACTTGGTCTCCTGCAGGCAGACGACGTCCGGGGCGACGGACTCCAGCCAGGGCAGCAGGCGCGGGAGGCGCGCGGCGACGGAGTTGACGTTCCAGGTGGCGAGCCTCACCGCGCCATCGTGCCTGCCCGCGCCGCGGCGCGCGCGGGCGGGCTCACCCGGACGAGCGGGCCCGCGTGCAGCGCGTGGCGGTGAGGTGGCGGCCCGCCGGCGTCACTGCACGGTCACCCCGCGGTTCGAACGGTCGGTTCGGGTCAGGGCAGGCGCCGGTCACCAATGGGGCCCCGGCGCGCCAGCTGGGCGAGCTGCTCCACCACCGAGCGCGGACGCAGGACCGGGCTCGCCGTCCCGGCCGCCTCCGCCATGCCGGCGACGACCTCCGCGAGGGCGGCACGGGCGTCCACCGACGGCTCCCAGCCGAGCTCGCGACGGGCCCGCGCGCTGTCCATAAGGGGAACGGCGAAGGCGAGGTCGAGCCATCCCGGGTCGACCGGCTGGATCCGCGCACGCCAGGCGAGTGCTGCCGCCGTCCGCAGCACCGGGGCCGGCAGGTGCACCGGCCAGGCACCGAAGGCGGCGGCGAGGTCGTCGCG
>JALYMU010000114.1 GCA_030773595.1 Actinomycetota bacterium | reverse complement strand
GACGCGTGGCAGGAATACGTCGCGCCCACGTGGGAGCGCCGACTCGCGCTCTACCAAAGCCTGCCGCCGGCGACCGCTGCCATGTCGGAAGCCGACTGGCACCAATCCCTGGTCGAGGGCGCGCTGCTCGAGCACGACCTCTTGCGATGCCTCGGATTCGAGTTCGAGGACTCCGTCGGCGGCGGTTACGGCTTCTACCGCCGCGTCGACGACGACCGTCTCGCCAGCTGGGTCCGACGCGGACTCGCGCAAGAAGCCCTGTACGAGCAGCGCGAGTCGGCTGACGGCTGAGCGGAGCGCCCGGCAGGGCGGTCGGCCGTTGCCAGCACCAGCCAGCCGGGCAGGGAGGCGTCGATCGGATGCGAACGCGAGACGCCAGTGGTCGGCGACGCTGAAGGCGTGGCGCACGTCCCGGTAGCCGGCCCTTCAGTGACACAGCCCCGACCGGGTCGTGGCGGGGGAGAAGTCGCAGGTCGCGGTGTCCCGTAGGACTGGGTCGGTGAGCGTGTACCGGTGACGGGGGCCAGGCGGGACACTCGCGCCGTGACGGGGCTGCTGGTCGGTTAGGCGCGGGTGAGCACCGACGGGCGGGACCTCACCGCGCGCAGCGGGAGGCGCTGGCGGCGCTCGGCGTTCCGGCGGAGCGGGTGTACGTCGACACGGCCTGACCGGCAGGAACCGGGACGCCCCGGGCTGCGGCAGGCCCTGGCCGCATGCCGGGCCGGCGACACTCTCGTGGTGACGAAGCTCGACCGGCTGGCCCGCTCCTTGCCGGACGGGCGGGCGATCGCCGACGAGCTCACCGTCCGCGAGGTCAAGCTCAGCCTCGGCGGGAGCGTGCACGACCCGACGGACCCGGTCGGACGGCTGCTGTTCAACGCGCTGGCGATGGTCGCGGAGTTCGACGGGTGCCGACGCCGAGGAGGGGGGTGGGGAAGGATCGCTGCTTGATGCGTGACATCGGTGGTGCGTGGTGGCGGCATGCCGTCGTGTACGAGATTTACCCGCGGTCTTTCGCCGACGCTGACGGCGACGGTGTCGGCGATCTGCAGGGGGTCCTGGGCCGGCTGGACCATGTGGCGGGGCTCGGGGTGAACGCGGTGTGGCTCACTCCGTTTCAGCGCTCACCGCAAGCCGATCACGGCTATGACGTGAGTGACTACCGAGACGTCGACCCGTTGTTCGGCACGTTGGCGGACTTTGACGCCCTGGTCAGCCGGGCGCACGCGCTCGGGCTGCGGGTCGTGGTCGACCTGGTGCCGAACCACTGCTCGACCGCGCACCCGATTTTTCGGGCCGCGGTGGCCGCCGGCCCGGGCAGCCCGCAGCGGGCCCGGTTCCACTTCGCCGCGGGTCGGGGCCCGGTCGGACGGCTGCCCCCGAACAATTGGCCGAGCGTGTTCGGCGGGCCTGCTTGGACCCGGATCGTCGAGCCCGACGGGCGGCCGGGGGAGTGGTACCTGCACTTGTACGCCCCCGAGCAGCCCGACTGGAACTGGCGGCATCCGGCGACGGAACCGTTGTTCGCCGACGTGCTGCGGTTCTGGCTGGACCGCGGCGTCGACGGGGTGCGGATCGACGTCGCGCACGGCTTGTTCAAGGCCGACGGGCTACCGGACACCGCGGGCGGCGTGGTCGAGCCGATGCGCCTGCGCGGCAACCGGCTGGCCTGCGACCAGGAGCCGGTGCACGAGGTCTACCGCCGGTGGCGGCGGATCGCCGACGGGTACGTCCCGCCGCGGGTGCTGATCGGGGAGGTGAACCTCGAGCCGGAGCGCGCCGCCCGGTACGTGCGCGGCGACGAGCTGCATCAGGCGTTCGCGTTCGCCTTCCTCACCGCCCCGTGGGACCCGGCCTCGTGGCGGGCCGCCGCCGAGCAGCTGCTCGCCCAGGCCGCGGTGACCGGCGCGCCGGTCACGTGGGTGGTCGAGAACCATGACGTTGTCCGGACCCCGACCCGGTACGGCGGCGGCGCGCGGGGGGCGGCCCGGGCCCGGGCGGCGCTGCTGACGGTTCTGGCCCTGCCGGGAGCGGCGTACCTGTACCAGGGTCAGGAGCTCGGACTGCCCGAGGCCGACGTGCCACCGGTCGCTCGCCAGGATCCGGCGTGGCGGCGCGCCGGCGTCTCTCGCGACGGCGCTCGGGTCCCGCTGCCCTGGACCCGGGCCAGGTCGGGTTCGCACGGCTTCTCTCCGGCTGCCGATTCGGCGCCGGCCTGGCTGCCGACCCCACCAGCCTGGGCCGCGCTGTCCGTCGAGGCCCAGCACGACGATCCCGGCTCGTCGTTGACCTTGTGCCGGGCAGCTGTCGGCCTGCGCCGGCAACTCCACACGGACGGGATCCTCAGCTCGGACGATCCCGTCCGGGTGACCGTCTCGCCGGACGGGCTGCTGCTGGCCGAGCGTGGCCCGGCGTTCAC
>JALYMU010000113.1 GCA_030773595.1 Actinomycetota bacterium | reverse complement strand
TCACGCTCGGGCAGCCGCTCACGACGCTCTCCGGCGGCGAGCGCCAGCGGCTCAAGCTGGCCACGCACATGGGGGAGAAGGGCGGCGTCTACGTCCTCGACGAGCCCACCACCGGCCTGCACCTGGCCGACGTCGAGAACCTGCTCGGCCTGCTCGACCGGCTCGTCGACTCGGGGAAGTCGGTCATCGTCATCGAGCGCCACCAGGCGGTCATGGCGCACGCCGACTGGATTGTCGACCTCGGCCCAGGCGCCGGCCACGACGGCGGCCGAATCGTCTTCGAGGGCACACCCACCGACCTCGTCGCCGCCCGGTCGACGCTCACCGGCGAGCATTTGGCCGCGTACGTCGGGGCCTGACGGAGGCCCACGGGGACGCGGAACCGACCGTTTCCTCTCGGGGCGGTAAGGGCCCGTGTTTGCGGGCCATCTCGATAGGAGGGGTTCGGCGGCGACGAGGGGGTGCTTGACGCGCCCTTTGCCGGAGGCAGGCCGGCCGCGCTCGAGGTCAGCGGCGGGTGCCGACGGCAAGCAGGTAGTGCCAGTCGAGGCAGAGCGTCCCGTCACCCGCGATGTTATGCATCTCCATGAGCGCGTCGAGGTCGTCGAGGAGGGCGGCGCAACCCGGCTCGTCGAGCCGGGACAGCGGAAGGGCGACGCGGCGCCGGCGGGCGGAGGGGCGTGGCGGGCGGTGACCGTGAAGAACTCCCCGATGAAGCCGTCCGGCACCAACTGGCCAGCGCCATTCGGCCGCCGGGCCGGAGAACCCGGGCCAGCTCGTCCGCCGCCCGCCGCTGGTCGGGGACGAACATCACGCCAATGGCGCTCGTGACCACGTCGTACGAGGCGTCGTCGAACGGCAGGTTCGCGGCGTCGGCCTCGACCGTCTCGAGCTCGAGCAACTCCGCCGCTGCCCGCAACTGCGCGTGCGCGAGCAGCTCGGGAACGATGTCCGTTGCCGTGACCCGCGCATTTCGTCGGGCAGCGGCGAGCGCAGCGTTGCCCGAGCCGCTGGCAACGTCGAGCACTCGCTCCCCCGCCCGAAGATCCACCGCCTCGACCATCGTCTCGGACATGAACGGCAGAAGGGCGCCGATGCGGCGATAGTCCCCAGTCGACCAGACAGCGAGGCCCGGCGAAGGCGAGACGGGACCCGGAATGTCGAGAGCCACGGTGGTGCCTCCAGTGGTCGGTGCGGGTCCTCGGCGCCAACGTGCTCCTGGTCCGTCGCGCTGTCAATGAGTCCTGCGCATGGCGCACGCCGACTGGATTGTCGACCTCGGCCCCCGGCGCGGGCCACGACGGCGGCCGGGTCGCCTTCGAGGGCACACCCGCCGACCTCGTCGCCCCCCGCTCGACGCTCACCGGCGAACACCTCGCGCCGTACGTCGGCCGTTGAGGCCTCGGAGACAGAGGAGGACGGTGTTCTGGCGAGCTACGACCGGTGGGGCCGTGAGGGGCAGGCCGTCCCGGATCCGGTCATGGAGGAAACGGTGCCCGATGACGCATAGCCGTAGTAGCAGTTGTGCTACGTTGCCCCCATGGGTGACGTCGGGCTCCGCGAACTGCGTCAGAACGCCAGTGAGGTCATCCGCCGCGTCGAGGCGGGCGAGTCCGTCACGGTGACGGTCAGCGGTCGAGCCGCGGCCCATCTGGTGCCTGTCGGCGGTCGGCGGTGGAGACGGTTCGAGCAGGTCGCCGACGTTCTCGGTGCCCCCATGGGGGCTGTGAGCCTGGCCGAGGATTCCGGCAATCTCGACCATGGCATCCGTGACCCGTTCCACCCATGAGAGCCGTCCTGGACACCAGCGTCCTCATCGCCGGGGGCCTTCGCGCGCTACCTGGCGAGCTGGCGATCAGCGCGGTCAGCCTGGCCGAGTTGCACTTTGGTGTCTTGGTCGCACGCACCGATGAGCAACGAGCCCGGCGTTTGCGCCTGGTGACCAGCCTGGAGCGCAGCTTCGACCCGTTGCCCGTCGATGAAGCCGTCGCCGCGAGCTACGGCCAGCTTGCCGCTGCGGTAGTCACTGCCGGCCGTCACCCGCGGGCGCGAAGCCTGGACCTGCTCATCGCCGCGACCGCCCACGCGCACCAAGCACGGCTGTATACCCGCAACGTGGACGACTTCCGCGGCTTGGAAGGCCTCCTGGAGGTGCTCGAGCCGGCGTGACGATCAGGGTGCCAGCGGCGGGGATGGTTGTCGGTGACGACGAGGCCCGCTCAGGTCATTTCGGCCCGGCGCCGCCAGTCGCCCACGACGCTCCGAACATCGACCGACTGGTCGCGTTCCTCGGCGGCCCCGTGGATACAGCGATCTCGTCATCTGACACTACGCATGAGTGACAACCACGAATCCCACCACCCGGAGGTGGCTCTCCAGCTACCACAGCGAGGCGGGACCCAAGCCTGGGGCGTCGACAAGAGCTCGACGCGGCGTGGCGGCGTGGCGGCCGTCGGCGTCATGGTCGTCGCGACAGACCCGGTGGGGCCGAGCGGACGGGCTTGTCGACCGGGGGGCGCTCTACCCCTACCGCGACACCGACATCTCGCCCAGCTCGGACCAGTCGTCCTGCGGGATCGTGAAGTTCACGATTTTGGGTGTCTCGGCGAGGTGCGGTGGGAGCGTCTCCTGCGCCCTGCGGAAGTGGTCGGACTGAACGTGAGCACCGCCGGCCTCGTCATCGCGGAACGCCTCGACCAGGACGTACTCGTTCGGATTCTCCAGGCTTCGGGACCAGTCGAACCACAGGCAGCCCGGCTCCCCGCGCGTGGCCTCGGTGAAGTCTCGTGCGATCTCCGGCCACTGATCGGCGTCTTCCGGCCGCACGCGGAACCTCGCGGTGATGAAGATCATGGCGCTCCCGGGGTCGTCGGGTTGCCCCGGTACGAACAACAAACGAGCCGGGGATTCCGCAGGGCCCCAGCGTCCTGCTCGCCGGGTGCAGGCGTCAAGGGTCAGACGGAGCAGGTGCCGTGCGGCGACTCGGGCCGGCGTCTCCGTTCGCTCTCCGCAACGCGAGTCCGTCGAGGGGGTGTGCCAGTGCGCGGAAAGTCGCTACGCTCCGGCCCTCTGGCGGTGGTCATGCCGTCGCGTCAGTCCTGTTGCGAGGGAGGGCGAAAGAGCAACACCTTCCCCTTACGAGTCCTGATCCCGGTCCCGGAACGAGTCGCCGGTACCTGCTCGAGTGGTACCGGCGCCCAGCGAGAGAGGCGCCGCATGAGCAGACAGTCACCCGGCATCGACGGGCAGGTCAGTGGCGAAGGCGGGATCCGCCCCGCCGATGCCGCGGTCGCCGGGCACGAGTTCGGCATCGAACCCAGCGAGGGCAGCGGGCTCCACGGGCTGCAAGCGCTCGACGAGGGGACCGCTCGCGCTCTGGTGGGCATGACGCGGACGATGTACCCGCACGACCGCCTGCCGGACGTGCACTACGAGCGAGTCGTTCTCGCACTCGACAAGAAGGCCGCCGCCGACGAGCGGATGAAGGTCCTGCTGACCGAGGGCGTGGGCTGGCTCGCGACGACGACGGGCCGCTACCCGCGCGAGTTCGCCGCCCTCCCTGAACCCGAGCAGGTCGCTGCGCTCACGCGTCTCCAGGAGACGCCGTTCTTCAAGGCAGTCGCGGCTGAGGTGGTGGTGAACCTCTACAGCCAGCACGACGTGTGGCCCTACTTCGGCTACGAGGGCCCCTCCAACGACAAGGGCGGGTACCTGCACCGCGGTTTCGACGACATCGACTGGCTCGACGAGGCGCCCGACCGCCGGGGTCGGCACACCGTGAGCACCACGGACGCCCCCGTCGGAAGCTCCGCCACCGGCAGCAACCAGGCCACGATCAGCAGGGAGGCCTGACCATGCCCGCACCATTCGACCGGAACGACGACTCCGTCGTCGTCATCGTGGGCTCCGGCGCAGGAGGCGGCACGCTGGCGAACGAGCTGGCGCAGAAGGGCATCGACACCGTCGTACTCGAGGCAGGCAAGCGTTTCGAGCCCGAGGAGCACATCGACGACGAGTGGCCCGCCTTCAACCAGCTCGCCTGGCTCGACATGCGCACCAACAGCGGCACCTACCGGCTCGCGAAGGACTTCCCGAACCTGCCCGCGTGGCACAGCAAGTGCGTGGGCGGCTCCCCGGTGCACTGGGCCGGCTGCTGCCCACGCTTCCTCGACTGGGAGTTTCGGACGCGCACCGTGTACGGCGAGATCCCGGGCGCCTCCCTGCTCGACTGGCCGATCGGGCTCGAGGAGCTCGCGCCGTACTACGACCGCGCCGAGGCGAATATGGGCGTGGCCGGCACGAACGACCTGCCGCTGCACCAGCCGAACAACAACGCGAAGGCTCTGTTCGAGGGCGCGCGGCGAGTCGGCTACCGGAAGTACTCGACCGGGCACTACGCCCAGAACTCAGTCCCCTACGACGGCCGCCCCGCGACGATCCAGGACGGTTTCTGCTTCGAAGGCAACCGCTCTCGGGCGAAGTGGTCCCCGCTGGTGTCCGACCTGCCCAAGGGCGAGAGGACCGGGCACCTGGAGGTGCGACCGGAGTCGATGGCGCTGCGGATCGAGCACGACGAGAGCGGCAAGGTCACCGGAGTCCTGTACGCCGATGCCGACGGCAACCACCAGCTGCAGAAGGCTCGCGTCGTATGCGTGGCCGGCAATGCGATCGAGACCCCGCGACTGCTGTTCAACAGCGCGTCCTCGCTGCACCCCGACGGTCTCGGGAACTCCTCCGGCGAGGTCGGGCGCAACTACATGAGGCACATGTCGGACACGTGCTGGGCCATCTTCGACAAGCCGGTGCACTTCTACCGGGGCAACACGATGGCCGGCATCGTCGAGGACGAGGCCTACAACGACCCGGAGGCACGCGGCTTCGTCGGCGGGTTCTACATGGAGACCATCCACCTCGGCCCGGCGTTCCTGGCCGCATTCATGAACCCGCACTCGTGGGGGCGTGAGTTCACCGAGCTGATGGACGCCTACGAGAACTTCGCCGGAATGTGGCTCGTCGGCGAGGACATGCCGAGCCCGACCAACCGGGTGACGCTGAACCACGATGTCACGGACCAGTACGGCCTGCCTGTCCCGAACGTGCACTTCGACGACCACAAGAACGACATCACGATGCGGGACTACGCTGCCGACAAGGCCCGCACGCTGTACGAGTCGGTCGGGGCGGTGCAGACCGTGCGGACCCCGCCGTTCCCCGCCTCGCACAACATGGGCACCTGCCGCATGAGCGCTCGCCCGGAGGACGGCGTGGTCGACGCCTTCGGGCGCGCGCACGACGTGCCGAACCTGTTCATCTCGGACGGCAGCGTGTTCACCACGGGCGCGGCGGCGAACCCGACGCTGACCATCGTCGCCCTCGCGATCCGGCAGGCCGACCACATCGCGCAGCAGATGTCCGAACACGCGCTGTGACGC
>JALYMU010000112.1 GCA_030773595.1 Actinomycetota bacterium | reverse complement strand
GCCTCGGAGTCGTTGTGGCCCTCGTTGCGCAACAGCGCGAGGTCCTCCTCGGCGCGTGCATCGAGACGGGCTTGGACGGTTCGGGGCACCAACGGAGCGTAGTACGTGTCGTGGTACAGCTGGTGTCTGCTCATAGCTCTAGCGGCGCTCCGCCAGTTCCGAGATCGGACTGCAGAGACGCCTGCGCGCGGCCTCGTCGTGGCCTTTCTGGACCGTACCGCCCGGTCGCACTCGGCCTCCGAAGGCCCTCGCAGATCCGGGAAAGTGCGCAAATGCTGACATGGAGGACCCCGAGGGACAGGCTGGGTTCGACGGTAAGGAAGGGGTCGAGGGTTCGAGTCCCCCAGAGGGCTTGGGTCGAAAGCTCCGCATCCGCGGCTTCGCGCGCTTCTGGCCCGGACTCGTCAACAGTCGCGACCCCTCCTTTGGAAGCTGTCTGGAAGCGCCGGGTGGGGAGCGCACCCTTTTCCTCTAGCGGCCGATCGCCTTGCGAGTCCTCGCCGTAGTAGCGGCAGGCGCGCGTCGACCAGGCGTGACAAGAGGGTGGTGGGGGGCACGAGGTCCGAGGGGCTGCGGGTCTGGTCGGTCAACGATCCGCGAGCCTCGCCGCCGCGGTGCGCCGCAAGCCCGATTGTTGGAGCGGGAGGCGCTGCCCGGTCGCCTGTCTCGGTTTCGATCCCACGACCGGTCGCTGCCTCAATGCGACGTAAGCGGGGCTCCACAGCAGGTCACGCGCTTTCGGACGGGCGAGCCCGCCGTACCGGCACCCCGGCCCAGAGCGTCCGCGGGCGACGTCCGCCAAGATCGTCGCATGCGCACCCGCAGGGAGCCCGAGGTGCCGAGGCCGAGAGGGAGCCGAGCGGGGGCACGGCCGGCAGTGTCCTCGCCGGTCCGCTCGGCCCGGCCCGCCCGACGACGGGTGTCCGCCGCCCCCGTCATCGTCGCCGCGCTCGTCGGCGGGGTCCTGCTGCTCCTCGCCGTGAGCGCCCTCCGGCGTGACGAGGCGCCCGTCACGCGCTCGCCGTTGCGTGAGGTCGTGCGCGCGCTCCTGCGCGACATGCCGCGCGGGGGGAGCGGGGACTACCGCGCGCCGACGGACGGCCAGGCCTCCGGCGCGGGGCGCGCGTACGCGCTGCTGCTCACGGGGGACCGGTCCGGCGCGGCGGCCACGGCGCTCGGCGTGGGTATGGAGGTGGCGACGGTCGAGGATCCGGGGTCGGGCCAGCAGTTCGACGTCGTGCGGGAACCACCGGGCCGGGCGCCGCGCGGATGGGGCCTGTTCGTGCACCGGCCCGGCAGCGCGTCGAAGGTGGTCGTGGAGGCCGTCCACCCCCTCGCCGATCGGGCCACGGTGCGTGGTGCCACCGCGCTGTTCGAGCGCGTCCGCGCGCGCGACCTCCTGATCGCGGGTGCCCATCGGGGGGCCGGCGCCGACGCCAGCGCCGACGTCGCGCACGCCAAGCGCAGCGTGCTGCAGGAGGTGCACGAGGCGACGCTCTCGTCCGGTGTCGTGATCGTGCAGCTGCACGGCTTCGACGCCGGTGACGACCGCGGGCAGCGGTTCGGCGACGCCGTCGTGTCGTCCGGGACGTGGAGGCCCTCTCGCCTGGCGCGACACGCCGCCGAGGCCCTGGAGGACGCGGACGTGACGACGTGCCTGGTGGACCGCGAGCGGTGCGCCGACTACGCGGCGCGGAGGAACATCCAGGGACGCGCGGCGCGGGCCGCGGGCGTCGCGTTCCTCCACGTGGAGCTCTCGCCCGAAGCACGGCGCTCCCGGCGACTGCCGGCCGTCCTGACCGCGCTCGCGTCGGTGCTTCCGTTGCCTGGCGCTCCTTGGCGGGCTCGGATGTTCGGCCAGCGCGCGCAGCCGTGACGACCGGGTTCCCCTGCGGCAGCCGATGCACGGCGCATGAAGCTCCTGCCCGTGCCGAGCCCTGGTCGTGCCCGAGTCGTCACCGCCACCCTCGCCCTGGTCGCCGCCCTGCTGGCCGTCCTGCCCGTCCCGCCTGCGCCCGCGGCACGTGCGCGCGCCAGCACCATCACCCTGAAGCGGGTCGCGAACCCCGACCGGACGCTGGCCTACCAGGACGGCCGGCTGATCGCGACGTTCACCCTTGGCGCTCGCAGCGTCACGCTCGCCGGCGCCAGCAGGAGGTTCCACGAGAGCTCGGCGTCGCACGCCGTGACGACCACGACGTGGGTGCGGCTCCTGGAGCGTCCGTTCGCCGGCCGCGTCGACCTGACGTGGCTGGCCCGTGCGCGCGCGGACACCTCGCCTGACGTGCTCGCCCTCGGCATGCAGTACGTCCGATCCGCCCCGGTCGTCACCGACGCCAGCGGCCGGCGCATCGCCGGCGACGCCAGCTACGGACCGCTGCTCGCCGATGGGACGCGCGAGGAGGGATCCGACTTCAACGACTACCTGGACGTCACCTGGGACTACGGGACGACCCAGGACGCGGCCGAGGCCAGGCAGCTGTGGTCGCTCGACTGCTCGGGGTTCGTGCGGATGGTCTACGGCTACCGCCTCGGCGTCCCGCTGAGCCTGCAGGCGACGGCGGGCGCGCTTCCGCGCAGGGCTCGGGACATCGCGTCCTCGGGCCCCGGGGTCGTCATCGTCGGCGACGCCGGTGCGCAGGTGACGACGTTCAGGTCCCTCGCCGCCGGTGACCTCGTCTTCTTCGACGCCGCGGCGGACGACGGGACGGCGATCGACCACGTCGGGATCTACCTCGGACGCGACGCCGCCGGTCATCATCGTTTCCTCTCGAGCCGCAAGACGCCGGACGGACCCACTCTCGGCGACGAGGGCGCCCGCTCCGTGCTCGACGGCACGGGGTACTACGCACGCAGCTTCCGAGCGGTTCGGCGCCTCTGACGCGCAGGTGGGCGGGCGCGTGCGCCCGCCGACGGACTCCCCGTGCCACGGCTGACGCTCCCCCGGGTGCGCGTCGCCCTTGTGTATGGTCCGCGTCTTGGTGGCATATCCGAGCGACAGCGGGGGACCGACACGCGACGCGGCGGTCGGAGGGACGGAAGGACGGCCGGACCGTGAGCGCTGAGCCGGTGACGCCCGGGAACGCGGCAGACGTCGCGGAGACGTCTGTACCAGGGGAGCTGGCGACCGCTCGCCGGTCGCGGTTTTCGCCGGATGAGCTCTCGGCCGACGCCTCGGGGAGCTCGCCCGAGCGCCCGCTCGAGGCCCTCAGCGCCCCCGAACGAGTCGGGACCCTGCGCGTCAGCGGATTGCTGGACCGGGAGGCCGAGGGTGCCTTCGACCGCATCACGCGGCTCGTGCAGCGCCTGCTCGGCGTGTCGACCGCGACGGTCACGCTGCTCGACGACCAGTGGCAGCACTTCAACAGCGCGGTCCCACGCGACACGCCGCTCACGCGGGCCGGTGCCATGCCCGCCTGGGGCTCCTTCTGTCAGCACGTGGTGGCGACCGGCGAGCGCCTGGTGGTGGAGGACGCGCGCAGCAACCTCCTGGTGCGCGACAGCCCCGCCATTGCCGATCAGGACGTGATCGCCTACGCCGGAGCGCCGCTGACGACCTCGGAGGGGCACGTTCTGGGCGCGCTGTGTGCTGTCGAGGACGAGCCGCGGGCCTGGCACGAGTTCGAGGTCGAGCTCCTGCGCGAGCTCGCTGCGCTCGCGGCGACGGAGATCGACCACAGGCTCGGGCTGCATCGCATCCGTCAGGCGGAAGTGCTCGTGCGGCAGCTCGCGGAGCCGGTCGAGACGCTCGGCGATGCGATCGGCAGCGTCGCGACGATCGCCCACCAGGTCCAGGCGCCGCCCCGGCTGGTCCGCTTCGCGGAGCTGGCGCAGTCGCGC
>JALYMU010000111.1 GCA_030773595.1 Actinomycetota bacterium | reverse complement strand
TCACGCTCGGGCGCACCCTGAACAGGCGATCTGCGGACGTGTTGGCCTACTTCAACCGTCCCGGCACCTCCAACGGCCCGACCGAAGCGATCAACGGGCGCCTCGAACACCTCCGAGGCTCCACCCTCGGGTTCCGCAACCTCACCAACTACATCGCCAGATCCCTTGCATCAGGACCTCGGCGACGCCCATCGCGGCGAAGCCGCCGGGGTCCGAGACGCCGTAGGGGTGCCAGGCCCGGGACGCCGGGTCCGCCGTCGCGACCGAGGAGGCGAGCAACCGACCGCACGCCGACACGACGTCGAGCACGTCACCGAGTGAGGCCGCCTCGGGGACCGCGATGTCAAACGGCACGTACCCGTTTGCCGGCGAGGCCACCACCTGGCCGGCGTAGGCCAACAGGTCGCTGGCTACGTGCACGGCCGTGGTCCCGCAGTCCCACCTCAGCGGGCCGGCAGCCACGGTCCAGTCAGCCTGCGCCCAAGGGCCCAAGGCCTCGAGCATGTGGTCGGTCGCCTCGATGACGTCGTCGGGGGTCATCGCCGCCACGCTAGGCCACTGAGGGCACGGCCTTCCACGACTACGCCCGTCGACCACCGTTCCTGGTGTCGCGCACGCGTTTCACGCCGGCGGCAGGGCCGTCCGAGCCGCTACATCGACCGACCCTGAGTCGTCTCGGCGGAACACGCGAGCGTTGTTCTACGACACCTGCGATCAGGGTCGTTGCCCAGAGCGACGTGACTGCGCCGTGTCATGACGATGGCGAGCACGGCGGGCGAGGAGTTCGAGGACCAGCCACGTCAGCACAGCGGCGGCGATTGCGGCGGTGAGGGGTGCCCGCGGGTTGCAGGAGGCGTTGTTGATGAAAAGGAGTGGACGTTGTTGATGAAAAGGGGGTGGCATGTGGGCGGGTTCGTTTGGAAGATCACGGTCGGTACTACGGCGAGGTAGACGACCAGGGCGACCACTACTGCGGTGGCGATCCGGACCGCGCCTGACATGGGGCCCCCTCCTGGTGAAGTAGGGCGACTGGTGCCGACCTTACGGTCGCACTCGGTCGCCGCTGTCCTGCCTCAGGTCGCGCGGGGCACCGGCGACCGTCGCGTTGACGATCAGCTCCAAACCGTGGCGCCAACAGCCCCGTCGGCGTACGCCGGAGCTGCGCAGGCCACTCCAGGCACCCAGAGCCAGCCCGCGAGCCGGTCGAGAGCCACACCTCGAGCCTGACCGCGAGCACGAGTGTGTCCCGCACGCCGGCCACACCGGGAGCCGGGCTCGTCCGAGCCGCTCCGTCGACCCGCCCTAGAGTGACGCCGGTGTCCGTGGACGACCTGGTGGCCCTCGATGCCGCGCACGTCTGGCATCCCTACTCCGCGATGCCAGCCACGCAGCGCCCGCTCGTCGTGGACTCCGCCGAAGGCGTCCGCCTGCACCTCGCCGAGCCGGCCGAGGGCCGGACGGAGCTCGTCGACGGCATGTCGTCGTGGTGGGCGGCGATCCACGGCTACCGTCACCCGGTACTCGACGCAGCGGTGCACAACCAGCTCGCCCGCATGAGTCACGTGATGTTCGGCGGCTTGACGCACGAGCCCGCCGTACGCCTTGTGACGCGGCTGGTGGAGCTCTCGCCCGCCGGTCTGGAGCACGTCTTCCTCTGCGACTCCGGCTCGGTCTCGGTCGAGGTCGCGGTCAAGATGTGCCTGCAGTACTGGCGCTCGCTCGGCCGCCCGGCAAAGCGCCGCCTGCTCACGTGGCGCGGCGGCTACCACGGCGACACGTTACATCCCATGTCGGTGTGCGACCCCGACGGTGGGATGCACGCGCTGTGGCGCGGTGTCCTGCCTGAGCAGATGTTCGTCGACGCCCCTCCGCCGGGGTTCCGCGCCGGCCCCGACCGGGCGTACGTCGACCAGCTGACCGAGGCGGTAGCCCGCCACGCCGACGAGCTGGCGGCGGTGATCGTCGAGCCGGTGGTCCAGGGTGCCGGCGGGATGCGGTTCCACGACGCGGGCTACGTGCGCGCGCTGCGCGACATCACCGAGCAGTACGACGTCCTGCTGGTCCTGGACGAGATCGCGACGGGCTTCGGGCGTACGGGCGCCATGTTTGCCGCGGACCACGCCGGTGTCACGCCGGACGTCATGTGCGTCGGGAAGGCACTGACCGGCGGCTACCTCTCCATGGGCGCGACCCTGTGCACGCCGCGCGTGGCCGAGGGCATCTCACGCGGCGCGGTGCCGGTCCTCGCCCACGGGCCGACCTTCATGGGGAACCCGCTGGCGTGCGCGGTTGCGAACGCGTCGCTCGACGTACTCCTCGCGGGCGACTGGCACAGCGAGGTCACCCGCATCGAAGCGGAGCTGACGGCAGGGCTGGAGCGGGCCCGCGGGCTGGCAGGAGTCGAGGACGTCCGGGTGCTCGGAGCCATCGGCGTCGTGCAGCTCGACCACCCGGTCGACCTGGCGGCGGCGACGAAGGCGGCCGTCGGGCAAGGGGTGTGGCTGCGGCCGTTCCGCGACCTCGTCTACACAATGCCGCCGTACGTCACCGGCGACGGGGACCTCGCCCGGATCAGCGCCGCGGTGGTCGCGGCCGCGTCGGCGGGGTGAGACCGCCCTCCACCGGCGTCACTGGCCGCCGCAGTAATTCGCCTCCGGCAGGCGGATCTCCTCCTTGCCGTCGACCGTGACGAGCACGGTTCCGCGGCATGAGCCGTCGGCGGAGAAGGTGCCCGTGAAGTCGGCGTTCACGGCCTTGTCCTGCCGTGTCGTGGCGGTGCAGGAGACCTTGCCCTTGGCGCCGTCGGCGATGTTGGACAGGTCGAGGTCGGAGTTGCAGTCCGGCGGGGTCTTCAGCGAGATCCCGGCGCGATCGAGCTCCCTGCGCAGCTGTCCCTCGACCGCCTTCTCGACGGCCTGGGCCCCGACCTGCTCGACCCTTTGGCGGGCACCGTCGGCGATGTCGCTGCATCCGACGAGCGCGGGGCCGAGCAGGGCGGCGACGACGAGGGATCGGGTCCGGTGCGGGCGAGCCATGCTCGCGATGCTACGTCGCACCCCCGGGGTGCCGTTCGAGCACGGCCCGGACGTCGTCGTCCGTGAGCTGGCCGAAGCGGTCGTACCACAGGCTCACCGCGCGCATCGGCGACGGCGTCAGCACCGCCACGACGTCGTCGGCGAGCTCGCGCAGGTTGGCCATCGCCTCCTTGGGGAGGACCGGTACGGCGAGCACCAGCCGACGAGGGTGCCGTGCCCGCAGGGCGACCAGAGCCGCCCGCGCCGTGGCCCCGGTCGCCAGCCCATCGTCGACGACCACGACGTCCGCGCCGGGAAGGGCCGGCAACGCCCGGTCGCCGCGGTACTCCCGCACCCGCCGGTCGAGCTCCGCGCGTTCGCGCGCCACGGCCGGCTCGACCTCCTCGGGCCGCGCCCCCACCCGGCGCAGCAGCTCAGCGCTCAGCCACGGCTCGCCGCCCTCGGCGACCGCACCGACCGCCACCTCGGGGTGCCCGGGGGCCGGGATCTTGCGCGCCACGAACACCTCGAGCGGACTCCCGAGGCCGGCCGCGACGGGCTCCCCGACCGGAAGGCCGCCCCTGGGCAGCGCGAGCACCACCGGACGGGTGAGGCCGAGCTGCACCACCCGCGCGGCCAGCCGTCCGCCGGCGTCGGCACGGTCGGTGAAACGCTCGCGGATGTCCACCGAGTCACCGTACGACCGCCGGGTAGGACCGGACCCGTGAGACTCGTCATGGTGTCCGACACCCACGTCCCCAAGCGCGCCCGGCGCCTGCCCGATCCCGTCTGGGCCGCCGTCGAGGAGGCCGATGTGGTGGTGCACGCCGGTGACTGGGTCGACCTCGAGACGGTCGAAGAGTTCGAGCGCCGCTCGGCACGACTGGTGGCGGTCGCCGGCAACAACGACGGGCCCGCGCTGCACGCCCGGCTCCCACAGGTCGCCCGCGCCGAGCTCGACGGCCTCCGGCTCGCCGTCGTGCACGAGACCGGCCAAGCCGCCCGACGCGACACCCGCATGGCGGCGGCCTTCCCCGACACGGACGTGCTCGTCTTCGGGCACAGCCACATCCCGTGGGACTCCATCGCCCCGGGCGGCCTTCGCCTGCTCAACCCCGGCTCCCCCACGGACCGCCGGCGCCAGCCGACGTGCACGTACATGACGGCACAGGTAGAGGACGGGGCGCTGTACGACGTCGTCCTGCACCACCTGCCGCCGCGTGGGGTCTGACCTGCGCGGGCCGGCGAGAGCCACCAGCTCGGGGTGCACCGTCGTGTGGCGACCCTTGCCGTCAGCGCGCACGTCCTCGGTCTGCATGACGTGCACGCCGGCGAGCGCGTTGACCAGCGTGGACTTCCCGGCGCCCGAAGGACCGAGGACCACCAGCGTGCGCCCGGGCCCCAGCAGCGAGCGCAGGACTTCGGAACCCACCCCGCGCTCCACGGTGACCGTGACGCCGGGGGCGGCCGCCTCGGCCTCCTCGCGGAGCAGGTCGCCGTCGCGGACCAGGTCGGCCTTGGTGAGCGCGACGACCGGCTGTGCGCCGCTCGCCCAGGCAAGGGCGACGAGCCGCTCGATCCGGCCGAGACCGGGCTGGGGCTCGAGCGGGTCCACGACGAGGACGACGTCAACGTTGGCGGCGAGCACCTGGCCGTATGACGCGCCCGGTGTGACCGCAGCGCGCACGACCCCCGGTACGACGGGGCAGGACGGCGTCGACCAGCGGCGCGCCGTTCGGCCCGGGACGTACGGCGACCCAGTCACCGACGCACACGGCCGCGACCGGGTCGGCCGCCGCCCGCTGCAGCAGCGCGGGCGCGATGTACGCGCGGGAAGCACCCTCCGCGCCGACCAGGTCGCATGCGCCGCGGTCGACGCGGGTCACGCGGGTGACGCGGGTGACGCGGGCGGGGACGGAGTCGGAGTTGGTGCCGTGCCGGTGGGCGGGCGCCGCCACGTCGTCGAAGGCCGCGGCGTGACGGGCGTCCCAGCCGAGCGGCACGAGCCGGTCCGACACGATCGGGTCTGACACGACGGCGTTCGGGGCGGACGGGTTAGCGGCGGACGGGTCGGATGGACAGGACGGTGGAGCGGGACTCATCTACGGGGCCTTCCGGAGGAGCCCGTGGCTCGGACCGGCGGAGCCGGTGGTGTCAGCGCCCGGCGCAGTCGGTGGTGTCAGCGCCCGGCGGAGCCGGTGGTGTCAGCGAGACACGGGCGAGGAGAAGTGGGACGTCGAGGCGTGCTGCAGCACCGTCATGACGACCACCTCCTCGCACTCCGGGGACTCCGGCGACATCCGCGCGTCCCGCCGGGTGCCGACGCTAGTGCCGGGCCGCCCGAACGTCATCCGGTTTACGGCAGCGGGACGGGGCGCTCCTCCGCGGCCGATGCCGAGCCCGCCGCAGCGGGCGGCGCGGACGCCGAGCCCGCC
>JALYMU010000110.1 GCA_030773595.1 Actinomycetota bacterium | reverse complement strand
CCTCCGCCCGGCGCGACAACACCTCCACCCGGCGCGACACCCGCCCCGCCCGGTGCGGTCGTCCCGACGGCACCACCGCCTGGTGGCGCCGACGATGCCGTCCTGACGTCCCAACCCGACGCTTCCGACGTCTGCTGGCGCGGCGCGGGCGCGCCGTGGCCGCGGGCAGGCACCGATGCGCCCGCCGGTGTGGACGTCGCACCGCCCGTCGGTGTCGGTGCACCGCCGCTCGCGGACGGGTCCACGATGGCGTCGACCTGCACGTCGAGCGCCAGCTCCTCGATGAGGGCCTGGCGGACGAGTTCGGGATGCGGCGGGCGGGCGAACCGGTCGCGCAGGCCCACGGTCGACAGCGCGAGGGTGAGCCGTCCAGGCTCGAAAGCCGCAACGACCGCGTTGTCCTTGACCAGCGTCCACGTCGTCCGCTTGAGGGCGAACAGCCGCGCGAGCACGTCCGGCCACGCCCGGCGTACGGCGGACAGGTCCACTCCACCCGGCACCGCGTCGCCGGGAGGCGGCGAAGCGTCATCCTCGACCGGCGCCGTCGGCTGGCCGGTACGGCCCTGCGGCTGGTCCACCGCCGGCGCGTCCCGGCGTACGGCCTGTCGCTCCGTCGACGGCCCGGCGGCTCGCTGCGTCGACCGCCCGGCCCGCGCCGGGACATCCGCCGGCGAGGGCACCTCCGGCGCGTCGGGCCACGCCGGCCGGCCCGGTTCGGGTCGAGTGGGAGGGGCCGGCACGACGTCGGGCTCCGGCTCGCCCGTCGGCGCCACCTCGGGGTCGGGTCCGGACGGGGAGCGCGACGGGGGCGTGGGCACGGTGGCCGTCACCGCACCGCCGAGCGCCAGCCGCCGCTCGAGACGCTCGAGGCGGGCAGCGAGGCTCGACTCGTCGCCCGAAGCGGCCGGAAGCAGGATCCGGGCGCAGATCAGCTCCAGCTGGAGCCTCGGCGCCGTCGCCCCACGCATCTCGAGCAGGCCGGCGTTGACGAGGTCGGCCGCCCGGGACAGCTGTGCGGGGCCGAAGCGGGTCGCCTGCTGGCGCATCCGCTCGAGCTGGTCCTCCGGGACCTCCCCGAGGATGGTCGTCGCCGCCTCCGGCGCGGCGTCGAGGATCAGCAGGTCGCGCAGCCGCTCCAGCAGGTCCTCCGCGAAGCGCCGCGGGTCCAGCCCGCCCTCCACAACGCGGTTGACCACGCCGAACACCGCAGCCGCGTCGGCCGCAGCGAAGGACTCCACGGCGTCGTCGAGCAGCGCGGCGTCGGTGAAGCCGAGCAGGTCGGCCGCCAGCCGGTAGGTCACACCGTCGGGTCCCGCGCCGCCCAGCAGCTGGTCGAGCACGGACAGCGCGTCACGCGCGGACCCGCGGCCGGCCCGGACCACGAGCGGCAGCACGCCCTTGCCGACCGTCACGCCCTCCCGCTCGCAGAGCGTGGCGAGGTAGGAGTGCAGCTCGGTCGGCGGGATCAGGCGGAACGGGTAGTGGTGGGTGCGGGAGCGGATGGTGCCGATGACCTTGTCGGGTTCCGTGGTCGCGAACACGAACTTCACGTGCTCCGGCGGCTCCTCGACGAGCTTGAGCAGCGCGTTGAAGCCGGCGGACGAGACCATGTGCGCCTCGTCGATGATGTAGATCTTGTACCGCGACGACGCGGGCGCGAAGAACGCCTTCTCCCGCAGCTCCCGGGCGTCGTCGACGCCGCCGTGGCTCGCGGCGTCGATCTCGATGACGTCGATGTTGCCCGGGCCGCCCCGCGCGAGGTCGGTGCACGACCGGCAGGTGCCGCAGGGGTCCGGCGTCGGCCCCTGCTCGCAGTTGAGGCTGCGGGCCAGGATCCGCGCGCTGGTTGTCTTGCCGCAGCCGCGCGGGCCGCTGAAGAGGTAGGCGTGGTGGACTCGGCCGTTGCGCAGCGCCTGCCGCAGGGGCTGGGTGACGTGGTCCTGCCCGATGACCTCGGCAAAGGTCTCCGGGCGGTAGCGGCGGTACAGCGCTTGCGACACGGCGGTGACCCTAGCTCCTGCCTACGACAACCCGGCGGGGGAACGAAGGGACCCCTCGCGCACCCGCCAGAGCCTGCCTACCCTTGCTGCCTTCCGGCCCTGGGGGGGTTCGGCGGGATGACGCCGCACGAGGGGTCGGCTCTCACTGTAGCCGCATCGTGCCCCGCCGCCGACACCGCCGGCGCGTCACCACCCGCCGTACGACCGGGCTCGTCCGGTATCGTGCTCGGCGGAGGATTCGCCTAGTGGCCTAGGGCGCACGCTT
>JALYMU010000109.1 GCA_030773595.1 Actinomycetota bacterium | reverse complement strand
CCTCGCGCTCGCGCAGGAGCAGGCGGGCGACGCGGTCCGGGCGCGGCTCGCGGCGCGGCAGGCCCTGGCGGTGCCCGGCGCCGCCACGCCGGTGCGTGCCCAGGCGCAGCAGGTGCTCTCGCGGCTGCCCGGCGACGCCACCGACGATCTGCTCAGGGTGCTGGACAGCGAGCCGCCGGACGGGTGGGTCGTCGTCCTGCGGGACGAGCTGCTGCGGGCGACCGACCTGCCGGCAGCAGAGCGGTGCGTCGTCGTACGCGGGTTCCTGGACGGCGTCCTCACCCGGCCCGACCGGGCGTACGAGCTGGCGCAGAGCCTGCTGAGCATCGTGCTCGAGCTGCCGCCGCGCCCGTACGAGGTGCTCGTGACGGCGGTCGTCGAGGCGTCCAGCCAGCGTCCGCCGGAGGACGTCGACCGCCTTCAGGCGGTGATCGGATCGGCGATGGCCAGGTTCGCGATCCCGCAGTGGCAGCGGCTGGCCGCGAGCCTCAACGCGGCGGCGAAGGCGGCGGGGCAGCCGGCGACATGGCGGTGAGCGGTGACCTGACCGCCGCGGTGGTAGAGGCCGCGCTCGGCGACCGGCCGGTGCGCGCCTATCCCGCGCTCCTGTCGACCGAGCCGGTCGCGATGCAGTGGGCGCGCGAGGGTGCGCCGTCGGGGGCCGTGGTCGTCGCCGACTACCAGGCCTCGCCACGCGGTCGCGGCGGCTGGCCGTGGACCGTGCGTCCGGGCACCGGCCTCGGGTTCACGCTGCTGGTGCGTCCTGACCTGCCGCCGGAGCGGGAGGGCTGGCCCTACGTCGCCTGCCTGCTCGGGCTGCACGACGCCGTCGGCACGGCGGGCAGCCGGCTGGTGTGGCCGGACATGGTGCGCGCGAGTAACGGCGAGGCGCTCGCGCGGCTCGGCGTCTACGTCGAGCTCGGGCCGTCGCGCATCGAGTGGGCGACCGTGACCGTGCTCGTCGAGGGCGCCGCACCGCCGCGGGCGCCGCTGCTGGCCCACGTCGTCGACGCGGTCGAGCGTCGGCTCGCCCAGCCCGTCGAGCAGGTACGCGGTAGCTACCGTCCGCTCTGCACCACCCTGGGCCAGCAGCGGAGGGCGCGGCTGATCCCACTCGGACCGGGCGGCCCAGAGGTCACCGGCGAGGCCGTCGACGTGCTCGCCGACGGGGCGCTGGTGCTGCGGACGGCGCGCGGGTCGCGCGTCGCCGTCCCGCCGCAGAACCTGGGGCTGCTCGAGGAGCCGCAGGGCGAGCCCTCGCCGCCGCAGCAGCTGCTGGGCTTCGACCGGCGTACGACGACCTAGCCCGCCACCGCCTCGAGCGCCTCGATCCGGTCGAGCTCCTCGATCAGCGCCCACCACAGACCCCAGTCCCGGTGGTCCATTCCCTCGCTGCTGGACGCGCTGGCGATGGCCAGCCTCATGCGGTCGCGCAGCGCGAAGGCGTGCCCCCAGCTGCCGTTGCGGTCGAGGCCGTCGAGCTCGTCGAGCAGCGCGCGCAACGCGTCCAGCGCCGGTGACGACGTCAAGCGGTCGCCCTCTACCAGCCCGGCCAGCTCGTCGGCGAGCTGCAGCAGCGGCATACGGCGTACCTCGGCGTGCACCATCGCCAGCGCGTCCTCGAGCGCCGCCGTGGCGAGCGGGGTGAGCCCCTCGCCCGGCCCCACCCGCGCCGGCTCCACCTCGATCGCTACGGTCCGCGCCGGTAGGGCGTCGAAGCCGGACGCGACCTCGACGAGCAGGTCGACGTGCACATAGCCGGTCACCGCGTCACCGACGGCGGCCTGGAAGTCGGCCGGGTCGACCGCGAACGGGTGCACACGTCGCCGCTCCACGGTGCCCGGCGGCCGGTCGCGCCGTACGGCGGTGACGAGCACCAGTGCCTGCGGGCGAAGGTCCTGGAGCCGCTGTACGACCGCTACCGCGCCGTAGTGCAGGTCCTCGGCGAGCACGTCCGGGAGGCCCTCCGCGCGCAGGCGTTCGACGGCGAGCCGGCCGAGGTCGAGGTCGCCCTGAAAGAGCTCGTACACGCCTCCGACGAGGACGGTCACGGTGCGGCGAGGGCTGGTGGGTCAGTCGCCGCCGCACGAGCACGTGTTGACCTCGCGCACGACCTCGCCGTCTCCGGTGTGCGCGTGCGTGGTGCACGGCATGCACGGGTCGAAGCTGCGGATACCGCGCAGCATGTCGATGCTGGTGAAGCGCTGCGGGTCCGACACGTCCTCGATGATCGGCGTGTTCATGACCGCCTCCTCGTACGGACCTGGCTGCCCCCAGGGGTCGCGCGGCGACGCGTTGATGGTCGAGGGCGTGCAGATCTGGTAGTTGACAATCTTGCCCTTGTCCATGACCAGGTGGTGGGTGAGCCAGCCGCGGCCGGCGCCCCACCAGCCGACGCTGCGCCGCTCGTCCATGGGGATGGCCTTCTCGAGCTCGGTCGGGTTCATCGCGGCAACCCGCTTCTCGCCCTGCTTCATCAGCTTGTAGGCCTCGAGCAGGCTCTCGAGAGCGACGAGCTGGCTGAACAGGTAGTGGTAGGCGCGGCCGCGGTTGCGCTCGAAGGCGTTCCAACGCGCGGGCACGTGCCACTCGACCTCGCGCTCGCCGGTCTCTCCCTTGGGCACGACGAAGCGCATGCTGTGCCCCGTCGCCTGCATGAAGTCGCTGGAGGGCATCTTCTGTGCCAGCGCGGTCACCAGCAGGCGCGAGTAGCACCCCGCCTCGACGACCTGGCGGTCCCAGCGCGGCGACGTGGACCAGGTGTACTTGTCCTTCCAGTCGCGTGCGCCCGGCTTCGGCAGCGTCCGCTTGTTCCACGGGTGGTACGGCGACAGCGGGTTGCCCAGCATGTCGGTCGCGTAGCGCGAGGTGTGCGACGGCTCGTAGTAGGAGTGCTCGACGAACTCCTCCCAGCCGATGTTGATGTCGGTGAGCCGCGTCGTGACCAGCTCGCCGTTCAGCACGACGCCCGGCGTGGACCAGCGCTTCTCGCCCCAGCTGTTGCAGTTCTCGTACGTCGCGTCGTAGGCGTACGGGTCGTCCCAGTACCCCGGGTCGATGTGGTTGGTCGGGCGGTAGCCGACGAACTGGTACCGGTCGTCGGCCTCATAGAAGAACTGCGGGATGTCGTCCCAGACCGCCATCATCCGCTGCGCGTAGTCGAAGATCTTGCCGAGGCGCGAGTGGAACTCGTTGAGCGTCTGCAGCGTCAGCGTCGTCGAGACCCCGCCTGGCACGACGTTCTCCGGGTGCGGGTACTTGCCGGTCAGCAACACGACCATCTCGCGCGAGAGCCGGGTGAACTCCAGACCCTCGCGGTAGAGCTTGCCGGTCAGCGGGTTGAGCGCTGTGGCGAGGTCCGCCATCGTCTTGAAGCCATGGATGTGCGCGTTGGGGCACGGCCAGGCTTCGGCCTTGGGCCACAGCTCGGGGTTGGACGCCTTGAGCACCGCCTCGCTGTAGTCGGGACCCGCGAGCAGGTAGAGGTGCAGCGGGTTGTCGTAGCCCATCTCCGCGGCCTCGGTCATGTTGCGCACGACCGTGCCGAGCGGCGGCGGGCAGATGCCCATCGCGGCCTCGATCGCGTATGCGGCGGCGTGCGCGTGCACGCCACCGCAGACACCGCATGCGCGCGACGACACGAAGATCGCGTCCCGCGGGTCGCGGCCCATGAGGATGACCTCGTAGCCCCGGAACAGCGTCGCCTGCGCGTGCGAGTCGAGGTAGGCGCCCTTGTCGAGGTCCGCGGTCACGTGGACAGCGAGCGCACCGGCGATGCGCGTCACCGGGTCCATGTTCAAGTCCTTGATGTGGCCGTTGCGGGCCACCAGGCGCTCGATCTTGGCGGTGCGCTCCTCCTCCGTCACGGCGACGGGGGGCGTCGCGACGGTGAGGTCGTAGGGGTTCGGGATACCCCCGCGCAGCGTGGCGTTGCCGCGGCCGTCGAACTCGACGGGCAGGGTCTTGAAGCACATGTCGGAGCGCTCTCTGTCGGATCAGACGCGGGGACGGGGACTGCCGCCGCTGGGGGCTTCCTCGCGCTTGCCCCAGACCTCGGCGTCGTTCTGGCCGGTGTCCTTGGCGCGGCGCACCTTGTCGTAGAACTTGTGGCCGACGTCCGCGAGCGGCGACGGCTCAGACTTCTCGCGCGAGAACCCGCTCGGCGTGGCGCCCTGGCGGTCCCACCGCACCTCACGGTTGAGGTTGTTGTTGCTGAACTTGCGCAGCGGCCGGATGACGCTGCCGACCATCCGCGCGACCGTCGTGGAGGCCATGGAGCCGGGTGGCCGCTTGTAGAAGGGCGTGAACTTGTCAGGGAAGCCCGGCATGGTGCAACCGATGCACGCGCCGCCGGCGTTCATGCAGCCGCCGACGTGGTTGATCATGCCGCGGGAGGTGATGTTGCAGTTGACGACCGGACCCCAGCACCCGATCTCGACCAGGCACTCGGGGTCGCCGAACTCTTGCGCGAACGCCCCCTCCTCGTAGTACGCCCCGCGCACGCATCTGCGGTGGACGGTCTCGCCGAACAGCCACGCCGGCCGACCCAGCTCGTCGAACTCGGGAAGCGGGCCGAAGCCCTGCAGGAAGTAAAGGACGGCGGCGACCGTCTCGTTGAAGTTGTCGCCGATCGGCGGGCAGCCGGGGACGTTGACGACGGGAACTCCGAGGACCGAGCGGTAGTCCTTGCCGAGGAAGTCCATGAGGCTCATCGCGCCGGTCGGGTTGCCCTCGGCGGACGGGATGCCGCCCCACGTCGCGCAGGTGCCGATCGCGATCATCGCCGCGGCGTTGGGCGCGAGCCGCGCGATCCACTCCGTCGCGCTGACCGGGCGCATCTCGCCGTCCGGTCCCCACGGCTCCTCGCCCTGCGCCGACCAGTAGCCCCCGGCCTGGTAGGCCGCGAGCTCGTCCATGATCGAGCCCTCGAGGATGACCACGTACGGTGCGTCGAGCTCGCCGAGAACCGCCTGCTCGGCAGGTCGCAGGTAGTGCGCACCAGCTTCCATGTTGATGACCGGGTGGTGCAGGACGACGCGCGGGATGCCCGGGTGCGCCCCGAGCAGCATGCTCTCGATGCTGGGCGTCGTGCCGCCGGTGGCCGCCACGCTGCAGCCGTCGCAGCTCGCGCCGGCGAACCAGAAGGCGTGGACCTTCTCGAGGGGCCCGAAGCGCTCGGGCGCGCTCATGGTCGGAATGAGGTCTTCCATCATGGCGCGGGCCGGCATCCCGAAGTCGCCGAGCGCTTCGTAGTCGTGGTAGCGGTCGACGGGGCCGAGCCCGTCGAGCAGCTCCTGCGCCGGCGTGCGGTCGACCTGCCGGGGAGTGCGCGTCTGCCGGTCTGCCATCTGCTGCTCCGGTGCACCAAGGGCCGTCTGGCGGGGACAATGTGGCCTGGATCACAAGCGCTTCTAGGTGCACCGTACACCTAGCCGCCCGCAGGTGTACGGTGCGGGAACTGCGAGATCGTTGCGGCCCGTGGAGGTCCCGTGAACGGTTGGATACTCGGCATCGTCATCGGCGCGGTGGTCGTCGCGGTGGTCGTGGTAGTGCTGCTACTGATGATCCGCGGCGCCCGGCAGACGGCCGAGAAGGCGGAGCTCATCCTCGCCGCCTTGCACGACACGCGGGACGGGACGCAGGGACTCTGGCAGCTCGGCGCCACGGTCAAAACCGCCGAGCGGATCGTCGCGGCGGCGGCCGACGCGCGTCGCAGCCTGACGCCGGGAGGGCGGGCATGAGCGACGACGGGTACTGGTTCCTCGCCCTGGGGCTGGGCCTGGTCGCGGCCGTCGTGGCCGTCGTCCTGCTCGAGGCCTTCCTGCGCCAGGTCCACCGCATCGAGCGGGGCGCCGGGCTGGTGTGGCAGGCCGGCAAGGAGGTCGCCCGCAACACCGCGACGACCTGGCTGCTCCCGGAGACCTCGAAACGGCTCGACCTGCTCACCGACGAGGCGATGCAGCACGTCGCCCTCCTCAGCCCCCCGCCGGCCGCGCCGGCGCGACGTGCGAAGCGGGTGTCCCGATGAGGGGCCTGCTGGTCACGCTCACCCTGGTGGAGATCGCCCTCGTCGTCGTCGTGCTCGTGTACTACCTGGTGCGCATCGCGGCGTCCCTGCGGCGCACGTCGGTGCTGCTCGGCAAGGTGGCGTTCGGTGTGCGCGCCATCGAGACGCAGACCCAGGTGATCGGCCCGTCGGTGCTGACCGTCAACGACCAGCTCGCAGGGGTCTCCGACGCCCTCGCCGACCTCACTGACCTGGCCGACGCAGCGGCGTCCAAAGCGCGGCGCTGACCCGTGGACGAACTGCACCCGCCGAAGTCCGCGGCGCTGCGCGCGCTCTACTGGCGCAGCGAGATCCTGCAGGTCATGTACTGGCTGCGCGGCGAGGGGCTCGGCGAGGTCGTCGACGCACCGCTGCTCCAGCGCTTCCTGGGCGTGGAGGCCGAGGTGG
>JALYMU010000108.1 GCA_030773595.1 Actinomycetota bacterium | reverse complement strand
TCACGCTCGGGCGCACCCTGAACAGGCGATCTGCGGACGTGTTGGCCTACTTCAACCGTCCCGGCACCTCCAACGGCCCGACCGAAGCGATCAACGGGCGCCTCGAACACCTCCGAGGCTCCACCCTGGGGTTCCGCAACCTCACCAACTACATCGCCAGATCCCTGCTCGAGACCGGCGGGTTCAGGCCCCGCTTACACCCTGGATTGTGAAGAGCCATTTATCGGAGCACTGTCCTGCGACGGTACGCGCGAGGTCGGGTACTTCTGGAGCGAAGCGCTCGGCTGGCCGTTGGTCTGGGACCAGGACGAAGAGACCGCAATCCGCTCACCGCACGGCGGTCCGAAGATCACGTGGGGAGGTCCGCCACTGATACCGAAGACGGGGAAGAACCGGCTGCACTTCGACCTCGCTCCGCCCGCCCACGGTGATTCCCAAGCCGAGGTCGACCGGCTCGTCTCCCTGGGCGCGACTCGCATCGACATCGGCCGGGGTGAGGTCGACTGGGTGGTCCTGGCGGATCCCGACGGCAACGAGTTCTGTGTTCTCACCGCCGATAGCAAAGTTGATCGTGACTTAGTCCGCGTAGTGTCCATGACGGCACAAGACGCGGGTACCCGAACTCGCCGATCATGCCGGCAACGACGTGTCCCGTTGAGCGGATTCGCGTCCATCCGAGGTGACTCGGTGAGGCCGTTCCGTCGTCGCTAGAGAGCCGAGCGAGCGGGTACACCGACGGCATTGAGCACGCGGCGCTGGACCGCTTGGGCGCCACGCATGCTCACCGCCTCCGGAACGAGGCGCTTGCGGCGGGGCGGTCAGGGTGCTGGCCGCTCGTCCTGCTCCCGATCAACGGGCCGCCGGCAGATCACGACCTCGGTGCACGGGCCGTCGCGGAGAATCCGCGTCAGGGCGATCTCGAGTAGGTAGAGCGCCGCACCCAGGAGGTTGCCGACCATCTCGGAGGTGGCAGTTTCGCCGATCAACCGGGACCAGACGCGGCGAGCGCGTGGGCTCGCGTCGTACGGGTAGGTCATCAGCACGAACCCCGGGCGTCGCCTCGTGATCTCCATGCCGGCCGCCAGGATGGCATCCTCGATTTCGGCGCTCGAGCGGCGTACGTAGTGCCTGCCGTTCCCGGTACGCACCTTCGAGAACGTGTCGGAGATGACGAAGTAGCCTCCCGGCCGCAGCATCGACGCGACGTTCCGCATGGCGGCGCGGTATCGCTCGTCGTCGACGATGTGAAAGAAGACGTCGAAGGCCGACACGACGTCGTACCCGGTCCCGAGGAAGGAGACGTCGTCGGAGACGTCCAGTCGCTCGACCCGGACGTCCGGGTGACGCGCGCGCAGACGGCGGACGGCGCTGTCGGCGATGTCGACGGCGGTCACTTTGGCACCCCGCTGCTTCCACCGCTCGACGTAGAACCCCACGCCTGGGCCGATATCGAGGACGCGGCCTCCGCGCAGGTCCACCGGGAGATCCGCGACGACGCGGCGGAGGACGCGGTCGCGCACACGGTAAAGCCACCGGTTGTAGCTGTGGCTCAGAGTCACCACGCCGACGCCGTGCAGGCTCCAGTGACGATCGAGCCTGCGGTCCCAGTAAGCCCGCGGGTCGAAGTTCTGAACCGTCATGCCGTCCTCCTCTACGGGGCCGGAGGCACCGCGGAGAGCAACTCTGACACAGGCGGACGGGCCGAACTGACTCGCCGGGGCAGTTCATCCTGCAGCTTGGGGTCACCAACGCCCGCACCGAAGACTTCACCCGATCATCAAGCACACCAAACACGTCGCCTGCGGCTTCCGCAACATGGACAACTACTAGCGCCGTACCTCGCCCACATCGCAGTCACCAGAGCCGCGTGAGACACCAAGCCTGACCAGGCCGGACCCCGCGCTACTGCGAAGAGCCGCTTCTGCTGCCGCCTCGAGCAGCGTTGCTGCCTCCGCGGGTTCCCCGGAGACCGTCCCGACCAGCTTGCTCACCGGGCTCGGGGGCGCTCCGGCGCCACGCCCGGGACGGTGAGGTCCATCCGGTACGTGACGCCTTGGGGATGCGCTCAGGCGGCGTTGATGCGGCTCAAGACGCGCTGCACCACGCGCGTGACGAACCCCAAGCGAACCTGCTCCGGCCATGAGGGAAGCGGCGCTCCGTGAGTGGCCAGGGAGGTCAGGACGGTTGCGCGCACTTGGTCCGGGTCGAGGTCCATCGCCTGCAGGAGCTTGGAGGCTCTGGTGGAAGCCTCCAAGGCGGCCAGCCACAACACGGCCGAGCTCACCTTCCGCTGCCGCGGGAGCTGGCCGGTCTTGTGCAGCTGGTTCAGCTTGGCCGAGGCGGAGTTCAGGCGGCCTGCGACTCGGGGGTGTGACGGTTCCTCGGGGTCGGGCCGCGGGGGGAGGACTCGGCGCCCGCCCTCAGGAGCTGCTCGGGATCGATGCCGAGGCGCTGCAGGTGCGGCAGGTCGTCGACAGCGCGCTCGATGCCGCTGCGCACCGCCTCCGCGGTGAGCGAGGGGTGGGCCCGGGTGACTGCTTCGGCGGTGGCCCCTCCAGCGGTGAGCAACCCCAGGAGTACGTGCTCGGAGCCGTACTCGTGCGCTCCCAGCTGCGTCGCCTCGCGCTGGCTGGCCGCCATGACTGCGCCGAAGGTGTCGTCATAGATCAGCATCGGTGTCCCATCTCCGTGGTGCGCTCGTCCGGCCGTGCTTCTTGTGGACCGTCTGGCGGGTCACCTGTAGTTCGGCGGCGATGTCGGCCCATGACATTCCCGCCTCGCGGGCCGCGGCGACGTGCAGCGCCTCCAGTTGCGCTGTCAGCCGGCGCAGCGCAACGACCGTGCGCAGCCCCTCGCGCGGGTCGGTCGTGACAACGGCGACCTCGATCCCTTCCACATCCACGCTGTCAGCTTGGGCTGACAGCGCAGCCCTTGTCAACTTCGTCTGACACTTCCCCGCGGTCGCCTCACGATCAGCGATCGGCCGCACAGAAGCGCGCTCACCCCGCTCGTGGGGCGGTCCTGTCAGACCCGGGAGGCAGGCTCCGACCGGCGTCCTCGAGCACGGCCACCCGGTCGGGCTCCAAGACCGTTTCGGCGTCGACGTCGACGCACCCCGGCGGCGAGGCGACCTCCTGCCAGTCGCTCGAGACGGGGTCCACGCGGTACGCCGTGAGAGTCGAGTCGAGCTCGCCGACGACGAGGCGCACCTCACCGTCGACCACTTGATGGCGTGGCCCGCTGCCGGTACGCAGTCGCGCGGGTCCCTCGCGCAGCGGCACCCACGGTCCCGACTCGTCCTCGCCGTCGCGGCGGTAGCGGTGGACGCGGTCCGACCCGAGGTCGGTCACAGTGAGCAGCCGCCCGTCCCACACGACCTGGTGGCAGTGCGGCGCGTCCTGCAGCTCCGGGTGCGGCCCCGACCCCTCGTGGCGCAGCACCTGCGCATCGCGGTCGAGCGCGCCCTCGCCGTCGAGCGCGAACACCGCGAGGGTCCCGCTGACGTAGTTCGCCACCGCCACGTGGCGTGCGTCGGGTGAGACGGCGACATGGCACGGCGAGTGCCCGCCGGACGCTCGCGTCTGCGCGACGGCGAAGCCATCGGCGGACGAACGGCGGAGCACCACGACCTGCCCCCCGGCATGCTCGGAGGCGGCGTAGAAGACGGGCAGCCTCGGGTGCGCCGTGACCCAGGACGGCGACTCAACCGACGCGACGGGCGCGTCGACTCAGACCAGCGAACCGTCGTCCTCGACGGACGACGGTCACTCCGTCGCCCGTGCCCATGTCGTGCGTGTAGCAGCCCAGCACCAGGTCGGTCATCGCAGGACGTCGTCCCCTGTGTACGTCGCGAGCCCGTCGGGCGGCCGCAGCGCGGGACCCGCCACCCTCACGGCGCGAACAGCGAGCCGTCGGTGCCGCGGACACGCAGCGCCCAGCGCTCGAACGCGAAGCGCGACGGGGGGAACCTCGCCGCAGCCGTCTCGTCCAGGTCGACGCCCCACCCCGGTTCCGACGTCGGCCACAGGTGCCCGTTCACCACGACCGGGGTGCCGGGGAACACGTCGTGCACCGCGTCCGCGTACTGGTGGCACTCCTGGATCCCGAACGCGTGCGTCGAGACGTCGAGCGCGACGTTCGCCGCGACGCCGACCGGCGACACGTCACCGGGCGCGTGCCACGCCGTCTGCACGCCCACCAGCTCGCACATCGCCGTCAGCTTGCGTGCTGGGGTGAGCCCGCCGATCGCGGACACGTGCACGCGCAGGAAGTCGACGCCGAGGTCGCGCACCGCTCGCACCGCGGTGGGCATCGACGAGAACTGCTCGCCGACCGCGAGCGGCACGGGCGAGGCGGCGCGGATCTCCGGCAGCCGGTCGTAGTGGTCGGGCGGGACGACGTCCTCCAGGAAGAACAGGCCGTACGGCTCCAGCGCGCGGGCCAGCCGCACGGCGTTCTTCGGCGTCAGCCGGCTGTGCACGTCGTGCAGCAGCTCCACGCCGTCGCCGAGCGACTCGCGCGCCGCGGCGAACAACGCGGGCGTCGAGCGCAGGTAAGCGTCGACGTCCCAGCCCTTCTCGTGCGGGCGCTCCGGATAGCCGGCGCCCTCCCACGGCAGGACGCCGTACGCGCCCTCGCCCGGCTGCCCGGTTTGCAGGCGCACGTGCCGCCACCCCGCCTCGAGGAGCCGCCGTGCGTCGTCGAGCGTCTCCTCGACGTCGCGCCCCGACGCGTGCGCGTACGTCGGCACGGCAGCCCTGACCTGCCCACCGAGCAGCTCGTGGACCGGCATCCCCGCGCGCTTGCCGGCGATGTCCCACAGCGCCATGTCGAGACCGGACAGCGCGTTGTTCAGCACCGGCCCGTCGCGCCAGTACGACGACAAGTGCACCATCCGCGTAATGTCCTCGATGTCGGCCGGGTGCCGGCCGACCACGAGCGGCGTGACGTGGCGCTCGACGGCTGCAGCGACGGCGGCGAAGCGCTGCGTGAACGTCGCGCAGCCCAGGCCGTACAGCCCTGGCTCGCTCGTCTCGACCTTGACGACGACGAGCGGGATGGCCTCCGGCGCCGTGACCACGGCGCGGACCGCCGTGACGCGCAGCGAGTCGCGGGACGACCACGGCGGCGCCGTGAGATCGGTCAGGCCTGTCGTGTCGTGCTCGGGTGGTTCCTCCGCCGGCAGGTACGGGTCGGCCTCGTCGTACACGTCCGGCGCCATGCGGTCGTCCTCCGGAATTTCCACGTCACGGCAGGGGCCGCTTGCTCAGCGCCCACAGGTGCTTCGCCGGAAACCGCAGCCACCCAGCCGGCTCGGGTCAGGTCGAGGGGAACGCTACGCCCCGGGAAGATCGCATGGCGAGACACACCTCATGCCCCATTCGTAGGATCGGACACGGAGGGCCGTCGATGACGCATGGCACACCGCAGACGGCCTGGATACGGCTTGCGCGGTCGAGCCGGGTCAAGTCCGGGGTCGTGGTGGATGGCGCTCGTCGCGTGCTGCTTCTGGTTCAGGCGCTGAGAGCTTGGGGTTCGTTGCTGCTGTTGAGCCTCTCGTCTGCGGTGTCGGACACGGCGGTGTTCCGGCTCGGGATAGGACGTCGAGGCCGAGGTATCGGCGGCCTTCGGTCCATTCGTCGTGCTGGTCGGCGAGCACGGCGCCGACCAGGCGGATCAGGGCCTTGCGGTCGGGGAAGATTCCGACCACGTCGGTGCGTCGGCGG
>JALYMU010000107.1 GCA_030773595.1 Actinomycetota bacterium | reverse complement strand
CTCAGCGGACTTCTCCTCGGCCAGGTCCGGTAGGTGAATCCCGATCGGCCGCGTGCGAGCCGGCGCCTCTGCGATCACTCGCTTCGCTGGGCTGCCCGCGTGGGGTGAGGACGCGTGAAGGGTGCGGGGACGGGCAGAGACTGGTCATGCCAGACCCTGGCGCCGTTTCGCGCCTCTCCCGACCGCGGGGGTCCTCGCGGCTCGACCTGAAGGCTCCCGGCGCCGCGACCGCGGGCCTGCCGGAAACGGCTACGCCCGAGCGCGCGGCGCGCGAGGCCAGCAGCGCGGACCTGCTGCTGGACGAGCAGGCTCGGCGACGGGCCGCTGGCGGTGACGCGGAGCATCCGTTCGGGCGTCGGGGGCCGGCGCTGGACAAGGACGCCCCGCTGCGCAAAGGCATGAGCTACACCGCCGGGTCGCTGCTCGTCCTGATCGCGGCTTACGCGCTGTACAGCGCCCGCTCGGTGCTCGTTCTTCTCCTCGTCGCCGCGTTCCTGGCCGTCGGGCTCAATCCCGCGGTCTCGTTCTTGCAGCGGCGCGGCCTGGGGCGGGGCGTGGCGGTCGCGCTCGTGCTGGGTTGCGCTGTCGCGTTCGTTGGCGCTTTTCTGGCGATCGTGGGGCCGCCGCTGGCTCGGCAGGCGGCCGAGCTCGTGCGTGAGCTGCCGGGCTACGCGGAGCGGCTGCAGTCGGGCAACGGGCCGCTCGCCGGGCTGGAGCGCCGGTTCGACCTGGCCGAGCGGTTGCGCGCTGCCGCCAGCGGTGGCGCGGTCCAGCAGGCCCTGGGCGGGGTCCTGGGCATCGGGGCGGCCGTGCTCGGGACGCTGGTCAGCACCCTGACCGTCTTGATCCTCACCCTGTATTTCCTGCTGAACTACGAGGGCATCAAGAACACTCTCTACCGGCTCGCCCCGCGCTCGCGCCGGGCCCGGGTCGGTCTGATCGGCGATGAGGTGCTGCACCGTACCGGGGGCTACGTGCTCGGCAACCTCGCCACGTCCCTGGTGGCTGGGGTGTCCACGGCCGTCTTCCTCAGCGTCTTGGGCGTGCCGTACGCGGTCGCCCTGGGCATGTTCGTGGCGATCGTCGACCTCATCCCGCTGGTCGGGGCCACCATCGGCGCCGTCGGTGTCAGCGTCGTCGCCTTCTTCGTCTCGGTGCCCGTCGGGCTCATCGCGATCGGCTACTACGTGGCTTACCAGCAGTTCGAGAACTACGTGCTGGTGCCGCGAGTCATGCAGCGCACCGTGTCGGTCAGCCCGGTGACCACCATCGTCGCCGTGCTGATCGGCGGTTCACTGCTCGGCGTCCTGGGCGCGCTGCTCGCCATTCCGGTCGCTGCGGCCGTGCAACTTGTCCTCTGCGAGGTCTACTACCCGCGGCAGGACAGCGCCTGAAGGAGCATGCGGAGCCCGGCGAGCGTCCCGCTTCCACGCCGTCGACGACCTGTTGGTCGCTGAGCATCCTCCGCTGATTTCCGTTGTTGGTCTTCGATACATCAACCGGGTCGACATCCCGGAGCCGGACATTCGGTTCGAGGACTATCTGACGATAACGCTTGGCTTCCCAGCGGGCTTTCCTCGCCAAGTCAACGCTTTCCTTGATCGAACAGACATGAGCTACGACGGCGAGCCGGTGCGGCTCTCGTTCACATGGGCGTCAGTAGAGGCGCCTCCGGATACGACTGCGTTCATTCTAGACCTCGACTTCTACTTTACCCCGGAAACGCCAGTAGATCTCGCCGCCGCACGGGCGGCACTTGAGGGCTTCAAAGTGAAAGAGGGGCGCGCGTTCGAAGGGTTGCTTCAGGATCGACTCAGAAGGACGTTCCGTGAGATCGCCTGACTACGCTGCTTCGTCAAATGCGTCCACGCACCGGATGGTCGGCCCGTACATGGTGTCGATCGCCGTCACGCCAGCGCTAGTGCTGATGCCCGCTGCCGCTGCCGCTGGCGCGCCAGTCCGCCGGGATGCTGAGCCTCCCGTCATCGCGCGAGCCCTGTCGGACGTGGGAACACTGATCGATCGTCGTCTCGCTGACTCCTGGAACAGCGTCGTCCGAGTAGTTGACCGTGATGACGACGTCAAAGACCGCATCCTCGCGGTCCGATACCGCAATGTCCGGCGCCATACCGGCCATGTTGTGCGCTCTCAACGGCGGATCGTCATGCCGGAGCAGCCTGGCGACTACGAGCACCTGCTGTAGGCCCCGTGCCCGAGTCGTGGTACGAGATTGTTGCCGGGTCCGAGCTCCAGCAGGGGGATCTCCTCCTTGGTATTCCGGTTGCGAAGGCTGATACGGCCGAGTTTCCACTTCCGGACGAAGTGCCGGTCTGGGCCGGCGAACTTGACCTACTCGTGATCACCCAAAGCTGCGACCTCGAGAATGACAAGGTGGACGAAGTCTTACTTGCGCTTGTTCGCAGTTATGATGAGATGTTTCAGGAAGAGGGGGACGCTGGAGACAGGAACTGGGTTATAACGTCGAAGTTCCGCAAAGCAGCGGTAAGGGGAGAGTTGCCGGCTTACTCACTGCTGCCGCAGCGCATGGAGGATCCTCCGAAGCTCGCGTGGTCGCTTGTCGACTTCCATCATTTGTACTCTCTGCCGAAGTAATACGTCACGGCGTTCGTGAACTCTGCGGGACCTCTCCTTCGCGTCGTCCCTCCGTATCGGGAGCACCTTGCTCAGGCATTCGCGCGGTACATGATGCGCGTCGGGCTGCCCCTATCGCTGACGGACTTTGAAAAATACGCAGGGCCGGGCTAGACACGTTGGCGACCCGCGCATACGAAAGGGTCCGCGCCGTGCTCCGAGTAGCGGAGCCGGGCGCGGGCGTTGGTGCAGAGGGTCAGGCGTAGCGGCCGAGAGCCTCCCGGAGCTCGTCCTTCGTGGCGGCCGGACTCGAGCACCTCGGCCCTGAGTGCGGCGTCGGGGCGCCACGAGCGCGGTTGAGCTCCCTCCTGCGGGCCCTCGCCGTACTCCAGCAGGGGGG
>JALYMU010000106.1 GCA_030773595.1 Actinomycetota bacterium | reverse complement strand
CGCCGCTCGTCGGCTGGCTGTCGAGCTTCGTCACGCTGCGCGGCGCGCTCCTGCTCGTCGTCGTGGCCGCGCTCACGATGGCGGTTCTCGCCTCGCGCGTCCGCACCGCCGCGGACACCGACGTCACCGTCCGGACTCCCGCCCTCGCGGTGGACTGACGTGGGACTCCGGTGACGGTCCGCTAGCCCGTTCGCGCGCGAGCGCGGTTCGACGACCTGCCCGAGTCCCTGCCGGTGGCTACTCCCCCACCGCCCCTGCGCGTTGGTGTGCCGCGGCGAGCCGCCGCTCCCTTTCGCGCTTGGGGTCCGGGATGGGCACCGCATCCAGGAGCTTCCTCGTGTAGGGGTGTTGCGGCGACCCGTAGACCTGGTCACGCCCACCGACCTCCACGAGGTTGCCGCGGTACATCACGGCCACGTGGTCGCTGACGTGGCGGACGGCGCCGAGGTCATGCGCAATGAACACGTATGTCAGCCCGAGCTCGCGTTGCAGGCGTCGTAGCAGGTTCATGACCTGGGCCTGCACCGAGACGTCGAGCGCCGCGATCGGCTCGTCGAGGACGAGGAGGTCGGGCTCGAGCGCGAGCGCACGCGCGATGCCGACGCGCTGGCGCTGTCCACCGGAGAGCTGGTGCGGGAAGCGGTCGGCGAACTCGGCGGGCAGGCCGACGAGTCCGAGCAGCTCGTCCACCCGACGTCGCCGCGCGCGGCCCTCGTGCAGCCGGTGGATCTCCAGCGGCTCCGCCACGGTGGCGCCGATGGTCCGGCGCGGGTTCAGGGACGCGTACGGGTCCTGGAACACCATCGCCATGCGGCGCCGCAGACCTCGCACCTCCCGGCCGGGCAGGGCGGTCACGTCGGTGCCGTCGAACACGACCCGCCCCCCGGTCGGCTCCACCAGCCGCAGCAGCGCGAGACCCGTGGTGGACTTGCCGGAGCCGGACTCCCCGACGAGCCCCAGCGTGTCGCCTCGCCGCACCGTGAAGCTCACCCCGTCGACCGCCTTGACATGGTCCACGACGCGGCGCAGCACCCCGCCGTGGACGGGGAACCAGACCCGCAGGTCCTCGACGATGAGCAGCGGTTCGCCGTCCGCATGCGCGGTCACGACGCCACCTGGAGCCGGGAGGCGTCGGCGTCGTAGAAGGTGCGGACCCAGTGCCCGGGCGCCACCTCGCGCAGCGGTGGCCGCTCCGTCGCGCAGCGCGCGTCCATACGCTGGTTGCAGCGTGGGTAGAAGGCGCAGCCCGGCGGGCGGTTGCGCGGGTCAGGGGGCGTGCCCGGGATCGTGGCGAGGTCGGCCCCCGGCGCCGCGACCGACGGGAGCGAGCCGAGCAGGCCGATCGTGTACGGGTGGCGTGGCGAGTCGTACAGCGCATCGACGGGCGCGTCCTCGACGATTTCGCCGGCGTACATCACCAGCACCCGGTCGGCGATGCCCGCGACCACACCGAGGTCGTGGGTGATCCACACGACGGCGGTCCCGAAGTCCTCCTGCAGCTTCGCGACCAGCTCGACGATCTGCGCCTGGGTGGTCACGTCGAGCGCGGTCGTCGGCTCGTCGGCGATGAGGACCTTCGGCTGGCCCGCCAGCGCCATGGCGATCATCACGCGCTGGCGCATCCCGCCGGAGAACTGGTGCGGGTAGTCGTCCACCCGCGTGTCGGGCGAGGGGATGCCGACGTGGTCGAGCAGCTCGACGGCGCGCCGGCGCAGGGCGTCCCCACGCAGGCCCACGTGCAGCTCCAGGCTCTCGCCGATCTGCCGCCCGACCGACATGACCGGGTTCAGCGAGGTCATCGGGTCCTGGAAGACGAGCCCGATGCCTCCGCCGCGCACCCGGCGCAGCTCCTCAGCTGCCGCGCCGACGAGCTGCCGCCCCTCGAACCGCGCCGACCCCTCGATCCGGGCCGGCGGCTGTGGGACGAGCCCGACGACCGCCATCGTGCTCACACTCTTGCCGCTACCCGACTCCCCCACGATCGCGAGCGTCTGGCCGGCGGAGACGTCCCAGGAGACCCCGTTGACGACGGAGGCGACCCCGCGCCGGGTCCCGAAGCGGACGTGCAAGTCGCGCACCGACAGGACGGCGTCGGTCATCCCCGCACTCCTCTCGCCTCGATGGCCGAGCGCTGTCGCGGATCCAGCGCGTCGCGGAGCGCGTCGCCGAGCAGGTTGAACGACAGCACCGTGACGAAGATCGCGAGGCCGGGGAAGACGGCCATCCACCACGCCTGCTCCACGAACCCCCGTCCTTCGAAGAGCATCCGGCCCCACGACGGGTCGGGGGGCTGGATTCCGAGGCCGAGGAAGGACAGCGCCGCCTCCGAGAGAATGGCGAAGGCCAGCGACAGCGATGTCTGAACGATGATCGGGGCGAGCAGGTTCGGCAGGACGTGCAGGCGCAGGAGCCGCAGGTCACTGGCACCCAGCGAGCGCGCGGCGCGGACGAAGACCTCCTCGCGCACGCTCAGGACGCTGGCCCGCGTGATGCGCGCGAAGATCGGTGTGTAGACCAGTCCGATCGCGATCATCGCGTTGACGAATCCAGGACCGAGAACGGCGAGGATCGCGATAGCCAGCAGGATCGCCGGGAACGCGAAGAGCATGTCCATCACCCGCATGACGACGTCATCGACCCACCGGCCATAGAAGCCGGCAACCAGGCCGAGCACGACGCCCGCAACGAGCGCGATTCCGACGGCGATGAGCCCGACCTGGACCGAGACGCGCGCGGCCACGAGCACGCGGCTGAATACGTCCCGTCCGAGCTCGTCGGTCCCGAACCAGTGCGCGCCGCTCGGTCCCTGCAGCCGGTCCGGCACGTTGACGTCATTGACGCCGTACGGCGCGAGCGCGCGGCCGAACAGCGCCGCTACCAGCAGCAGCGTGAGCACGACGAGGGCGAGGACGGCGAGGCGGTTCGCGACGACCGCGCGCACGATGTCCCACCGCACCGACGCTCGCGGCGGCGGGGTGTCCGTCGGCGCCTGGCGGACCGTCGGCACGGTCATCGGTAGGTGATCCTCGGGTCGAGGGCGGCGTACAGCAGGTCCACGAGCAGGTTCACGAGAAGGAACAGCGCGGCGAACAGCAGGACTGCACCCTGCATCACCGGGTAGTCGCGGCTCTGGACCGCGTCCAACGTGAGGCGTCCGAGGCCCGGCCACCCGAAGATCACCTCGATGACGATGACGCCACCGAGCAGCGACGCGAGCTGCACTCCGGTCACCGTGACGATGGGGACCCACGCGTTGCGCAGCACGTGGTGATGGATGACGCGCTTCTCCGGAAGCCCTTTCGCGCGCGCGGTGCGGGTGTAGTCCTGGCCGAGCGACTCGAGCACGGCGGACCGGACGAAGCGCGTCAGGATCGATCCCGACACGAGGCCGATCGTCACCGCCGGGAGCGCAACGTGGTGCAGCCAGCCGATCGGGCTCTCGGTCGGGGACACGTATCCGGAGGGAGGGAACCAGCCGAGGGTCCCCGCGAAAAGCAGGATGAAGAGGATCGCCATCCAGAAGTCGGGCACCGAGACGCCGACCTGGCTCACGACCGTCGCGGCGTAGTCACTCTTCGTCCCCTGGCGCGTGGCCGACATGACACCGAGCGGGATCGCGATGAGCAGAGCCACCACCATCGCCGCCAGGGTGAGCGTCAAGGTCGCCGGGAGCCGCTCCATCAGGATCTGGCTGACGGGCTCGCCGCTGCGGAAGCTGACGCCGAGGTCACCGGTCACGGCGTTGCCGATGTAGCTGAGGTACTGGACGGGGAGTGGTTGGTCGAAGCCGGCTCGTTCCCGCAGCAGCTGGTACACCTCCGGGTCGAACCGGGTGCCGAGTGACACGCGGATCGGGTCGCCGGGGACGAGCTGCACGAGGCTGAAGGTCACGAGCGTGACGCCGACGAGCACAACGAGCGCCTGTGCTCCCCGCCGTACGAGGAACGCTCCCATGCGTACGCCTCAGCCCGCGACCGTGGCGTTGTGGAACCGGATCGCACGGTCGGGGCGGGCCTGGTAGCCCTGCACGTCCTTGCGCCACGCCTGCACCACGTCCGGGTTGTAGAGATAAACGTAGCTCGCGTCGTCCACGATCTGCTTGACGGCCTGGTCGTAGAGCTGCTTGCGCTTGCCCTCGTCGGTCTCCCGCCGGGCCTGGTCGAGGAGGCGGTCGACCTGCGGGTTCGAGTACTTCTGGAAGTTGAAGTTCGCCCCGGTGCGGTGCTGGGCGTAGTAGAAGTCGTCGGGGTCGATGTTGCCCAGCCAGCCGAGCATGAAGACGTCGAAGTTGCCCTTGCCCTGCTCGTCGAGCCAGGCCGCGAAGTCGAGAGTCCGAATCTTCGTCGTGATCCCCACCTCCTTGAACTGGCTCGACATGACCTGCGCGGCCTGGACCGTCTCGGGGAACTCGTTGGTCACCATCAGGTCGACCGTCAGGCTGCCCACGCCGGCTTGCTGCAGCAGCTCCTTCGCCTTCGCCGGGTCGTGGCGGTAGGGCGCGTAGTCGTGGTAGTAGGTGCTGCTCTCGGGGATCGCGGTCTGGTTCGCGGTGGCGGCGCCGAACTTCGCGGCCTCGGTGATCGACTCGCGGTCGATGGCGTAGGCGAGCGCCTGCCGGACGCGTACGTCGTTGAAGGGCTTCCGCGCCTGGTTCGCCGCGAAGTACCAGTAGTCGTTGCTCGGGACCTGACCGATCTGGACGTCCGCGTTGCCCTTGAGCGACGAGATCTGCTGAGGCGGCACGTTGTCCGTCCAGTGCACGTCACCGGACTGCAGGTTCGTGAGCGCCGTCGCGGCCTCGGGGAGGAAGCGGAACGTCACCCCCTCGAGCTTCGGCGCCCCGCCCCAGTAGCCGCCGTTGCTGACGAGCTCGACCGAGTCCCCCGCGCGATAGCTCTCCAGCTTGAACGGGCCTGTTCCGTTGGCCTCGCGGCGCAGGTCCGTCTTCGCGGAATCCTTGTCCAGGATCGCCATGCCCTTGAACGCGCCGATCATCTCCAGGAGGTTGGGCGCCGCGCGGCTCAGCGTGATGACGACGGTGTCGTCCCCCTGGGCCTTGATGCCCTTGACCGCCTCGAAGCGGTAGGCGTTCGCCAGCTTCTCGTCGATGATGCGGCGGTAGGAGTAGACGACGTCGTCGGCGGTGAAGGCGTTGCCGTTGTGGAACTTCACGCCGTCCCGAAGGGCGAAGGTCCACGTCCGCCCGTCCTTGCTCGTCTTCCAGCTTTCCGCGAGCGCCGGCTCCATCTCGAGCTTCTCATTGGGCTGCACGAGTGTGTCGTAGACGTTCTCGAGCACCTGGAAGCTCGGGTAGGCCGACGTCTTGTGCGGGTCGAGCTGGTCGGGCTCACCGCTGATAGCCGCGACGAGCGTGCCGCCTCCCTTACCTCCGCCGCCGCCCTCGCCGCCGATGTCGACACCCTCACCGCCGCCTCCGCAGGCGGCGAGGGTGAGTCCGGCGGCCACGGCGGTGGCGGCGAGGCGTGCACGCATCGCGTGCTCCCTTCGGCAGACGGCGCGCAGCTCGCACCGGACGCTGCGCTCCCGCGTACCCCTGATCCTCCTCGTCACACGCCCAGAGGCGAAAGAGAAGTAGCGCATCCGCACGAGCCGGCCCGATGGCGGTTCCGCGTCGACGTCCTGCTCATGGCTGCGGCAAGGGACCCGCGACGACTGAGCCGGGCCAACCGGCTCCTTCGGACGGGGACCGGCGCGTGGTGAAGGCTGCGGGAGCGAGAACGCTGTGCGCCGCAATGCGCGAACACCGCGACGACTTCCGCTGGCTCAACCACACCTACTCCCATCCGAACCTCGACACTGTCGACGAGCCGGAGATCACCGATCAGATCCGGCGCAGCATCCGCTGGGCCGAGACGAACGACCTCCCTCTCGCGAACGTCCACGAGCTCGTCACCGGCGAGCACACCGGCCTGGACAACCCGGCCCTGCCTCCGGCACTGGACACGACGGGGCATCCGCTACATCGCCTCGGACCTCCCGCCGGCCGAACATCTACCGCCTCGGTCCCGCGTACGCCGTCCCGCGGCACCCGGTCAACGTGTTCCACGCGACCTTCTCCTCCCTGTCACCGGCGCCGGGGAGCAGACGTACGGCAAGGACCGCTCGGGGTGGGTGGAGGTCCGGCGCGGGTCGACGGTCCGCCTGCCACTCGCGCTCCGCTGAGCTCGTCACGTGACGCGTCCGCGAGGGCTGCGTTTGCGCCTACAACACCCGTGGCAGACAACCCTTCTGGTCGACGCACGCATCCGTCGAAGAGGTGGTGCCGGTGGACGTCACGGTGGAGCAACGCGACCATCTCTCGGTCCTCACGGTGTCCGGTGACGTCGATGCCGGAAACGTCGACCACCTCCGGCGGCGGATCGACGGGCTGCTGGCGGACGGGGAGCACCGCTTCGTCGTCGACCTGTCCGGCGTCCCGTTCATGGACAGTGCCGGGCTCGCGACGCTCGTCCAGCTCTTCAAGCGGGTGCGCATCGGGGAGGGTGACGTCCGCCTGGCCGCACTGCAGCCCGACGTCCTGCGCGTGTTCCAGCTGGTCCGGCTGACGCGCGTGTTCGACATCTACGACACCGCGGACGCCGCGATCGCGAGCTATTGAGACGTCGATGGACGCCAGTGACCGCCTCGTGCTCACCTCCGACCTCACGGAGCTGGGACGGGTCCGGGCTTTCGTCCGGGAGCGGGCGGTGGCGGCCGGGTTCGGTCCCCCCGCGCTCGGTGAGATCGAGCTCGCCGTGACGGAGGCGGTCTCCAACGTGATCCGTCACGCCTACGGCGGCAGAACGACCGAGGAGGTCGTGGTCGAGGTCGCGCTCGACCACGCCGGCCTCCTGATCGAGATCGTCGACCGCGGGGAGACTCCGGACGACATGCCCGATGCCGATCCGGACTTCGACGACCCGGCGGCCGGCGGCTACGGGCTCTACCTGATCCGCACGGTCATGGACGAGGTGCAGCGGACCCGCGAAGCCGGCGGCAACGTGCTGCGCCTGCGGCGACGGAGGTCGCCGTGACCAGAGCCGTCGGACAGGGTCCTCTCGGGCCTTCGGGCGCGCCCGGGGGAGGCGGCGCGCTGCGGTTGGCGATGCTCCACCCCTACCGTCTCCGGACGTCGGGCAGCGGCGTCTACCTCGTCCGCGTCGCGCGCGAACTGCTCCGCCACGGTCACCACGTGACGTTGCTGTCGCACGACGACGACGCCGACCAGGCCCTCGGGGAGCCTGCGGGAGCTGCCGCCGCGCAGGGCCGCTGGCGGGCGAGGTCGCTTCGAGGCGTGGGTACGCCGGTCGCGTACCCGCGGGCCGAGGAGTCCCGCGTGCTCTTCCGCGACCTTCCTGACGCCGGGCTCCGTCGCTACCTCGACCACCACGTCGAGGAGGCGACGCGGGCGGCGCGCGGCGTCGACGTGGTCCACGTCAACGGCGAGGTCCCGCTGTCCTTCGTCGCCGCTGAGGTCCGCCGCCGGACCGGCACGCGTACGTCACTGTGGCCCACGGGAGCACGCTGGAGTACGTCGCGCGCGTGGACGAGCGCTTCGCCGGTCTCGCCCGGACGGGCCTGTCCGAGGCCGCCGCGGTCGTGGCGCTCAACGCCGAGGTCCGCGCCCGGGTGTTGCAGTTCGCGCCGGACGCCCGCGTGGTGACGGTCCCGTGTGGCGTGGACACGACGGCGATCGTCCCCGGACAGCTCCGGCCTGACCCCCCACCGGGCCGCGGGTACGCGCCCCGGGGACGACCTCTTCTCCAGCCTCGGTCTGACCCAGCTGTCCAGGGCGGTGGAGCGCACCGGTGCACTGGCTGCGATCAACGGCAACTTCTACTTCGACTACGGCCACTACATCAACGGCGTCACGCTCGGCATCGACATGGCGTCGGTCCCGGGGTTGTTCTTCGGCGACCCGATCGGGTGGTTCCTGGCCGACGGGCGGGAGCTGGTCCCGCCCGCGGTGAACCGGGCGAGCGCCATGGTCCTCAGCGACGGGACGCTCCACATCGACCGCGCGCTGGTGTCCGAGGTCCGCATCGACGGCACGCAGGTTTCCTGGGACGGGCTGAACGAGCCGAAGACGCCGGGGCGGACGGTGCTGCTGACGTCACTGAGCGGTTACCGCACCGAGCCGAGTGACAGCCACGTCGACATCGCCTGTGCACGCGGCCGGGTCTGGGCGGTGGAGCCGTCCGGCGCGCAGGTCATCCCGCTGACCGGCTTCGTGCTGTCGGTCCCCCGCGAGCGGGCCGCGCAGCTGCTGCCCTCGCTGCGTCCCGGCGCCGTGGTCGAGGTGCGGACCGACTTCGAGCAGCGGCACGGTCCCGTTGACCAGGCGATGGCGTGCGGACCGTCGCTGTGCGCAACGGCGTGCTCGACCTGGACTTCGACGCCGAGCACTTCGGGCAGCAGGACAGCACGGTGATCTGTTCTTCCTGCCGCGCACGGTGGAGACCTACCGCGCGGCGCGGAGCTTCTTCGCCCGACGGGGTGGGACGCTCCTGCTGGCGACCGTGTCGGGCACCGCGTATGGTCACGGCAGCGTGGGGTACAGCGGTGGGATGACGTTCGGTGAGCTGGCGCAGCTGGCGCTCGACCTGGACGTGGACGACGCCTACGCGCTGGACGGCGGCGGCTCCAGCTCGATCGTGGCGCGGGACGGCGGGCGGGTGCGCGTCCTGAACGCCCCCACGGGCGGCGCGGACGTGGCGCTGGGCGTCGAGCGCTACATCAACACCTACTGGCTGGTCCACCCCCGATGAGCGTGACGACCCGGACGACGGCGGTCGTGCTGGCAGCCGGACAAGGGAAGCGGATGGGCAGCGACCTGCCGAAGGTCCTCCACCCGCTGTCGGGCCGGCCGCTGATGTCCTACGCGATCGCGAACGTCCGGGCGGCGGGCGCCGACAGTGTCGTGGTCGTCGTCGGCTACCGGCGGGAGCTGGTCGAGGAGGCCCTGGCCGACGAGGACGTCGCCTTCGCGGTGCAGACCGAGCAGCGGGGCACGGGTTATGCCGTGCTGGCTGCGGGGGACCACCTCCGCGGCGACGGGGACGTGCTCGTCGTCTACGGCGACATGCCGCTGCTCACCGCGGCCACGCTGCGCAGGCTGCGGGAGCGGCGCCGCGAGACGGACGCCGCGGCCGTCGCGCTGACCATCACCCTCGACAACCCCCCCGACTTCGGCCGGATCGTCCGCGACGAGGCCGGCAGGGTGCGGCGGGTCGTCGAGGTGCGCGACGCCTCCGCCGAGGAGCTCGCGATCCGCGAGGTGAACGTCGGCGCGTACTGCTTCTCGGCGCCGCACCTGCTTCCCGCACTCGAGCGGCTGCGGTCGGACAACGCCCAGGGCGAGTACTACCTGACCGACGTCCTCGGCATCCTCGTCGACGACGGCCTGGACGTGGAGACGGTGTCGACGGACGACCTCGAGGAGACCCTCGGGATCAACGACCTCGTACACCTCGCCTTCGCCGAGAAGCTCGAGGACGTCCGGTACGCCGAGAGCCTCTACGACCTGGTCGACGCGGTCGCACGAGCAGCCCGCCGGCAGCCGTGAGCGCCGAGGTCCTCAGCGACGCGCACGACGAGCCCGCAGCGCGCGCACCCCTGCGTGCGGCGCCGCAGGACGTCTCCGAGCTCGTCGAGTTCGTCCTCACCCAGACCGGCCGTCCGGTCGACCGGTGGGCCGTCGCCGCGACCCTGGAGAGCCGCGGGCTGCGGGACGTCGATGCTGTGACGAGGTACGGCGAGGCCGACATCTTCGGTCTCGCGGACCGTGTCTACGCGCAGTGCCGCGCCGCGCTCGCGGACGCCGCGCCGGCCCGGCCGGAGGCGATGCGCTGGAGCCGCCGCGTCCAGCGCTTCCTGACCTTCTACGTCCGCGGCGCGTTCTACGGTCTGCCAATCATCCTGCAGACCCTCGCCGTCGTGTTCCTCGGATACGCCCTGTGGTCCTCGCCGCGCTTCGACAACGCGACGGCGTCCACGGTCGCCATCGCCACGCTGGGCAGCTTCGTCGTGACAGGCGGCTTCGTCCAGGCGATCGGGAGACTGGGGCTGTTCTACCTGGAGCAGGAGTCGTACCTGCTCGCGAGGACGGTCTGCGCGCAGATCATCCGCGTCGGCCTGGTGGTCGTGCTGGTCACCGGCGCGGCAGCGCTGCTGGCCAACCCCACGGCCGGCTGGATGCCGCCCGACCTCGCGGTCGTGGCCGCGACGTACTACGTCCTGCTGTCCGTGCTGTGGCTCGTACTCGGCGTCCTGTACGCCATGCAGCTGCGGCTGGCGATCCTCGCGGCGTTCGTCGTGGGCCTCGTGGCCGTGGCCGCCGTCGAGTGGTCCGCCGACCTGCCGATCGAGGTCGCGCACTGGGTCGGGCTCGCCGCTGCCGACGTCGCGGCGGTGGGCTGGGGGTGGCTGGCCCTCGGGCGGAAGGTGCACGGCGCGGGCGCGACGGCCCGCCTCGCCCGGCTGCCACGGACCCGACTGCTCGCCTACGCCGTCGCGCCGTACTTCCGGGTACGGCGTCCTGTACTTCACGTTCCTGTTCCTCGACCGTGCGGTGGCGTGGTCGCTGGGCGAGCGAGCGCTGCCGCTGTCGTTCGACACGCCGTACGAGATCGGCCTCGACTTCGCCCTGCTGGTACTCGTCCTCACCCTCGCGCAGCTCGAGTACACCGTGCACGAGTTCTCCGCATCGATCGGCGCGGTGCAGGAGTCCTTCGCCGCCGAGCAGACACGCGCGCACAACCGGCACTACCTCCGGTTCTACCTGCGCCAGCTGGCCCTGCTGTTCGTCCTGCTCGTCGCGAGCGCAGGTCTCGTGACCGGTCTGCTCGTCGCCGTCGGGGAGTCGCAGTGGACCGCACTGGACACCTCGGACCCCGTGACGGAAGGCGTCTTCGCGTGGGGCGTCATCGCCTACGCCCTGCTGGTCCTGTCACTGCTGAACGGCGTGTTCCTCTTCTCGCTGTCCCGGCCGCGACTCGTGGTGCCCGCCCTGCTCGTCGCCCTCGTGGTGAACGCGGTCGTCGGCTTGTACCTGAGCCGCACGGTCGACTACTGGTTCGCCGTCGTCGGGCTGGCGGCGGGATGTCTGGTCTTCGCCCTGCTGACCACCGCCGCCGCTCTGCGCGTACTGCGACGGCTCGACTACTACTACTACTCGGCGTTCTGACCGGCGTACGCCGGTGGCTCGCGCCGCGCGGGGTCAGCCCGGCCGGAGCCGGATCTCACGGCCGCTGTCGAGCGTGGCCCGCCGACCAGCTTGCCTCCAACCGCTGGTTCGCTGCGGCGGCGCACGAGCGAGGCATGTCCGTCGCCCTGAAGAACGACCTCGACCAGGTCGCCGACCTCGTCGACGACTTCGACTTCGCGATCAACGAGCAGTGCGTCGCCTACTCCGAGTGCACCGCGCTGCGGCCGTTCGTCGAGCGAGGGAAGGCGATCCTCCACGTCGAGTACGACCTCGCGACATCCGCCTTCTGCCCGGTCACGAAGCCGCTGGGGTTCTCGTCGATGCGCAAGCGGTACGACCTCAAGGTGTGGCGCCAGCCCTGCCTCTGAGCAGCGCGGCGCACCACCGCCCGCCCGGGCGTGACCTAGCCTGACCCACCGCTCCGCAACCGGTCGTACAAGATCTGGTAGGAGTCGACGGAGTGACTGGTGCGGTAGCGCGCCAGGACCTGTTCGCGCGCCCGCCGCCCGAGCTCGAAGCGGAGGTCGGTGTCGCGCAGGAGCTGCACCGCTGCCTCACCGAGGGCCTCGTGGTCCCGTGGCGGCACGACGAGGCCGAACCCCTCGAGCGCCTCCCGCACACCGCCGACGTCGGTCGCGACGACGGGGCGGGCACACGACATGGACTCCAGCACGGTGTAGGGAAATCCCTCGGAGATGGAGGAGAGGACGCTGATGTCGCCGATGTTGTAGACCTGCGCCGGCGAGCTGTGGAACCCCGCGAACTCGAACGTCTCCTCGACGCCGAGCTCCTCGATGAGGGCGCGGCAGCGCGCCACGTAGGGCTTGTCCGCGTCCAGTGATCCGTAGACGACGAAGCGGACCGCGGGCAGGGACCGCCGCGTGACGTCCGCAGCACGGATCATCGTCTCGAGGTCCTTGAGCGGGAAGATCCGCGCCGCGGCGACCGCGACGGGGACCGCCTCCAGGTCGGCCGGCTTGGGCCCGGGGACGAAGACCTGCGGGTCGATCCCGTTGTAGACGGTCTGGATGCGGGCGGGGTCCGCGCCGTACCGGATCTCCCAGCGCTGGTTGAAGTTCGCGACCGGGGCGACGACGTCGGCGTAGCGGTAGCACAGCCGCGAGACGAGTGCCGTGAGCTGGAGCAGGTAGCGCTTGGCGTAGAACGAGAACTGACGCTCCGCGGAGATCGCGATGTAGCGCTCGCGGATGTAGACGCCGTGCTCGGTGAGCAGGAACGGCGTGCCGCGCTCGATCCGGGCGACGATGCCGGGGATGGCGGCGAAGCTGGCGATCGTGGAGTGCACGATGTCGACGTCGGGGATGGGCGCCACCAGCGGCATGAGGAAGTTGTAGGTCCAGCGGAGCGCGGTCGTCAGGTCGGCGACCGATGGGCGCTCGGAGGGCAGCGCCTCGACCCGTTCCTCGCGGTACGGGCGCAAGCACTCCTGGACGAAGGCGTCCCACGTCGCGCGCGCCTTCCAGGTGCGGTTCCAGTCGTACTCCTGGAAGTAGCGCCATAGGTCGGCGACCGCCTCCCCAGCCTCGGTCATGTCGCTGTCGTCCGACTGCATCGCCCTCAGGACGGTCACGAAATGGGGGAGGAACGACTCGATGACCCGGCGCTCGGGAGTCCGACGCTTGCGGCGCAGGAAGTCTCGGAACGGCAGCGAGGCCAGCGGGTACTCCGACGGCTCCTGCATGCCCCAGAGGGGCACGTGGACGATGCTGCGCGCGTTGGGCGGAAGGTCGTACTTCAGCTCCACCTCGGGATTGCCGGTCAGGCCGAAGAGGGTGAAGTCGACGTTCGGCATCTGGCGGCACAGGATGTCGCACCAGGTGCTCACCCCGCCGCCGACATAGGGATACGTGCCCTCCGTACAGAGCAGTACGGACGTTCGTGACCCGGGCGCAGGGGACGCCGCAGCGCCCAGCTCGGTCGTGGCGACCGTCTCCACTCAGCGGCCGTCCACGTAGTTCTGAAGCGTCTCGACGACCGCGCGCAGCTCGACGTGCACGGACGCGACCACCGGGGGGAGGTCCGAGAGTCCCTCGTCCTGGTGCTCCAGTCGGTCGGAGAGCGCCGCCAGCCGCACCGCACCGACGCTTCCGCTGCTGCCCTTCAGCGTGTGGGCGGAGAAGCGCAGCGCCTCACGGTCCCCCGCGGCGATCGCCTGTTCGATCTGCTCCACCAGACCGGGCGCCTGCGCTGTGAACGCGTCGACGAGCTCCCGGACGAACGCGCCGTCGGTGTCTCCCAGAGCCTCGCGCAGCTCATCGAGCACCCTGCGGTCGAAGGTGTCCGCAGGAACCGTTTCGGCTTCTCCCGCGGACGCCCCGTCCGGGGCCCGCTGCGGTCTCCCGGCCCGGGTCTCGATGTCGCGCAGGACGTCCTCGAGGACCTCAGCCCGCACCGGCTTGGTCAAAAAGTCGTCCATCCCTGCCGCGCGACACCGCTCGCGCTCCTCGGCGAACGCCCCCGCGGTCAGCGCCACGATCACGGGCTGCCGGTCGTCCGGGAGCGTCTGCCGGATCCGGGTGCTCGCCTCGAGGCCGTCCATGCCGGGCATGTAGACGTCCATCAGCACCACGTCGTACGGCTGCCGGGTCACCGCCTCGACGGCCTCGCGCCCGTCGGTGACGATGTCGGGGACGTAGCCGAGGCGCTCGAGGATCCGCGCCGCGACCTGCCTGTTCACGGGGTTGTCGTCCGCCACGAGGATGTGCAGCCGCGACGCCGGGACGCGTCTCGGGACCGGAGTGGAAGGGTTCTCGACAGCCGGGGACTCGCGCAGGAGCCGCGCGAGGGTCGCATGCAGCTGTGCCGACTTCACCGGCTTGCTGAGCTCGGCCGTCCCGTCGAGGTCCGACAGTCCCGGCTCGGTCCGCCCGAGCGAGGTCAACATCAGCAGACGAAGTCGCGCCCCGGCCGCGGTCGCCCGGATGCGGTGGGCGAGCGTGACCCCGTCCATGCCGGGCATCTGCACGTCGAGGACGGCAAGGTCGTAGTCCTGGCCGGCCTCCACGGAGGCAAGGGCAGCGGCCGGGTCCTGGAAGGTCGCGACGTCCATGCCCCAGGCGGAGAGCTGGGAGCGGAGGATGCGCAGGTTCGTCTCGTTGTCGTCGACGACGAGGACATGCCGGCCCTCCAGTGCTCGGCTCGCGTCGACGCTGGTGCGGCGGACCCGCTCCGCCGCGCGCTGCATCGGAACGACGACATGGAACGTCGTGCCGACACCCACCTCGCTGTCCAGCCAGATCCGCCCGGACATGGCGTCGACGATCCGCTTGGTGATCGTCAGACCGAGCCCCGTTCCGCCGTACTGCCGTGTGTCGACGTGTCCGCCTGGACAAAGGGCTGGAAGAGCTTGTCGATCTTGTCCGATGCGATTCCCGGCCCGGTGTCGCGTACGTCGATGCGGACCTCGACCCGGTCCTCGGTGAGGCGGCCGGTCGAGACGCTGACCACCACCTCGCCGCGCTCGGTGAACTTCACCGCGTTGCCGAGGAGGTTGACCAGGACCTGTCGCAGCCGCGCCTCGTCACCCACGAGATCCACGTCGCTGGACGGCTCGACGAAGTGCACGAGGTCGAGGCCCTTACCGCTCGCCTGTGGCGCGACGATGTCCGCGGCACTCTCGATCACGTCGCGGATGTCGAAGGGGTACGACTCGAGGTCCAGGCGACCCGACTCGATCGATCTTGGAGAAGTCCAGGACGTCGTTGATCACCGTCAGCAGGGCGTCGCCGCTGGTGCGGATCAGCTGGCAGTACTCCCGTTGCTCCCGGTTGAGCGGCGTGTCGAGCAGCAGACCCGAGATGCCGATGACGCCGTTGAGCGGGGTGCGGATCTCGTGGCTCATCATCGCGAGGAAGGACGACTTCGCGGCAGCGGCCTTCTCCGCCCGGTCCCTGGCGTCCTGCAGCTCGCTGCGCTGGGCCTCCAGCGCGCTCAGCTGGCGCGCCAGCGCGTGCGCCATGTCGTTGAGCCCGGCAGCGATCTCGCGCAGCTCCGCCGGGCCCGACACCGGCTCCCGTGCGCGCAGGTCGCCGTCGCGCATCCGGCCCATCACGCCGTACAGGTCTGTCAGGGGCTCGCTCACCGAGCGACGCAGCCGCGTGTTGCGCCGGTGCGTCGTCACGACGAGCGCCGTGCCGACCGCCGCCTGGCTCAGGAGCCCGAGGAGCAGCACGGCGTACTGCAGCCGCTGGGTCTCCCGGCGGTTCTGGTCGACCACACCCTCCAGGCTGGCCAGACTGGCGCGGTACTCATCGAAGAGCGCCTTGTCCCGGGTGAGCAGCGCGGCCGTCGCCGGCTCGGCAGGAGGTCGCCGGACGGTCGCGTCGGCCAGGGAGATCCACCGGTCCTCCGCCTGGCGCACCCGGAGGGACATCGTGCGAGCCTCGCGGTCGTCGTCGCGCAGCCGCCACTCGACCTGGCGCATCTGCTCGCGCAGCGCCACCCGCCCGGAGCGGTACGGCGCCAGGAACCGGTCTTCGCGCGTCAGCAGGTAGCCGCGCATCCCGGTCTGCTGATCGAGCATGGCGCGCGACGCGAGACGCAGGGAGCGGGCCGTCTCGATGTCGTCCTCCAGCCGTGGCTGCATGACCAGCAGCAGCACGCCGACGACCGCACTGCCGATGGTCACGGCGAGCACGATCGCGACAAGCGCGTCCCGCGTCGTACGGCGGAGGATCGCGGCGACGCTCCGCACCGGGCGCGGACCCGGGCGCGGCCGTCGGTGCGCCGGACCGGCGACGTCGTCCGCGACCGTGGCCTCCCGTCCGGGGACCTGTGGCGGACCGGCGGTCTGTGACGTCACGCGCCGGGCGACGACCGCAGTGCGGCGAGGGCCTCGTCCACGCCCGGGTGCACGTCGAGCAGCCGATCGGTGCGGGTCAGCTGGAGGACGCGGGCGACCGTGGGGGTGACGTCCGCGATGAGGAACGCCCCACCGGCCCCCTGCGCTCGACGGTGCGCTGTGACCAGGAGCCCTACGCCGGCGCTGTCGATGAAGTCGACCCCGCCGACGTCGAGGACGACGCTCGCAGCACCGCCGTCCATGGCGTCTGCGAGGACGTCGCGCAGCTCCAGCGTGTGCGACACGTCGACGTCCCCGTCCACGCGCACGACGACCGCGTCATCGCGCCTGTCCACCCGGCTCTCCATCTGGCCCCTCACCCGTCTCGCTCGGTCAGCTCCGCGGCAAGCGCGGCGTGTCCCGCCTCGACGAGAGCGGGGTCGAACTGGCTGCCCGCCCTCCGTCGTACCTCCTCCAGCACCCGGTCGGCATCCCACGCCGGCCGCACGAGGTCGGCCGAGGACATCTCCACGCAGAAGGCCGCGAGCCCGAGGACGCGTCCCCCGACCGGGATGTCGTCCCCCCGGAGGCCGTCCGGGAAGCCCCACCCGTCGTACCACTCGTGGTGCGTCGCGATCGCGGGCGCGATCCCCGGGTGGACGGGCAGGCCCTCGACGAGGCTCGCGCCGACGGCCGGATGCTCGACGTCGGACAGGAAAGCCCGCTGGGCGCCGGGCACGGCCGCGAGGCCGACGTCGTGGACGAGGGCCGCCTGCCGCACGGCCTCGACCTCGTCGCGGCGCAGCGCCGACGCGTCCGCCAGTACGGCGGCGAGCGCGCCGACGCGCTCGTGGTAGCCCGCCGTCTCGGGTCGGCGCGCATCGAGCGTGCGGGCCACGCCGTGCAGTGCCTGGAAGTAGCGGCCGGTGAACTCCGCGAAGACCCGCTCGTTCTCGAGCATGAGCCCGACCTGTTCGGACAGGACACCGAGCAGCTGGAGGCTGTGCTCGGTGAACGCGGCGGCGCGAGTGTGTGTCGTGAGCGCCACGACGCCCAGCGGGTCGCCGTCCCCCAGCAGCGGGACGGCCAGCATCGACCGGATCCCGGCCCGCGTCACCTGGTCGGGGTCGCGGACGAGCAGGGCACCGGTGTCGGCGAGGGACCAGTCGAAGACGCCGGTTTCCGGCGTGACGTCGAGCTCGTCGGCGGACTGGGCGACGCCCTCGCTCACCCGCACCGCCAGCCGGCCCTCCGGGTCGGACACCGCGACGAAGCCGCCCTCGCTCGACGTGCCCCGCACGGCGAGGTCGAGCAGCAGGCGCAGGAACCTGTCGGGGCTCAGCGCGCTGTCGCGCAGCCGTCGACCGGTCTCGACGCGGGCCGTCGCGGCCGCGAGGTCGTGCTCGAGCGCTGTCTCACGGAGCAGGGCCGTCACCACCGCGGCCAGCGCGGCGCGGACCTCGTCCATGTAGCGCCGGGCGGACATCGGAAGGCGGCGCCCGCGCGGCGACATCAGCAGGACGGCGTCGAGCTGTCCTTCCACGGCGAGCCGCAGGGGAAGCATCGGACCTTCCGGCGTGGGCACGGTGACGAGCTCCTGCGGTGGGGCGCCGGACAGCTCAAGGGTCGGGCCCTCGTCCCCGTGCAGGACCGTAGGGACCGGCGGTCCGTCGACCCCGGCGCGCCCGGGGTCCGCCCCGACGTCCGAGGCCGTCGCCGAGAGCCACCCCCCCACCAAGCGGTACCGGCCGGCAGTGTCGTCGCGCACGTAGAGGCGGCACCGCTCGACGCCGAGGCGGCCGGCGGCTGCGCCGAGCGCGTGCTCGAGGCGCTCCGCAGGCCCACCCCGCGCCGTGAGCCCGGCGGCGAGGACGTCATCGCGCGCGCTCACTCGCCGACCCGGGCGGCGATCTCGCGCAGCTGGGCCGACAGGCCGGACGGGCTGAAGGGCTTGGTGACGAAGGCGTCGACGCCCGCCGCGGTGGCCCGCTCCCGGTCCTCGGCCTGTCCCGCGCCCGTCACCATGACGATGACCGGCTGGACTCTCGCGGCGACATCCTCCCGGATGCGCCGGCACGCGTCGTACCCGTCGACGACCGGCATCATCGCGTCCAGGAAGACCACCTGCGGCACGACATCACGGACGAGCCGCAGCGCCTGCTCACCGTCCACGGCGGCATGGACGTCGAACCCCTCGCGCTGGAGCAGCAGGCCGAGCAGGCGGCGGATCACCGCATCGTCGTCGGCCACGACCGCACGGGGCCTGTCGCCGGTCATGACGGTCCCCCGGTCGCCGCATCGGCCGGGTCGGGCGGGTAGACGCGCAGCTCGACCACCGTGACGTCGTCCTGTTGAGCAGCTCCCGCGCGGTGACCGGCGAGGGCCGCGAGAAGCCGGTCGATCACGTCCGGCTTCCCGCCGTGCTCGGCGAGGAGGTCGACGAGGCGGGCCGTCCCGAACAGCTCTCCGCCGGGGGCGCGGGTCTCGACCACGCCGTCGCTGAACACGAGCACGACGGACCCGGGGGCCAGTTCCGCGCGGCCCTCCTCGTAGCCAGGGTCGGGAAGCAGGCCGATCGGCATCCCGTCCGAGTCGAGCTCCTCGACGCGGCCGTCGGGATGGCGCAGCAGGGCCGGGTGGTGGCCGCCGTTCACGAACCTCACCTGCCGCGTGGACGGCTCGAACGACAGGCAGAACACCGTGATGAACAGTCCCGTGGCGAGCAGGTCGTCCCACATCGTCGTGTTGGTGGCGGTCAAGGCAGCGGGGAGGCTGCTCGTGGTCGCGAGCTCGGCACGGAGGACGCTCCGGGTCATCGCCATGATGAGCCCCGGACCGACACCGTGGCCGGTCACGTCGGCGACCACGGTAGCGACGGCACCTCGTTCCCCGCAGACGGCGAAGTCGTAGTAGTCACCGCCGACGTGCTCGGCCGGCAGGCACGCGGCACGGAGCCTGGCACCGTGGACCGGCGGGGCCGACGCCGGGAGCAGCCGCGCCTGGATCGCAGCAGCGAGCTCGAGCTCGCCCTCCAGGCGCTCCTTCTCCCGCAGCGCACTGACCAGCCGGCCGTTCTCGAGGCCCACGGCGAGCTGGCGCGCCACCGTCCCGGCCAGCTGCGCCTCCCCCGCGGAGAACCTCTGCCGCAGCAAGTGCCCGACGAGCACGAGGACGCCCGGAGCGCCCGTGGTCGTCACGCCCTCGAGCGTGATCGGCACGGCGAGCAGCGGCTCGACGGCGCGGACCGAGGTGCCCGGGACGGTCTGCCCTGCATGGACGAGCGTCGAAGCGCGTCCGCGAAGAGTCGCCTCCGCGAGCACCCGGACGATGCCGTCCTGCGCGGCGGCCCGGGAGGACTCGCCCGCCGAGGCGACGACGTCGACGTGCCCGTCGGCGTCACGGACGAAGACGTGTCCGAACCGCGCGGGGACCGCCTTGAGGGTCCGCGCGAGGGCCGCCTCGGCGGCGCGGCCGACGTCCACCACCACACCGAGGTCCTGGGAGACCTCGTGCAGGAGCGTGACCTCCTCGTAGCGCTCGAGCAGCTCGTCGGTGAGCAGGTCGAGGTCCCCACGGACGGCGGACACCTGTCCGAGGACCTCGGCCGCGTAGTCGGCGAGCTCGGCAGCGGCGGGCCCCGCCATGGAGGGAAGCAGGACGCGTACGACGAGGCCCGGACGGTGTGCGGCCGCCGTCACACCAATCGCCTGCGCCGGACCATCTCCGTACCGCGCAATCTCACGGCCGTCGTCGTCCTCGACCGTCACGGTCGCGCCGTGCAGCGCGGCGAGTCGACGCAGGAGGTCGGAGACCTCGGGCGCGAGGGACGCGGTGCCGGGGACACGACCCAGCTGGTCGGGCAGCACGCGCTCAGGCTACGGCCCACGTCTGTTGCAACGTCAACCTGGTGCGCCGCGGACGGCGCACGTCATCCGTACGGGTCATTCGGCGGCGAAGGCACACGTCGATCCCTTGGAGGACCGACCACCACCAGGAGACGACCGTGACTGTCATCCCGCGCTGTATCGACCCCGCCGGACGCATCCGCACCGTGGTGGCGGCGGCGGTCGTCGCGCTCTCCGGACTGCTCGTGCCCACGGCCACGGCACAGGCGACGACGACCTCCACGGCGGCAGGCTGCCCCGCCGTGACGGTTCCGGCGTACTTCTACGCGGGCACCCAGTGGGACACCGCCGTCAGCGGGCCCGCCGGCGTGCCGCGGACGCTCATCCTCAACCCGGCGAGCGGTCCCGGGTCCGCCCCCGACCCGGCGTACGTGACGACAGTGACCCAGGCACGGGCGGCGGGCGCGCGCGTCGTCGGCTACGTGCACACGTCCTACGGCGCACGAACGGCTGACGTCGTCCAGGCAGAGGTCCAGCGCTACCGGGAGTGGTACGGCGTGGCGGACATCTTCTTCGACGAGGTCGCGTCCTCGTCGGCTCAGCTTCCCTACTACGCGACCCTGGCCGACGGGGTTCGGCGCGAGGGCGGTTACGTGGTCCTCAACCCTGGCGTTCACCCGGACGAGCGCTACATGGCGCTGGGCGACCAGGTCGTCACGTTCGAGGGCACCTATGACACCTACCGCCTGGCGACCGTGCCGGCGTGGACCAACAACTACGACGCCCACCGGTTCACGCACCTCGTCTACTCGGCCACCAAGCGGCAGATGACCAACGCGGTCTCGCTCGCCGGCAAGCGGCGGGCAGGGAACGTCTACGTCACCAACGACGGCGGGACCAACCCGTGGGACACGCTGCCGGGCTACTGGCAGGACGAGCTCGCGGCTCTGGCCGCCCGCTGCTGACGAGGCCACGACGTCGTGTCCTCGGGGACACTCCCCGCCAC
>JALYMU010000105.1 GCA_030773595.1 Actinomycetota bacterium | reverse complement strand
ACATCAAGGCCACCCACCCCCGCCCGTTCTTCCTCTCCCTCAACGCCGAGATGGAAGACGAGGTCGACACCACCGCCGGGTCCGGGCAGACCGCCGCGGACTTCCGCGACTTCTACCGCCACGTGGTCCTCAAGCTCCGCGCCGAAGGCGCCACCAACGTCGTCACGGTCATGAACTACCTCGGCGCGCCGCACTGGGGTGACAAGTCGTGGTTCGAGACGCTCTACCCGGGCGGCGACGTCGTCGACTGGATCGCCCAGGACCCCTACACCTTCGGCAAGCCCCCCATCTGGCTGTCCGACTACGTCGGCATGGTCAACCGCATCCAGAACCCCGACGGCTCCACCTGGCCCGGGTTCTACGAATGGGCCAAGCGCAAGGGCAAGCCCCAGATGCTCGCCGAATGGGGCGCCCACGAGTCCGTCGACCAGCCCGGCTACAAGGCCGACTTCTTCACCGACGCCCGCACCCAGATGAAGAACTTCCCCGCCATCAAGGCACTCGTCTACTGGAACGCCAAGAACGCCCCCATCGTCGGCATCACCCGCATCGACTCCTCCCCCGCCACCCTCACCGCATTCCGCGCCTTCGCCGCCGACCCCTACCTCAACCAAGCCGGCCAGCACTACCTCAAGCGATAACCCGCAACAGCCACCCAACACCGAAGGGACCGCCGCCCACCAGGGCAGCGGTCCCTTCGACGTACGACGTGCGGCGCGCCGGCACCCGGCGTGGCGACTCAGTCCGAGCCGAGCACCATCCCGGCCGCGACGGTCCGGTTGGTCTGCTCGTCGACGAGGATGAAGCCGCCGGTGCTGCGGTTGCGGCGGTAGGCGTCGAGGAACAGCGGCGCCGTCGTGCGCAGGCGGATCCTCCCCACGTCGTTGAGCCCCAGCGAGCCGACCGAGTCATCGCGGTGAAGCGTGTTGACGTCCAGGCGGTACTGCAAGTCCTTGACCATGGTCCGCGCGGTGCGCGTGGTGTGCTTGATACAGAGCTTCTGCCCAGGCGTGAGCGGCGTCTCCGACATCCAACACACCATCGCGTTGACGTCCTGCGTCGCGTGCGGCGCGTTGTGCGGGCGACAGATCATGTCTCCGCGGCTGACGTCGAGGTCGTCCTCGAGCCGGATCGTCACCGACATGGGCGGGTAGGCCTCGTCGACAGGTCCGTCCGCGGTGTCGATGCCGGCGATCCGCGTCGTGAACCCGCTCGGCAGCACGACGACCTCGTCACCGGGCTTGAGCACGCCACCGGCGACCTGCCCGGCGTAGCCCCGGTAGTCCGGGTGCTGCGAGGACTGGGGGCGGATGACGTACTGCACCGGAAACCGCGCGTCGATGAGGTTGCGGTCGCTGGCCACGTGGACGTTCTCGAGGTGGTGCAGCAGCGAGGGCCCGTCGTACCACGGCATGTTCTCCGAGCGGGAGACGATGTTGTCTCCCTTGAGCGCGGAGATCGGTATGACGGACAGGTCGGGTACGTCGAGCTTCGCGGCGAAGGTGGTGAACTCGTCGCGGATGGACTCGTACACCTCCTGGGAGTAGTCGACGAGGTCCATCTTGTTCACGCACAGGACGAGGTGCGGCACCCGCAGCAGCGTTACGAGGAAGGCGTGGCGGCGGCTCTGCTCAACGAGGCCCTTGCGCGCGTCGACCAGCACGATGGCGAGGTCGGCGGTCGAGGCACCGGTGACCATGTTCCGGGTGTACTGGATGTGGCCCGGGGTGTCGGCGATGATGAACTTCCGCCGCGGGGTCGCGAAGTAGCGGTAGGCGACGTCGATCGTGATGCCCTGCTCACGCTCGGCGCGCAGACCGTCGGTCAGCAGGGCCAGGTTGGTGTATTCATCGCCCATCTGCTTGCTCGTGCGCTCAACCGCCTCGAGCTGGTCCTCGAAGATCGCCTTGCTGTCGTAGAGCAGCCGGCCGATCAGCGTGCTCTTGCCGTCGTCGACCGACCCCGCGGTCGCGAAGCGGAGCATGTCCATGGTGGCCATCAGAAGTAGCCCTCCTTCTTGCGGTCTTCCATGGCCGCCTCGCTGACCTTGTCATCACCACGCGTGGCGCCCCGCTCGGTGAGCCGGGTTGCGCCGACCTCCTCGATGATCCTCTCGAGCGTGTCCGCGTCGGAGCGGACCGCTGCGGTGAGGTTGGCGTCACCGACCGTGCGGTAGCGGACCTTCTCGACGGAGGAGCTCTGGCCCTCGCCGGGGCTGGTGAACTCGTTGACCGCGTAGAGCATCCCGTCCCGGTCGAACACCTCGCGCTCGCGGGCGAAATAGAGGTCCGGGATCTCGATGCCCTCCTTGGCGATGTAGTGCCACACGTCGAGCTCGGTCCAGTTCGACAGCGGGAAGACCCGAATCGACTCGCCGACGTGAATCCGCCCGTTGTAGAGGTTCCACAGCTCGGGACGCTGGTTCTTCGGGTCCCACTGGCCGAACTCGTCGCGGAAAGAGTAGACCCGCTCCTTGGCGCGGGCCTTCTCCTCGTCGCGGCGGGCGCCGCCGAACAGCGCGGTGAAGCGGTGCTTCTCCACGGCCTCGAGCAGCACCGGCGTCTGGATGCGGTTGCGGGAGCCGTTGGGCTCCTCGCGGACCATCCCACGGTCGATGGCGTCCTGGACCGAGGCCACGAGGAGCTGGACACCGAGCTGGTCCGCCCGTCGGTCCCGGAACTCGAGGACCTCCGGGAAGTTCAGCCCGGTGTCGACGTGAAGCACCGGGAACGGGATGCGCGCCGGCCAGAACGCCTTCTCGGCGAGGCGCAGCATCACGATCGAGTCCTTGCCACCGGAGAACAGCAGCACGGGGCGCTCGAACTCCGCGACGACCTCGCGGAAGATGTGGATGGACTCGGCCTCCAGCTGGTCCAGCTGGCTCAGGCGATAGTCCGGCGTACCGGTCATGACGTGGTCTCTCACTTCGTCCGCGACGGATTGAGGTGGTCCAGGATGGCGTCGGCGAGATCCGGCCGGCATACCACGAGGTCGGGGAGCAGCGGGTCCGGCCGATTGTATTGCAGTGCGGTGCCGTCGACCCGGCTCGTGTGCAGCCCCGCAGCCCGAGCCACGGCGACCGGAGCGGCGGAGTCCCACTCGTACTGACCGCCGGTGTGGACGTAGGCGTCGACGTCGCCGAGCACCACGGCGGAGGTCTTGTAGCCCGCCGAGCCCAGCGGGACGAGCTCGGCGTCGAGGGCCTCGGCGAGCTCGGTGACGGTCGGCGTCGCCCGGCTGCGGCTGACCGCGAGACGCGGGCGGCGCGGCGTCCCGTCGCCGGCGGCCCCGGCGTCCGCAGGTACCTCGCTGCCGGCCGCTCCGCGCGGCAAGTCGGTCGTCAGCGTCACGCCGCGGGCCGGGATCGCCACGGCAGCCGCGGCGAGGTCACCGTCCTGCCAGAGCGCGACGTGCACGGCCCAGTCGTGACGGCCGGCCTCTCCGTACTCCCGCGTGCCGTCGAGGGGGTCGACGATCCACACCCGGGAGGACTCCAGCCGGCGCGGGTCGTCGGCCGCCTCCTCGCTCAGGACGGCATCGTCCGGGCGCAGCTGCGCGAGCAGGTCCACGATGGTCGTGTGCGCCGTACGGTCGCCCCGCGTGCGAAGGGTGGCCGGATCGTCGTCGGACGCGCGCAGCTCGAGCAGCGCCGCGCCCGCTGCATCGGCCACCTGCCTCGCCACCTCGACATCGGAACGCTCGCTGGACATGCATCTCCTCACTGGTCGGCACCGCGGTCGTCCACGGCGCCGGGCACGATGCGGTCTGCGACCGCTCGGTGGTGGGCGGCACTGCCCGGGTGGGACGCGCAGACGCTCGCCGCCGCCTGAGAGGCGGCGCGGCGCCGGGCGCGCGTCGGTGCAGCGCGAGTGCGCGCATACGAACACAGATGGTAGTGAATCCGGGGAGCGCGACCGGCCTGGAGCCGCAGCGTCCCCCCGACGGGTCAGCCCGTCGAACTCGGCCTCACCGCCTTCCGCAGCGTCATCGCCCGACCTCGTCCACGGTCGCGGCGAGGCTCGGCGTGCGTCCTGCGGCGTCCCAGGGCTTCGCTGATCCTGGATGTCTGCTGCGTACCCTCGGCCGTCCGCGGCGAGCGCGAGGCGGCCGAGCTGCCCGCGACCCGCACCGCTCGACACTCGCCGCCGGCCGTGGTCCCGCCGCGGTGGCTCGGCGGGATGGCCCCGGGGGTACAGCGTCGGCAACGGCCTGCGCACCGTTGCCCCTCGCGTTTCCGGGAAGCGCGAGCGCCGTTCGTCGGAGTCGCCCCGGGCACGTGCCTCTGGGGCACCCTGCCGGGGCGGCGCCTCAGTAGGCGCCGGAGCCGCGCATGACCGCGCGTCCGGTCTTCCACATCACGAGTGCGTCCAGCGCCAGCGACCAGTTGTCGACGTAGCGCAGGTCCAGCCGGAGGGACTCCTCCCACGACAGGTCCGACCGACCGCTGACCTGCCACAGACCGGTGAGACCGGGCTTCACGCGCAGCCGGCGGTGGGCGTCCTCGGGGTAGACCGCGACCTCCTCCGGCAGCGGCGGCCGCGGACCGACGAGGGACATCGCCCCGGTCAGGACGTTCACGAGCTGCGGAAGTTCGTCGAGGGAGTAACGGCGCAGGACACCGCCGACCTTGGTGACGCGGGGGTCCTTGCGCATCTTGAACAGCACGCCGTCGTTCTCGTTGAACTCCAGCAGCTCCGCGCGGCGGGCGTCGGCGTCGGCCACCATGGTGCGGAACTTCAACAACGTGAACTCACGACCCTGCAGGCCCACCCGGCGCTGGCGGTAGATCACCGGACCGTCACTGGTCAACCGGATCGCCAGCGCGATGCCGACCAGGACGGGCAGGAGGAACAGCAGGGCCAAGGCGGCGACAGTCCGGTCGAAGGCGGCCTTGACCATCCGTCGACCGCCCTCCATGGCCGTGGGCTCGACGTGCAGGAGGCTCAGCCCGGCGGCCGGCCGGATGCTCAGTCGCGGACCGGCGACCTCGACCAGGCCGGGCGACACGATCAGGTCCGTGCCAGTCGCCTCCAGCTTCCACGCGAGGCGGCGCAGGGCGTCTCCCGACATCTCGGGGTTGCTCACGACCGCCACGGTGTCGGCGCGGCACAGCTCCACAGTGCGCACGACGTTGTCGAACCCACCGATCGCCGGGATGTCGCGGCGGAGCAGGAGGTCCACCTGGCCCGACTCGGGCAGGCACGCGCCGACGACCTGCAGGCCGTGGAAGGGCTCGCGCTGGAGGTGGTCCACGAGCCGGACCACGTCTCCGGCGTGCCCGACCGCCACCACGCGGTGCATGGCTTGGCCGGACTCACGCAGGCGGTGGAGACGGTTGCGCAGCAGGTGACGGCCCGTGAGGTCGAGAACGACGGCGAGCGGGATGGCCAATGCGACGTATCCGCGGGCGACGTCGGTCTTCGTGGCGTAGGCCGCGATCGCGATGAAGGCCGCGAACTGGACGCCGCCGTTGAAGACGCGGCGATACTCCTCGGCGCCGGTCCCGAGGAAGCGCGGCTCGTAGACGCGGTTGCCGGCCAGGACCGCAACCCAGAGGACCGGGAAGACCAACGAGCTGAGCTGGTAGGACAGTGACCCGTCGACGCCGAAGCGCAGGAGCAGGGCCGCCACAGCCGCCACGCACCCAGCCGAGAGGTCCACGGCGACCGCCAGTGGGACGTACCAGGAGCTCCACTCCCGCGCGGAGGACTTGACAGAGACGTCGAAGGTCCCCACCTGCAGCGTCGTCACAGTGACGTCAGGCACCAACATGCGATTTCCCCACCCGATGTGCGAAAAGCTTCCGGTCACACAACGTGACCGCCCATCCCCCGAGCGCGCTGCGCACTCACACACTGTAGAGCGTAACGACCTCCTCGCTGGCCCGGAAGTGCGAGGCGGACAGGACGGTCGAAGACCGTCGTTCGGCCGACGCCGGCGCACTTCACGCATAGTTCCCATGACGGAGCGTGACCAACCTTCTACTCCGCCGGTCGCGGCCGCTGAGGTGCGCCGTGGCTGGAGTTCTGCCGTCGCTGGAGTTGGTGGGATCGCTGGAGTCGCTGCCCTGTGCGTCAGGCTGACGTGAGACACCTGCGGTAGCGCTTCTTCCGTCCCAGCACAGGGCGAGACAGGCTTGATCACGTTGACTCTCGCAACTGCCGACCTGCGGCTCGTTCCGGCCGATGAT
>JALYMU010000104.1 GCA_030773595.1 Actinomycetota bacterium | reverse complement strand
TCGCGGAAGCGTATCGCTGGGCAGTGCGCCGACGGAGGCCGCCAGCGCCACTCATCCACGAGCTCGTCAGCCAGAACTACTCCATCCACACCGTCCGGAAGTGGATACGCCTCGCCCGCGAACGCGGTTTTCTGCCGCCGGCGTCACGCCGAGGAGGGTGGTGACCGCGATGTCGAAGGACAGGCGGCGAGCGAATGGGGAAGGGACGACGTACCAGCGCTCTGACGGACGCTGGGTCGCCGCCTGGACCGAAACCGACGCGACCGGCACCACGAAGCGGCGCAGCAAGTACGCAGCGACCGAGCGTGACGCCAAGGCGGCGCTCAAGGCGGCCCTGCGCCGGGTCGAGGACGGCCTACCGGGCGTCGATGCGACCACTCCCCTCACTGTGTACGCGGAGCGGTGGGCGTCGACCACGCTGGCCGCTGCGGACGTCAAGGAGTCGACGCGCGACCTCTACCGTTCTGCACTGCGGTTATGGGTACTGCCCCTGCTTGGACGCATGCCACTTTCGCGACTCCGTGCCTCCGACGTTGAGGGGCTGGTCGTCCGGCTCGAGCTCGAAGGGAAGGGCCCGGCAGCGAGGCGCACGGCGTACACCGTTCTACGGCGCGTACTCGACGCCGCTGTGCGCGACGAGCTGCTCGCCCGGAACCCGGCAGCGTCGGTCCCCCGCCCGCGGGTTGACAGCGCGGCTGGTGCGTCACGCTTCCTGGACCGGGAGCAGGTCGGCGCGCTGCTCGCTGCGTCACGCGGTGGTCGGCTCGAGCCGTTGGTCGTGCTGCTCGCTTACACCGGCCTTCGTATCGGCGAGGCGCTGGCGCTGCGCTGGGAGGACGTCGACCTCGACGGCGGCCAGGTGCGCGTCACGGGAACACTCGGATGGGTCGACGGGGCGGCGACGCGAACCGCACCGAAGTCGGCTCGGTCCCGCCGAGCGGTCGCGCTGCCCACACCGGCAATGACGGCGCTGCGGTCGTGGCGCTCCCGACAGGCCGCCGAGCGCCTCGCAGCGACGTGGTGGGCCGAGGGCGGATGGGTCTTCACGACGCCGGTCGGAACAGTGCTCGACCACTCCAACGCCATGAAGGCATACAAGCGACTCGCCGCAACGGCAGGCGTCCCGGGTGCAACCTTCCACGGCCTGCGGCATGCGGCGGCGTCCGTCCTGCTGCGAGAGGGCGTGCCGATGCGGGTCTCGCCGAGGTCCTAGGGCACAGCTCGACGCGGCTCACCGCGGACGTCTACAGCCACGTCACCGCCGAGCTGACCGATCGGGCGGCGGCAGCGCTCGAGCGCGGCTATGCGTAGCGCGTTGCTGTCAGCGTTGCTGTCAATGACAAGTGCGAGTGAGGACCGCGAGCCCCTGACCTGCGGTGATGCTCCCGCGACTGGACTCGAACCAGTAACCTGCCGGTTAACAGCCGGCTGCTCTGCCAATTGAGCTACGCGGGACCGTGCCGTCGCCGGCAACGAGCACCTACGTTAGCGCACCGGCCCGGGTGCGCTCATCCTCCCCGCCGACTCCCACGCCACGGAAGCATCCCGCCGGCGCCGGACTCCCAGCCCACGGGCGGCACCACGCATGACCTCCCGCATCACGGGGGAAGTGCCCGGGGACGAAAGATCCGCGAACGGACATCCCGGGAGACCCCATGCGCAAGATCACGTTCCTGACCGGCTTCGCTGCCGGCTACGTCCTGGGCGCCCGCGCCGGCGTCGAGCGCTACGAGCAGATCATGAACGCCGTCCAGTCCTTCCGCAGCAACCCCAAGGTCCAGGACACGCTGAGCACCGTCCAGGAGCAGGCGAGCACACTCGCCACGCAGGCCAAGGAGAAGGTTGCCGAGAAGCGCGGCTCCGACGACGCGACCACCGTTGTGGAGACCTACGACGTCGTTGAGGTGCCGAGCACCTACGCCCAGGCCGGCAGCAACGGCACCATCGCTCCCTGACGACCACCGCATGCGCCGTACGGCGGGCTGAGCGCTCGCCGTACGGCTGGCCCGGTGCGAGCGGACGCGAACGGCGTACGGCGACACCGCCGCCACCGAGCGACGACGACGGGCCTGTGCATGCAGGCCAGGAGGAGAACAGTGACCGACCCCGACCAGCGGCTCGAGGACGCCCCGGACAGCAGCCTGCCCGATGTCGCCGAGGAGGACTACCCGCCGAGCGACCGTGAGGTCGGCTATCTCGGCGCGGACGAGTTCGGCACCACTCCGGAGGAGGAGCGCGAGGGCGAGTCGCTCGACGACCGGCTCGAGCGCGAGGAGCCTGACATTACGGCCGACCTCCCGGTGAGCGTGCAGGACGTCGAGGGCGCGGACCCGGGTGCCGAGGAAACGGACCTGCCCGCGGGGCGGCTGGTGGAGCCCGACGAGGGTGCGCACACCGACGCGGAGAAGGACCTGGTGGCGACCAACGTGCCGCCCGAGCAGGACCAGTCGGCCGAGGAGGCTGCGATGCGCATAGATCCGAACTCCTAGGACGACCGTGGCTCGGCTGCGCCGCGCGGACTGCGCCGCGCCCGGCATCGCGCGACGGCGTGCTGGGCGCGGCTTCGCCTACTACTGGCCGGACGGCCGCAAGGTCACCGAGCCGGACGTCCTCGCCCGCGTCAATGACCTCGTCCTCCCGCCGGCCTGGAAGGACGTGTGGATCTGCGCCTACCCCAACGGCCACATCCAGGCGACGGGCACGGACGCGGCGGGACGCCGGCAGTACCGCTACCACGACGAGTGGCGCACCCAGCGCGACGCTGCCAAGCACGAGCACGTGCTCGAGATCGCCCAGCGGCTGCCCAAGGCGCGGCGCACGGTCGCCCAGCACCTCGCGCAGCGTCGATACACCCGTGAACGCGTCCTTGCCTGCGCGTTCCGCCTGCTGGACCTCGGCTTCTTCCGGGTCGGCAGCGAGTCCTACGCCGAGGAGAACGGCACCTACGGGCTGACCACGATCCGCCGGGAGCACGTGACCGTCCGGGGGGACCTCGTCGTCTTCGAGTACCTCGCCAAGGGCAGCAAGGAGCGCCTGCAGTCCGTCGTGGACGCCGACGTACGCCGGGTGGTCCAGGGGCTGGTGCGCCGCGACGACCCGAGCCCGGAGCTGCTGGCCTACCGCCGCGGCGGCGTCTGGGTCGACGTGAAGGCCGGCGAGCTCAACGACTACCTCCGCGAGGTCGTCGGCGCGGACATCACCGCGAAGGACTTCCGCACCTGGCATGCCACCGTCCTCATGGCGGTGGCCCTCGGCGTCTCCGCGCACGCCCCGACCACGGAGAGCGCGCGTAAGCGCGCCCTCGCGCGGGCGGTCACGGAGGTGTCGGACTACCTCGGCAACACCCCTGCGGTATGCCGGAAGTCCTACATCGACCCGCGGGTCATCGACCTCTACAACGACGGGGTGACGATCGCCCCCGTCCTCGACAAGCTCGGCGCGGACGCGTCGTTCGGGGAGCCCGCCACACACGGCGCCATCGAGGCCGCCGTGCTGAAGCTGCTTCGCACGCCGGCGGAGGGCCGCGGGCGCCGACGCGCGGCCTGACCGACCGGACTGCCGCGCCGATCCGGTGCGGCATGTGACACCGACGTACGGCGGTCAGCCGGTCCGGACGAACGCTCCTGCACGGTCGAGCTCCTCGAGCGCCTCGGGCAGGCCGGAGAGCGCATCGCGCACGTCTGATGGCCGCGTGACCCGGTGCGCATTGGCGTCGACGTAGGCGCGCACCGCACGGTCGAAGACCCCCGCGCCGGCGGCCTCACGCGCTCGCAGGAGCGCCTGACCGCCCTGCTGGTAGACGCCGACGCCGTAGAGCTCACCGCTTCGCGGCCGCCGCGCCCAATACGTCATGGGTTCCCCGAGCCGGCCCGCGGCCGCGGCCGGGACCTCGACACCGAGGTAGGCACTCTCGTCCCGGTCCACCAGCGCCTGGGCGTAGGTCGCGAAGGACTCGTCGAGCCACGGGTCGCGACCCTGGTCGTTCCCGACAAGACCGTAGAACCACATATGCGCGACCTCGTGTGACACGAGCGGCGCGAACGCCACGGGATCGACGTCACCGAACTGGATCGCACTCGGAAACTCGATGCCGCTGTCGATGTCGGGGACCACGGTCGCCCACAGGTCCGAGTAGCCGTACGGTCCGAACAGCCGTGTCAGGTTCGTCAGCGAGGTCGTCGTCCGGTCCAACCACAGCCGCAAGGGACGCTCGGTGCCACGGGTGGACCCCGCGACGTGGACGCTGACGCCGCCGACGGTCCGCTCGAGCACGTCCATGTCTCCGACCACGACAGAGACGTCCCGTACGGCGGGGGCGCCGAACCGGTGCACGACCGTGCCGCGCGGCCCGGGGCGCGACCGCTCCCGACGGCCCGTGCCCATGGTCTCGACGCCGCGCCGGACCACCACGTCCAGCGCCCGCAGCCGGAAGTCCTCGCTGCCCGCCATCTCGCCGAAGAGCTCGACCGCCGGATCGCGCATCCAGCCTTTCCCCCGCTCCCACGCGAGCATCGGGAACGCGGTCGCGAACCACGCCATGCCCTCCGGACGCGAGTAGCCGACGCGTTCGCTGGCGTCCTTGCCGAGCGCCAGCACGAAGTCCAGGCGAGCACGCACCCGTTCCCCGGCGTCGACACACCGGCGCAGCGGCAGCTCGAGCAGCGTGGGCGGCGTCGGCTTCGCGGGTCGCGCGCCGGGGCCGTACTCCGTGGCCGGGCGGCTTCGCGGCCGCACCGGCCGACCGTCGACCCAGGCCCGCGTGACCGCCAGGCTGCTGCCCTGAGCCGCGGTCTCCGGCTTGTTCGGCCAGAGGCGGAACACCAGCTCGCAGACGCGCTGGTCGGGTCGAAACACCACTGTCTCGCGTCCGGTCGCCCGGTCCAGTCGCCGGCTGGTGTCGAACCGCAGCGACACGACCGGACGGTTAGCCCACGGCTCCGCGCGCTCGACGACGGGCGCGACGCTGGGCACACCGGTCGGGGACGGCGACAGCTCGGACGATGGCGTGCCCGTGCCGCCCGTCGGAGCAGCGCGTTGCCGTGCACCGGTGTCTGGTTGAGCGGTGCAGGCCCCGGTCAGGGCAACCGCGACCGCGACCGCGACCGTCACCGGCCGCCTCGACCGCTCAGGCCGACATCTCACGACGCACCTCCGCGAGCGCCTCGTCGGCCCGCGCTCGTAGCCAGGCGTCCTCCATGTCGAGCCCGGCGTCGAAGACCAGCTGCCACCGCAGCTCCGGCTCCCCGGGGACCCGCCGGCCGACGACACGGACGCCGGTCCTGCCCACGAGCGGCACGTGGCGGCTCACCGCGATGCTGGCCGTCACGCGCTCGCGCACGGTCGCAGGGATGTGCCCGGGGGCGTCGAGGGCGACGACGTGGCGGACCGGACCGGTCGCGCCGTACTCCTCGACCCGCAGGGTCTCCGCCTCGTCGTCCCACTTCGCACGGGTCACCGCGTGCCACGCGACCCGCCGCCACCCGTCCGCGGACGGCAACAGCAACGCGCGGTTCGTGGCCACGACGTGACTCGGACCCGCCGCCGCATGGGCGAGGACGCGCTCACCCCGCGCGAGGTCGAGTCGGCCGAGGACGTCGGCGAGCGGACCCTTGCGGCGCAGCAGTCGCATGGCTCCACGGTAGGCGACGGCTACGGCGGTACGGCGGCTCAGTCGCGGTGTGCCCCGGCGAGCGTATCCGGTATCGCCGGTACGTCCCCGGCTTGGCGCTGCCGTGGCTGGCGCTTGCGTTCGCGGCCGGTCGTACGGCGGGACGCCGGGCGCTGCCCGCGGGTGCGGCAGGAGTGGGCGCGATCGCCGTCGGGCTCGTCACGTACTACGCCTTCAAGGCGGCGTACTACGGGCTCTACTCGATCAGGGACCTCCACTACACGGGCACCCGCTGGGCTGCTCTCGCCGTCGCCCTCGGATCAGCAGTCGGACTGACCGGGTCGCTGAGCGTCCGTGGCTCGGCCCGGCATCGCACGAGTGCCTCGGCGGCGCTGGCCGGCGCGGCGTTCGCGGAGGCCTCGGTTCTCCCGAGGGGCCTCCGGCATCCCTGGACGGCTGCGTTGGTTGCGGCAGAGTGCATCGCCGCCGGGCTGCTGCGTCACGCCGCCCGCTTCGGCCACCCCCTCGTCGCGGTCACCACCGCCTCGGCGGTGACCCTCCTGGGGATCGCGGCGCATTGGCTGGTGTTCGAGCTGCTCTGACGCCGGCTCAGCCGAGGTAGTCCCGCAGTTGACCGACGTACGGCGGCTGGCGCAGCTTGGCGAGCGTCTTCGCCTCGATCTGGCGGACCCGCTCCCTTGTGATCCCGAAGATCTGCCCGACCTCCTCCAGCGTGTGCGGCTCACCGTCAGTGAGCCCGTAGCGCAGGCGGACCAGACGCCGCTCGCGCTCGCCGAGGTGGCCGAGTACGGCGTCGAGCTGGCGCTGCAGCAGGCCCTGAGCCGCCCAGTCCAGCGGGGTCATCGCCTCGCCGTCCTCGATCAGGTCGCCGAGCTCGGACCCGTCGTCCTCACCGACCGGCGTGTGCAGCGAGACGGGCTCGACCGCCAGCCGGCGGATCTCCTCGACCTTCGCCGCGGGCAGGTCCACCCGCCGTGCGACCTCCTCCGGGGTCGGCTCGCGGCCGAGCTCCTGCGCCAGCTGGCGTTGCGTTCGTAGGATCCGGTTGATCGTCTCCACCATGTGCACGGGCACACGGATGGTGCGGGCCTGGTCCGCGATCGCCCGCGAGATGGCCTGGCGGATCCACCAGCTGGCATAGGTCGAGAACTTGTAGCCCTTGGCGTAGTCGAACTTCTCCACCGCACGGATCAGGCCGAGGTTGCCCTCTTGGATGAGGTCGAGGAACGGCAGGCCACGCCCGGAGTACCGCTTGGCGATCGACACGACGAGCCGCAGGTTCGCCTCGATGAGACGCTGCTTCGCCAGCTCCCCGTCACGGGCGAGGGTCTCCAGCTCGGCCCTGAGCGTCGGCGGAAGTGCCCGGGAGGCAGCCACCTTCTCCGCGGCGAAGAGCCCCGCCTCGACCCGCTTCGCGAGGTCGACCTCCTCCTCCGCGGTGAGCAGGCGGACCCGTCCGATCTCGCGCAGGTAGACCCGGACGAGGTCGGCCGAGGGCCCCCCGGCGGTGTCGTCCAGCGCAGGAAGGTCGTCGCCGCCACCGTCGTCCTCGACGAGCTCGGCGAGCGCCGCCGCGTCCGGCTCGTTCGTCGGGTCGGCAGCCGTCCCCGCAAGGTCCGAGGCGGCCACGTCGAGCACGATGATGTTGTCGTCGTCTCGCTGCGAGGAGGCGAGCGAGTCGCCACCGGCGCGGACCGTCGTCGTCGACGGCTCCGCCACGCGCTGCGTCGGCAGGTCCCGCGATCGGGGAGTCCTGCGGCGCCGAACTTCGGCTCCAGCCACACGGACAGTGTGCACAACGTGACGGCGAGGGCGAGGGGTTTCCCGCATCTCGGGGCAACCGTCACCCGGACCGCAGCACGCGATGACTGCGCGTCATGGTGCGGCTGGCAAGACGACCGCCCTCGGACGTACGGCGGCGGCGTCAGTCCTTCGCCGTGAAGGCGGCATCGAAGGACGCTGCGGGTGGCTCGATCGCCGTCATCCGGCGGACGAACGCCAGCGCATCGGGCGCACCGACGAGAAGTCGGTCCATGCCCGCCCGAGTTTGCAGACTTTCTCTAGTCCGGCGACAACACATCTGTGAGTCTTCCGCGTCACCCGTTCGGCTCACTAGGGTGCGATACCGCCCCCGCCCGCGGCGCGACGAGGAGGAGCCGGCATGGCGACCCGTCTCAACCCCTACATCAGCTTCGACGGCACCGCCCGAGAGGCGATGGAGTTCTACGAAGGCGTGTTCGGTGGCAAGCTCTCGATGAACACCTACGGCGAGTTCGGCGCCGAGGTGCCGGAGCCGGACAAGATCATGCACGCCATGCTGGAGACGGAGACCGGTCTGGCCCTCATGGGTGCCGACAGCCCGCCGGGACGGCGCTCCACCGCGGTGACAACATCGCGGTCTCCCTGAGCGGGGACGACGCGGCGCAGCTGCGCGGCTACTGGGACAAGCTCAGTGCCGGCGGCACGGTGTCCGTGCCCCTGGAGAAGCAGATGTGGGGCGACGAGTTCGGCGCCTGCGTCGACCGCTTCGGCATCTCGTGGATGATCAACATCGGCGGCGCGCAGGCCTGAGGCAAAGCGTCAGAGACCGCCGATCGCCCGCTCGCGCAGCGTGCGGCGGTGCTGCTCGAGCGCGACGACCTTGCCGAAGAGCCGGTTGTACTCCTCCGCCTGCTCGACGGGGTTCATCCGCTCCATACGCGCCTTCACCTCCGTGATGCTCCGGGTGGTCGCCAGCTCCTCCAGCCGCGCCAGCACCTCGGTGGCGTAGCGGGCGGCACTGTCGGCCCCCACCGGCATCGGGGCGACCGCGAGCTCGCGCACGAGCGCGCGGACGGCGTCGTCGGGCGCGTGCTCCTGCACCGCGGCAACCCACGCCGGCCCGCTTCGGCCGGCCGACACGCCGCCCGAAGCGACGACGGCGGCGTGCACCGCGGCGTACGGCGACGCGGTGAAGGTGCCGGCCTCCAGACCGTCGAACCGCTCCCCCGCAACCGCCGGGTCCTGCAGCACGATCTGTAGCGCGGCCCGCTCGACCGCGTGCACGGGGTCGCGTGTGTCGGCTCCCTGCTCCGGCACGGTGGCGCGCCGGGCTTCGCGCACCGATCCGCGCGCCTCCGCAACGAGCTCGTTGGGGTCCGGCAGGCCGATCCAGCCGGCGAGCTGGCGGGCGTAGTCGCTGCGCAGCGCGACGCTGCGGATCCGGCGTACGGCGGCCATGCCGCCCTCGCGCGCGGCGGTGCGGCCCTCGGCGGTGTCCAGGTCGTAGCGCGCGACGGCACTGCGGATCGCGAACTCGAACAGCGGCACGCGCCGCGCCACCAGGTCACGCACGGCCTCGGGTCCCCGGGTCACGCGCAGGTCGCAGGGGTCGAGACCGTCCGGCTCGATCGCGACGAAGGTCTGCGTGACGAACTTCTGGTCCTCCTCGAATGCCTTCAGCGCCGCCTTCTGGCCGGCTGAGTCGCCGTCGAAGGTGAAGATGACCTCTCCGCGGAACTCGTTCTGGTCCATGAGCAGCCGACGGAGCACCTTGATGTGCTCCTCCCCGAACGCCGTGCCGCAGGTCGCGACAGCGGTCTCCACGCCGGAGAGATGACAGGCCATGACGTCGGTGTAGCCCTCGACGACGACCGCCTGCATCCGCCGTGCGATCTCACGCTTGGCCAGGTCGGCACCGTAGAGCACGCTGGACTTGCGGTAGATCGGCGTCTCCGGGGTGTTGAGGTACTTCGGCCCGGTGTCGTCATCCGCGAGACGGCGTGCCCCGAAGCCGACCACGTCACCGGAGAGGTCCCGGATCGGCCACACCAGCCGGCCGCGGAAGCGGTCCATCGGCCCGCGCTGGCCCTCGCGGGCCAGGCCGGCGGTGAGCAGCTCGGCCGCAGTGAAGCCTCGGCCGCGCAGGTGGCGCACCAGCGCGTCCCACGATGCGGGGGCGAACCCGACGCCGAAGCGCTCGCTCGCCTCCCGGTCGAAGCCGCGCTCGTTGAGGAACCGGCGTCCGGCGACGGCCTCCGGGCCCGAGAGCTGCTCGGCATAGAACTGCGCCGCAGCGCGGTGCGCCTCGACCAGGCGGCTGCGCTGACCGACCTGGCGGCTCGGCGTACCGCCGCCGTCCTCGTAGCGCAGCTGCACGCCCGCCTTGCCCGCGAGCCACTCGACGGCCTCGGCGAAGGGGAGGTGGTCGGTCTCCATCACGAATCGGATGACGTCGCCACCCGCGCCGCAGCCGAAGCAGTGGTAGCTGCCCACAGCCGGTCGGACACTGAACGACGGCGTCTTCTCGTCGTGGAAGGGGCACAGGCCCTTGAGGTTGCCGCCACCGGCGTGGCGCAGCGTCACGCGCTCGCCGATCACCTCCGCGATGTCGGCGCGCTCCTTGACGAGCGCGACGTCCTCGTCACGGATCCGGCCGGCCACGGCCCGGAGTCTACGTGCGTGGCGGCGGATGCCCGCGCCGATGCACAGCCCCGCCGGCGCTCCCGACGGGCATACGCGGGGGTGGCGACCGGCGCTGCCGCGACCCGCCGCCTCCGGGCGCTCAGCCGGCGAGCGAGTGGTGCAGCTGCACGGCCGAGGTGTCGGTCAGCGACGCCACCTGGTCCAGCACCACACGGCGGCGGGCGGCCTCCGTCGGCGCCACCTGCCAGTCCTCGGCGAAGGCCGGCGCGAGCGAACGCGGCGCGCGCTCCGCCATCAGCCGCACCAGGTCCTGGAGCAGCTCCCGCTGCCCCTGCATCACCGCCACACGGTCCTCGGTGTTCATCACGAACCGCGCCGCCACCGCCTTCAGAACCGCGACCTCCAGGCGGGTGCCCGTCGGCACGGTGAGATCGGCGTCGTAACGGGCGAGCGGGCGCCGGCCGTGGACTTCCCGGGTCGCGAGCTCTGCCGCTCGGGTGAACCGGCCGATGAGCTGGCTGGTCAGGTCCTTCAGGGCCGCGAGGGCCCGCCGGCTCCCGTCGTAGGACGAGGGCCACCACGGAAGCGCGAGCAGACGGTCCAGGGCTGCGGCGAGGTCGTCCCCGTCGGCCTGCGGCGCGTAGCCGCGCGCGGTCTCCAGGACGGCCCGCTGGGCGTCCGGGTCGCGCAGGGCGTGGAGCCGGACCTTGGCGCCAACCACGGCGTCCTCGACGTCGTGCACGGAGTAGGCGACGTCGTCAGCCCAGTCCATGACCTGGGCCTCGAGGCACGGCCGCTCGGCCGGGGCCGCCTCACGCAACCACCGAAACGCGTCGAGGTCGTCGTCGTAGACGCCGTACTTGGCGCGGCCCCCAGCCCGTGGCCAGGGGTACTTCGTCGCGGCGTCGAGACTGGCCCGAGTGAGGTTCAGCCCCGCGCTGGTCCCGTCAGGACGGAACGCCTTGGCCTCGAGCCGGGTCAGCAGACGCAGCGACTGGGCGTTGCCCTCGAAGCCGCCGATGTCGTCGGCGAGCTCGTCGAGCGCGCGCTCACCGTTGTGACCGAACGGCGGATGACCGAGGTCGTGCGCCAGGCATGCCGTCTCCACCACGTCGGGGTCGCAGCCCAAGGCCTTGCCGAGCTCCCGCCCGACCTGCGCGACCTCGAGGGAGTGGGTCAGCCGGTTGCGCACGAAGTCGTCGCTCCAGGGCAAGACGACCTGTGTCTTGGCCGCCAGCCGCCGCAGCGCCGAGGCGTGCACCACGCGGGCGCGGTCGCGCTCGAAGGCCGTGCGCCCGGGGCGCTTGGCCGGCTCGTCGACCCAGCGTGCGCACGCGTGCTCGTCGTAGGTGTCGGTCATCGTGGAGGCACCGTAGCCGTGCCGACCGACAGGCCGAGCCGGTCCGGCGGGCAGCCGGTCCGGCTCACGCGGACTCGCGCACCACCAGCTCGGTCGCCAGCACCACGCACCGCTGCTCGATCGGCTCCCCGTGCATCTGCGCGAGCAGCATCCTGGTCATCTGCCGCCCGATGGCCTCGACCGGCTGGCGGACCGTCGTCAACGCCGGCTGCAGGTGCCGGGCCAGGGGGCGGTCGTCGAAGCCCACCACCGCGACCTCGCCGGGGACGTCGCGTCGGGCCTCGCGCAGTGCGCGTAGGGCGCCCGCCGCGACGACGTCGGAGGCGGCGAAGACCGCGTCGAGAGTGGGCTCCCGGCGCAGCAGCGTCACCATCGCAGCGTGCCCCGTCTCCTCGGTGAAGTCGCTGGGCGCCACGAGGGCCTTCGCCGGCCGCCGCTTCGCTGCGCGCAGGGCGTCGTAGTAGCCCTCGAGCCGGTCCACACCAGCGGCCATGTCCATCGGGCCGGTGATCGTGGCGATGCGCCGTCGCCCCGTCCCGATGAGGTGCTCGACGGCGGCGCGCGCGCCGCCCCGGTTGTCCGCGTCGACGACGAGCCGACCGTCGTCACGCAGGGGGCGACCGCCGAGGACCAGCGGCATCCCGGCACGGTCGAGGGCGTCGGGCAGCGGGTCGTCGCCGTGCATGGAGACCAGCAGCATCCCGTCGACCCGGCGGTCGATCGCGAAGTTCTCCAGCCGCTTGCGCTCCGTGGCCGAGCGGGCGATGAGGAAGACCAGCTGGACGTCGCTGTCGCCGAGCTCGGCGTTGACGCCGCGGGTCAGTGCGCCGAAGTAGGAGTCGGCGAAGACCCTGTCCTCGGTCTCCCCGACGACGAGGGCGATGGAGTCGGTGCGGCGCGTGACGAGCGAGCGCGCCGCGCGGTTGGGCCGATAGCCGAGCTCCTCGGCCGCGCGCTGGACGGCCTCGCGGGCACGCTGGCTGACCTGCGGTGCGCCGGAGAGCGCGCGGCTCGCCGTGCCGCGACCGACACCGGCGCGGGCAGCGACCATCTCGAGCGTGGCGGGTCGCCGCTCCACACCTCGCGCAGCACCCACGTGCGCCGTCACCCGATGCCTCCTGAACAGGTCCGCAGCAGCCGGCCCGGTGCCCCGGTGCGGCGCTCAGGGTAGCGCGCAGCCGCACCGGGCACGGGCGGGTTGCCTTCGCTGCGGACACACGCCGTCCCCGCGTGGCCACGCGGCCGTCGTACGGCGGTCAGCGCGTGTCGCTGCCGCCCTGCGCCACCGCCGCACGGCCCGCCTCGAGCCGCGCGACCGGCACCCGGAACGGCGAGCACGACACGTAGTCCAGCCCGACCTCGTGGAAGAAGTGCACGGAGTCCGGGTCGCCACCGTGCTCGCCGCAGATCCCGACCTTGAGGCCCCGGCGCGCCGCGCGGCCCTCCTCGGTGCCGATGCGGACGAGCCGGCCGACACCGTCACGGTCGAGCGACTCGAAGGGCGAGACCCCGAAGATGCCCTTCTCCAGGTAGGCGGAGAAGAACGCGGCCTCCACGTCGTCGCGGGAGAAGCCCCACGTCGTCTGGGTCAGGTCGTTCGTGCCGAAGGAGAAGAACTCCGCGGCCTCGGCGATCTGTCCCGCGGTCAGCGCAGCCCGCGGCAGCTCGATCATCGTGCCGATCGCGTAGTCGAGCTGCAGGCCGGTCTCGGACACCACCTCGTCGTGGACCCGGCGGGCCTCGTCCCGGATGATCTCGAGCTCCTGCACCGCGCCCACGAGCGGCACCATGATCTCGACCCGCGGGTCCCCACCGGCCTTGCGCCGCTCGACGGCCGCCTCGAGGATGGCGCGGATCTGGAGCATGAAAAGCCCGGGGATCACGAGCCCCAGCCGGACGCCGCGCAGGCCGAGCATGGGGTTCTGCTCGTGCAGCCGGTGCACGGCCTGGAGCAGGCGCAGGTCGTTCTCGTTCTTATGGCCCTCGGACTCCGCCACCGCCACCCGCACGGACAGCTCGGTGATGTCGGGCAGGAACTCGTGCAGTGGCGGGTCGAGCAGCCGGATCGTCACCGGCAGCCCGTCCATCGCCTCGAAGATCTCGGTGAAGTCGCCGCGCTGCAGCGGCAGAAGCGCGTCCAGCGCGTCCTGCTGCTCCTTGTCGTTCTCGGCGAGGATGAGCCGCTCGACATGGCGGCGCCGCTCACCGAGGAACATGTGCTCGGTCCGGCACAGACCGATGCCGCGAGCGCCGAAGCGCCGGGCCCGGGCGGCGTCCTCTGCGGTGTCGGCGTTGGTCCGGACCGTGAGGCGCCGCAGCAAGTCGGCGTGCGTCATGACCCGGTGGACGGCGCGGACCAGGTCGTCGGCCTGCTCGGAGTCCGGGTCGACCCGGCCCTCGAAGTACTCCACCACGGGGCTGCTCACGACCGGCACCTCGCCGCGGTAGACCAGGCCGCTCGAGCCGTCGATCGAGATGACGTCGCCCTCTTCGATGACGACCGGCCGGCCGTCGCCCGTGCGCGCGGTCAGCCGGCGCTTCTTGGTGTCGACGTCGAGCTGCTCGGCGCCACACACACATGTCTTGCCCATCCCTCGGGCGACAACGGCCGCGTGGCTGGTCTTGCCGCCCCGCGAGGTCAGGATCCCGCGGGCGGCGACCATGCCCTCGAGGTCGTCCGGGTTCGTCTCGCGCCGGACGAGGATGACGTCTTCCCCGGAGCGGGACCACTTGACGGCGGTGTAGGAGTCGAACACCACCTTGCCGACCGCCGCACCGGGCGAAGCGTTCATGCCCTTGCCGATCCGCTCCCCCGCCGCCGACTCGTCGAACCGCGGGAACATCAGCTGCGCGAGCTGGGCGCCGCTGACCCGGCGTACGGCCTCGTCCATGTCGATGAGGCCCTGGTCCACCAGCTGCGTGGCGATGCGGAAGGCCGCCCCGGCGGTGCGCTTGCCGACTCGCGTCTGGAGCATCCAGAGGTTGTTGCGCTCGATCGTGAACTCGATGTCGCAAAGGTCGCGGTAGTGGTTCTCGAGCCGCTCCATGATCTGGAGTAGCTCGGCGTAGGCGGGGGGGTCGATGCGCTCGAGCTCGGCGAGCGGCACGGTGTTGCGGATGCCGGCGACGACGTCCTCACCCTGGGCGTTCTGGAGGTAGTCGCCGTAGATGCCCTGTGCACCCGAGGCTGGGTCACGGGTGAAGGCGACGCCCGTGCCGGAGTCCATGCCGAGGTTGCCGAAGACCATCGCCACGACGTTGACGGCCGTGCCGAGGTCGGCCGGGATGCGCTCCTGCCGTCGGTACAGCACTGCACGGGGAGCGTTCCAGGACTCGAACACCGCGCGGACGGCGAGGTCCATCTGCTGGCGCGGGTCCTGCGGGAACTCCCGGCCGGACTCCTCCGCGATGATTCTCTTGAACGTCCCGACCAGCGTGCGAAGGTCATCGGCGTCCAAGCCGAGGTCGTCGGTGGTGCCCTTGGCCTGCTTGGCCGACTCGAGCGCCTCCTCGAAGTGCTCGCCGTCGATGCCGAGGACCGTCTTGCCGAACATCTGGAGCAGCCGGCGGTAGGAGTCCCACGCGAAGCGCTCGTCACCCGCCTGCCGGGCGAGGCCGTGGACGCTGTCGTCGTTGAGCCCGATGTTGAGGACCGTCTCCATCATCCCGGGCATCGAGAACTTCGCGCCCGAGCGGACGGACACCAGCAACGGGTCGTCCGGCGCGCCGAGGGCCTTGCCCATCGCCTTCTCGAGCGCCTCGAGGTGCTCGGTGACCTCGTCGTGCAGCTCCGGCGGCTCGTCGCCGCTGGCCAGGTAGGCCTTGCAGGCCTCCGTCGTGATGGTGAACCCCGGCGGAACCGGAAGACCGAGGTTGGTCATCTCGGCGAGGTTCGCACCCTTGCCGCCGAGCAGGTCCTTGAGGTCCCTGTTGCCTTCGGCGAAGTCGTACACGAACTTGGTCACGGTCGCCCCTTTGCGCTCGCACCCTGTGCAGGGCACCATACCGGCGCCTCGACGCCGTCCCGACCCGGCCGTCCGCGGAGGCGTCGAGGCCAGGTACGGCGGGCATGCCCGGACGCGTGCAGACGTTCGTCCCGTACCCCTCCTTCGCCCGGTCCGCCCGGGTCCTCGACGACCGCCGGCTGGGCAAGCAGCGGGTCGAGACGCTGCAGATCCTGCGCGCGCTGACCTGGCCGGTCTACGGCTGGAAGAACCACCCGGCCGTCACGATGTGGCGCGGCTTCACGCCGGCGCTGGTGTCCTACGGCGTCGCGGTGTGCGAGGAGTGGGTCGCGCGGGGCGGAGCGGACGCCGTACGCGCCTCCATCGCGGAGTTCACCGGCGGCAAGGTGGCAGCCTTCGACGAACTGCGCGCTCAGGGTGGGCTGCCCCCCTGGATGGGGATGGACGTCGTCCACGCCAGCCACCAGTCCTCCCTCGTCCGCAAGGACCCGGAGTACTACCGGCAGTTCTTCCCCGACGTGCCCGACGACCTGCCCTACGCCTGGCCGACGCCGGTGTTCCCCCGGTGGCCGGTACGCCGGGGGGCCGGGCGTGCGCTCGACCTCGGGTCGGCGCAGGCGTTGCTGGGGCTTCCCGAGGTGCCGGACGAGGCGGTGAGCGCCGTCGTCGCCGTGCAGGAGGGCGAGAGCTACAGCGTCGACCTGCCGCCCGGTCCCGCTGCCGCCGCGACCGGGCTGCTCGCCGGTCTGTGTACGCCGGGCTGGACCGCGTGGGTGGCTCCAGGTCAGGCGATCGGGCCCGAGGTGACGCTGGAGCCGCCGCGCGTGCGCGACCGGGCCGGCAAGCTCGCCGACCGGATCGCGCGGCCGCCGACGGCCGACGACCTCGCCGCCATGCGGGCGGAGGCCGAGGCGGAGCCGGAGTTCCGGTTCCTGCGCGTGGGTGAGGTCAGTGCCGACCGGTTGCGGGGTGCGGGGCTCGTCGTGTGCGAGGGGGTCGACGTGCCGCCGGACGCCGTGGGTGTGCCGGTCCTGCGGCTGCCGCCGCCCGCCCCGCCTCGGCCCGGCACGCCGGTGGTTGCTTCGGGGGGGACGCCGGAGCCGGAGGTCGACGCCTGAACATCGGTCGCCCTTGTGCGTGCGACACCCCGAGATCGACTGTTCATGAACGTCAGGCGCCACGGTGGGTCGCCACGAGATGTGAACACTCGGGTGCCGGAGCGGTGGCAGCACTGGGCGCCGCCGGGCGCGCGCACCGGGGTCAGGAGCTCTCCCGCCTCGGGGCGTTCAACGCTCGCCGGCGCCGCGTGCGGACGCGTGCGCCGCCGTCACGGCGCGGATGCCGCGTCGTCGAGTGGCGGCAGGCGCAGCGTCCTCCCACTGACGAGGTCGACGTGGATCGCCCGGGGCCCGCCTGGTGGGTCGACACGAAGGCCGGACACGTCTTCCCAGCGAGCAGATTGTTGCGCGAAGCGGTAGTGGCCTAGTACTCGGAGCCCGGCGCCGTCGACGATGACACGGGTACGGAGGTACGCACCCCCGAGATAGACGAAGTAGAGGCTCAGCGGCACTTGGACCAACACATGTCCGCCGCCGCCCGGGGCCAACCCGGCAATGGCGATGAGCGCACCCAGGTGGATGACACCCAGAGCTATGAGCCAGATCCCATGGTGGGCGTCGGGTGGGCTCAGCTCGTGCCGCTGCATCCGCTAACCGTTCCGTCGGCGCCGGAGGAGACGACCGAGTGGCGTCCGCCCGGCGAGTGCAACCGCAGCGCGCGCCTCGGACGGGGTCATCACGACAGTCAAACACCCACGGCTGACTCGGACATCCCGTCGGTCGAGGACCGACGGGATGCCATGAAGAGCGCGGAAACGCGCGCCCTGGCCTCGACAGGACCCTGAGTGATGCCGGTGTACGGGTTCTGCACGCCGTCTGTGACGCCCCGGGTCCAGCCCGTTGAAGCCGGCTTCGGCGATAGCCAGCCGCGATGGACGGCTGTGCGTAACAGCGGTGAGTGACGTCGTCGTGACCAGTCCGTGACGTCGCGTACGTCGGCGGCGCTTCCGCCGTACTCTCGGGCGTCGCGGTCACGCGGCCGCAGCCGAGAAGGCCGACATGCACGAGGCGACGGCGGTCGTCGTCGGCGAGCCGGATCACCCACTTGTCACCATCGATCACGGCGACTGGACCTATGCCGTGAAGGACTCCGTGCCGTACTGGGTCGACGCGCATGGCGAGCACCACCATGGGTGGCCGTCATGCCTGGAGCCCCATCCCATCGGCACCGGGACGCAGGTGCCGCGGGAGGTCCCCATCCGCTTCGGCGTGGTGGACGTCGACGTGGAGGGGCGGCGCTGGCGCCAGGTCGTCATGGTCGACTGCCGTCCTGCGTGACCGTGCTCCAGACAGCCGGCATCACTCGTCGGCGTCCGGGTTGAGCACCTGGTACATCACGCAGTCCTGCCACCGGCCGGCGATCTTGAGGTACTTCGGCGCCAAGCCGTATCGCACGAACCCGTTGCGGTCGAGTACCCGCTGGGACCGGACGTTGTGCTCCAGCGTCTCCGCCTGCACCCGGTGCAGCCCGAGCTCCTCGAACGCCACCGTCGTGATGTGCCGGACGGCGGCCGTCGCGAGCCCCCGACCCGTGTGCGCCTCCGCGAGCCAGTAGCCCACGCTGCACGACTGGAACGCGCCACGCACGATCCCGTTGAGCGTGATCCGTCCCACGACGCGACCGTCCTCGTCGAGGATGACGTGTGGGAGCGCGCCACCCTGCCGGTGCCGGTCGAGGGAGACGTCGATGTCCCCGCGCTGCCCCTCGACGGTGAAGTAGTCCTCCGCTCGGATCGGCTCCCACGGGGCGAGGAACTCGCGGCTGCTCCGGAGCAGCTCCGCGAGGGCCGGCGCGTCGTCGGGTGTGATGAGGCGAGAAGGGACCACACGCGGAAGGATCTCAGGCGACCCCAGCCGGGCGGCGCGACGGCGGGACCGCATAGGAATTCGTACGCATGTTCGGGTTCCCCGTGGGTAGGCGGACGGACATGGCGAACAACACTCCTGACACCACGAACGCAGAGAAGGACCCGTCGGACTGGGTCACCGGTGACGAGCCGATGACGGGCCCGCAGCGCAGCTACCTGCAGACGCTCGCGCGTGAGGCGGGTGAGGAACTCCCCGAGGACCTCACGAAGGCCGAGGCGTCCGAGAAGATCGACCAGCTCCAGGAGGAGACGGGCCGCGGGCAGTGAGCGGGTGCTGACGGCCGTCCCGGTGCATCAACCGGGAC
>JALYMU010000103.1 GCA_030773595.1 Actinomycetota bacterium | reverse complement strand
TCGCCCGCGTCAGTGCACTGCTCGACGAGTGGCACACCGCGGCCGGGCGCGTCGCAGTGGTGACGCACGCCGCCGTAATCAAGGCCGCCGTCGTGCACGCCCTGCGGGCCCCCATCGAGGCGATGTGGCACCTCGACGTCGCACCCGCCTCTCTCACCGAACTACACGCCATCCCCCCGGGGGGATGGCGGGTCACTCGGGTCGGCTGTCGCTGACCGCGCTGCCGTATAACCCAACGGGACCCACCGTCCACAGGTGACGTTCAAAGCCTGTCCGGTGGGGGCTAGGGCGACGGACGGCTGGATGGGTGTCTCGGGTCCTCGACTTCGCCAGATGCGGGAAGGAACCGTCCAGAGCGGGTGACGTACGCGTCGTACGCCGCACCGTGTTGAAAGCGGAGGTGGGGCTCCTCGACGAGCAGAACCTGCGCGACGATGCCCACGACGAGCGCAGCGGCGCCGCACGCGGTCAGGCGCGATGGGACCACCAGGAGCGTCCCGGCGGCGAAGGTCAGCATTCCGGTGAAGACGGGGTTGCGCACCCACGCGAACGGTTCGGCGGAGACGAGCTCCGTGCGCTCCGTGGGGTGGACCCCGATGCGCCACGAGTCCTTCATCGCGCGCTGCGCGACCAGAGTGACCGTGAAGCCGGCCACCATGACGAGGATGCCCGCGACCTCACGAGCCTCCCACGTCGCCCGCTCGACCACGGCGGTTCCCGCGACGAGGAGCACGACGCCGGCCGTGAGCGCGATGCCTGCCGCCTTGGCAGCCGCGCCACGTTCGCGGTGAGCGACGAATCCGGTTGAGCCGGTCCGCTGCCACTGCTGCACGGACCGCCACCCGAACGCGATCGCGGCGAACAGGACCTGGAAGGACAGGGCGGCGACGGCCGGGTCCATGCGCGATCCTGCGGGGAGGTTGTGTTACATCGGCAGCGAGTCCTATCATCGGAGGATGCCGATGACAAGGGTCCAGCCTGACGTCACCGCTGCGGTGTGCCTGTTCCGTGGTCTGGCGGACCCCGCCCGCCTCGCGATCGTCCGACATCTCGCCCTGGGCGAGCACCGGGTCGTCGACCTCACCGCGCACCTCGGCCTGGCGCAGTCCACTGTCTCGGGACACCTGTCCTGCCTGCGCGAGTGCGGTCTCGTCACCGCTCGCGCCGAAGGCCGCGCATCGCTGTACAGCCTGGCCCGTCCGGAACTGATGGACCTGCTCGCCGCCGCGGAGCGGCTGCTCGACGCGACGGGCGACGCCGTCACGCTCTGCCCCACCTACGGCAACGACACCGGCGCATGAGCACGCACACGCGGACGCACGCCGAGCGGTCGGCCTTGGCGGACCACGAACGGCAGCGCCTCGGCCGCCGCGCACAGCGGCTCGCCGCCACGAGCGTCACCTACAACGTGGTCGAGGCCGTCATCGCGGTCGCCGCGGGACTCATCGCCGGCTCCGTCGCGCTCGTCGGCTTTGGCCTCGACTCCGTCGTCGAGGTCTCCAGCGGCGTGATCATCCTGTGGCAGTTCCGCCACGCGTTGCCCGAGAGTCGAGAGCGGCAGGCCATGCGCCTGATCGGGGTGTCGTTCTTTGCCCTCGCCGCGTACGTCGGGTTCGAGTCCGTGCGCGCCCTGGGAACGGCCGCCGAACCGGACGCCGCGCCGGTTGGGATCGCCCTGGCCGCGGCGTCGTTGGTGGTCATGCCGCTCCTGTCGTGGGCCCAGCGCCGCACCGGGCGGGCGCTGCACTCGGGCTCGGTCCTCGCCGACGCCACCCAGACGCTCCTATGCACCTACATGAGTGCGACCCTGCTCGCCGGGCTTGTCCTCAACGCAGTGCTCGGCTGGTGGTGGGCCGACCCGGTCGCGGGGCTCGTCATCGCCGGGCTCGCGATCCGGGAGGGTTGGGAGGCGCGGCGCGGACAGGGCTGCTGCGCTCCCGTAGCCGTCGGCCCCCCTGGCATACACGACGCAGCCGAAGCCCCGACGTGCGAGGGGTGTGCGAGCGGATGCTGCTGACGAACATGACGCCGGCGCGGCCCGCCGACGAGGGAGAGGCATGAGTACACGCAGGGAGGTCGCACGACGCGCGGCGGCGGTCAAGGCACAACAGCAGGCGAAGCAGCGTCGGTAGGCGCGCATCACGGTGTCATCGCGGTGCTGGCCGTCACCGCCGGCGGCTTCGGTCTGACCGCGGCCGGCTCGGGCGCGACGACACGGATGGCGCGACGACAGCCTCATCTACGACAGACCCTGCTGACACGACACTGCTGACGAGCGAGCCGCCATGGCCGCCGCAGGCCACCGGCCTGTCCGAGCGACTCGTTCGGCTCGGCTTCCCGCCGGTCGGCGACGAGAGCTACCACGCGCACGTCCTGCTGAGCGTCTTCCGCCATGGCGAGCAGGTCCAGGTGCCCGCGAACATCGGCTTCGACACGATGGGCTGCACACGCACACGCCGACGGCGTCGTGCACATGGAGGCGGACGACCCGTACCCCTACGAGCTGTCCCACATCTTCGATGTCTGGGGCGTCGCCTTCGTCCGCGACCGGCTCGGCGGCGACACCAACCGGGGCCACGACAAGGTCCACGTGTACGTCAACGGCAAGCCGGCGAGCGACGGCGCGATCGTGCTCAAGGACGGCGACAACGTCGTCGTCGCCTACGGGCGCGCGGGCAGCTTCCCCACCCTGCCTCCCGACGACGCGCTCGAGAGCGCCTAGCGGGGCCCTCGACGTTCTCGCCCCGACGGCAACGCCGAGTCCGGTTCGTCGCCAGCTGAACCGGACTCGGCCAGTCCGGAGGCTCCATCTCTTGAGGAGGATGGAGCTGTGGGACGAGCGAGCCAGTACCCGCCGGAGCTGCGGGACCGAGCAGCACGGATGGTCTTCGAGGTCACGCCTGACTACCCGTCGCAGTGGGCGGCGACTAGCGCACCAGTGCAGGTTACGAGGTGAGTCGCGCGCCGGAGTCGCCAGCGTGCCGCACGAGATCCCTACGCGGACACGGCATGGGTCGGCCGCGAAGGCGAAGGTCTCAGCTACCGCAGCGTTGATACCTCTCGGGCGCCGATAATCCGTTATATAGGCGAGTCCAGTGCGGATCGCATCTGCTGCCCTACTCGCAGCGCTGTGCTCGTGTGCCGTCAGTGGCTCACTCACTGTGCGGTTGTCCGCATGTGTTACGACCTTTCGGTATGGCGTGGTGCGGCGCCCTTGGATGACGCAGCGGCCAGCGCCGAGTTCGAACGGCGCATGGACGAGGCGCAAGAGTCGAGCGCCCCCGCGAGCGAAGAGATCATCCTTTTCGTTCGCGAGCTCGAAGGCTCGATATCCCGGACGAGGACAGTGATGCATTCCCTTGGGTTTTTTGGCGTTGGAGGGATGCCTTCGGCGACATCGTTTATACCTCAACATCAGATTCAACAAGGCTGACGAGGCTGTGCGTGTCTGTGCCGGCCGCCGCGGGCTGGTCTGCCACGACCCCCAAGCAGAGAGTGTCGTGGAGGCGGAGTAAGGGCGCTCCCCCCGTTGGACTACCGGCACCGGGACGTCGTACGTCCGACGGTGGGGTCCTCGGCGCCGCACGCATGGTCGAGCCCTTGTCGAGCTACAAGACGAGGACCAGAAAGAGCAAGAAGCCGCTCAGCGGAGCAAGAATCAATAGTGGCTTATCGCTAACCACCATGTTCGTGGGCCCGCCATGCGTGCTTAGTGGCCAGCGGTCTAAGAACGCGTGCGCCATGAAGAGACTAACCGGCAGGGAAGCGATCCCGGCAATGCATGCCGCGATCGCGAGCCCCGGTGCTATCCACAGGATCAACGCGACTACGAACCAAAAGCCGAGTAGCCCCGTGCTGACCTCTCCCAGCGGGTCGTCCTCGGCAAGCGGCATGCGGATCGCGCCGCTGGCAGCGCGATGATGGTCGACGCGATCCGCATAAACGTATGCCATCCGATGGGCTTCCTCGGCGTGGAGAAGCCGATCAACCGCCTGCAGGACAAGCAAATCCAGCGTGCTTACAAGGCCCAACATCACTCCCTCGTGGCGTACCAATCAACGCGGCACCAAGTCACTCCGGCATAGTGCGGCGAGTGTCGGGGCCGCATGCCCCGACATCCACTGCGTCGCCACTACCAGCGACGCGTCCGCCTGTACCGTCTCTCATCGTTCAGGTGCTTACCGATGGAGTAGTACCCGTAAGCGTTATCTACCCGACTGGCCGTCCGGTAATCCGGAAGGGCCGCCTGCCGGTGTCGCTGTGGCTGGCCGGTCTTGAGGACCACCAGGAGGCGCCGTGAGCCTAAGTGTTACAGCGCACTGGCGACACTGGAGAGCGGGACCGCGCGCCCGAGCGACTTCGGCATCTCCGTTGTGGGGAGCCGCCGCGCGCCAGTTCTGCTCAGGCGCCTCGGTGCTGCCCCCCACGTGCACGGCGCACGAAGATATACTGACACAGTCGACGAATGCCTTCTGTAGTGAGGATGTCCCCCACATGCTGGCACTTGGAGCCGGTGTCACCGTGAGGGTCGTCGGCGGCCGAGTCGCTGTTGTGTTTGACGGAGAAATGCCCCACGCGTGGCAGCTGCGCATGCTGGCCGGCCGCGTTGCTGCGGTACACGTCAACCTGATGCCTCCAGGAAGACGCGACCTCGCCTGGCTGTCGCCGCTCGGGTCATCCGTGCGGCTACTGGACGTCATGGACCAGTGCGACGACATCAGCGGCCTAGAAGAATTCGCTGACCTGGAGTCCCTCTCGCTTCGCTTCCGACCGCGAACTGGGCACGAGGCACTGCGCCGCCTCAGCGAGTTGCGCTCGTACGAGGGCCCCTGGTTCGAAGCCTTGAGTCCGGTCCTGCGGTCTCCTCGCCTCACGGAACTCGAGTTGCATCAGCCGCCGCGAGACCTGGAAGTGCACGTTCGCGCGCCGCTTAGGCGATTGCGGCTGCTCGGTGCGGGAAGGCTCTCCAGCCTAGCGGTAATGCCATGCCATGCGTCGCTTGAGTACCTTGAAGTCGCGGGAGGAAAGGAATTCGATCTCTCCCGTGTCGGCGGCTATTCCGTGCTTGAAGAAGTCGTCGTATACGGGCGCACTCCTCTCACCGGAGTGCGGGCGCTCAGACATTGCAAGGCCTTGCGTTCGGTGGTCTTCGAAGACTGCTACTCAATCGACGATGCGAGCGTGTTCCAGCACTTGGAACTCGAAAGGCTGGCCGTGATAGGACGTGCCGAGAGCATGGATCCTCAACTGCTAGATCGGCTAAGATCACTCAAGGTCAAGAAACTAATAGTCCCGCCTGCGCCAGAGGATAGCGGCGGAGCGTGAATAATGCCAGTCCCCCCCGCGGTAGCGCTGCGGTCGAGGCCTATCCCGCGCGCCAACGGATAGAGGTTGCGGTGTCCGCTCGGCATGCCCGGCAACCCACGTCGCCGTGGTTAGTGGCCAATGGAATACATCTTCAAGTTGTTGTCGAGTACCCAATGGTGGCGTTGCCAGTCCTTCGCGCAGTCGGCGTTGGATCCGCCACGCGGGTCGATGTCCAGTCCGTGGAAAAAGCAGGATCGGGGGTGCCTTCGTGGTTCTTGTAACCATGGACGGGCCGGCCTGACTCCCGGACCCGGGGGGTCGGGCGACCGGACACGCGGACCTCACCCGACGTGACACCATGCCGTCCATGTCAGCGCAGACGTTGATCACGGTCGCGCCCACGGGCGCGGAGACGGCGAAGGCCGAGGAGCCGCCGCTGCCCGTCACGCTGGAGGAGCTTCTCTCGACCGCCAAGGCGTGCGAGGCCGCCGGCGCCGCGCTCATCCATGTGCACATCCGCGACGATGAGGCACGCCCCACGCTCGACCCCGCGCGACTCCGTGCCACGGTCGACGCGCTGCGCGAGCAGACGTCACTGCTGGTGCAGCTCTCCACCGGCGGCTCGGTCCACGACCCGTACGACGCCCGGCTCGCCGTGCTCGACGCCGAGCCCGACTCCTGCTCGCTGACCTGCGGAACCGTCAACTTCGGCGACGACGTGTTCCTGAACCCGTGGCCGTTCATGGCTGAGCTGTACCAGCGGACGCAGGCGATGGAGGTGGTGCCGGAGTTCGAGTTGTTCGACCTCGGCCACGTCTCGTCGCTGCACCGGCTGCTCGACACCTACGGTGCGCCGTACGGCGGGCAGGTGCACTGCGACCTCGTCATGGGCGTCCCCGGAGGCATGCCGGGGACGCCCGAGGCTCTCGTTGCGGCCGTGGCGGCGCTGCCCCCCGGCGCGACATGGTCCGCGACCGGGATCGGTCGGACGTCGCTCCCGGTGGCGCTCGCGGCCCTGTCCGCCGGCGGCCACCTGCGCGTCGGGATGGAGGACACCTCACGTTCGCGCGGCGCCGGCCCGTGCGTGACAACGCCGAGCTCGTCGAGCGGGCGGCTGAGCTGGCACGGATCGCCCAGCGTCCACCGATGCAAACCGATGCGGCGCGGGGCATGCTGAACGTCAAGGACCGTCGTACCACTTGCATCCCAGCGGAGGCGCAGCAATGACCCAGCCCATGGCCGGCGGCCGCCGGCGCATCGACCGCGTCCTGGGTGAGGGCTTCCTCGACAGCATCGAGCAGCGTGAGATGTCCGACGTGCGGGACATGCGTCGCGAGGCCGAGCAGGAGGAGGCCGACCTCTCCTACGTGCGCCGGATGCTGCAGGGCCGCATGGACATCCTGCGCGCGGAGCTCTCCCGCCGGAGCACGCCGGGTGATGCCAACGAGCACATCATCGCCCACCTCGCGCGGGTGCTGGCCGACAGCCCCACCCGCAACGTCCACGGCATGGGGCGGTTCCTGAGCGTCGAGCCCTCGCGCGTCGACGAGCACCGCCGCGAGGTCGAGCAGGTCGTCGCAGACGTCGGCATCTCCGACGTCGAGGCCCAGACCGACGAGGAGCTCCAGGCCGCGCTCGACCGCGTGCGGGACTACGAGTCCAAGGTCTCGGACCTGCGCCGTCGGGTGCAGAACGTCATGGACATGTGCACCGCGGAGATCGGGCGGCGGTACAAGGAGGGGGCCGTCACCGTGGACGACCTGCTCAGTGGCCGCTGAGGCGGCACTGGTTGCCGTGGAGTCCGCGGCCGGGAAGGGCAGGTACGCCGGAGCGGTGCTGGCCGAGGTGGTGCGCTCCGGGTTCGTCGAGGGTTGGCACACCGGTTCGGTCGTCGGGCTCGCCGCCGACGGCTCCGTCGCGCTCTCGGCCGGCACGCCGTCCGCGCCGGTGTTTCCGCGCTCGTCAAACAAGCCCATGCAGGCCGCCGGTATGGTCCGCGCCGGCCTTGCCGTCGACGCCGAGCTGCTCGCCCTCGCCGCGGCGAGCCACTCCGGGGAACCGTTCCACCTCGACGGCGTGCAGCGGATCCTCGCCGGCGCCGGTCTCGACGAGAGCGCCTTGCGGTGCCCGGCCGACCTTCCGCTCGACGAGCAGGAGCGGGCCGCGTGGCTGCGAGCCGGCCGCGCGCCCGAGCCCCTGGCGATGAACTGCTCAGGCAAGCACGCCGCGATGCTCGCGACGTGTGTCGCGGCCGGATTCGACACCGCAAGCTACCTCGACGCCGGGCATCCGCTTCAGGTGCTGCTGCGCCGCGAGGTCGAGGACCTCGCCGGCGAGCCGGTCGCCGCGGTCGGCGTCGACGGCTGCGGCGCCCCGCTGTTCGCCGTCTCCCTGGTCGGGCTCGCGCGGGCCTTCGCCACGATGGCGACCGCCGACGCCGGCTTCCCGGCCGGCCTGGTCGCCGCCGCCATCCGTACCCATCCTGAGCGGCTGGGCGGGACCCGCCGCGACGTGACGGCGCTGCTGCGCGCTGTACCCGGCCTCGTGGCCAAGGACGGCGCCGAGGGCGTCTACGCCGCCGCGACCGCCGATGGCCGGGCAGTCGCCCTGAAGATCGACGACGGTGCCGCCCGCGCTCGCCGGCCCGTCGTCGTCGCGGCCCTGCGTCACCTCGGAGTCGATGCGCCGGGCTTGGACGCGGTCGCCGCGGCCCCGCTGTACGGCGGGGGGCGCCAGGTCGGGGAGGTCCGCGCGACGCTTCCTGCAGCCTGGGCCGATCCGGACTAGGCCGGCGGGCGCGGAGGTCTAGCCGTCCTGCGGCGGGGTAGGCCCGGTCCGTCCCGGGCGGCCCCGCCCGTGGGGACGGGAGGACCGGCATGGCCGCAACGGGCGACGGCATCGGCTCGCTGTTCTTCGTCGGCAACGCGACGATGGTGCTCACCTACGGCCCCTTCACGCTTCTCACGGACCCCAACTTCCTGCACCGCGGTCAGCGGGCCTACCTCGGGCACGGCCTGGTCTCCAAGCGGCTGACGGACCCGGCGCTCGACGTGCGGGCGCTGCCGGACCTCGATGCCGTCGTGCTCTCCCACATGCACGGGGACCACTGGGACCGCGTGGCGACCCGGCACCTCGACCGCGGGCTGCCGATCCTCACGACCCCCCGCGCGGCGAGGACGCTGCAGGGCCGCTGGCGGTTCCGGCGGGCGACCGGGCTGCGGACGTGGGAGTCGCACACGGTGTGCAAGCAAGGATGGACGCTCACGGTCACGGCCATGCCGGGGCAGCACGCGCACGGCGTGTTCCGCGCGCTGCTGCCGCCGGTCATGGGAAGCCTGCTCGAGCTCACCGGGCCAACCGGCACCGTGGAACACCGGACCTACATCACCGGCGACACACTGATGTACGACGGGCTGCGCGAGGTCGCGCGCCGCCACCCCGACCTCGATCTCGCCGTCCTGCACCTCGGGGGGACGACGCTGCCCGGTGGCGCGGTTGTGACCATGGACGGGCGACAGGGTGCCGATCTGCTCGAGGTGGTGCGCCCGCGCGAGGCGGTACCCGTGCACTACGACGACTACACGGTGTTCCGGTCACCGTTGAGCGCGTTCACCGACGAGGTCGCCCGCCGGGGGATCGGCGTCCGGGTGACGTGCGTGGGTCGCGGGGAGTCCGTGACGCTGCGTGGCCGCTGACGCGCCCGCGGGCGGTTCCCGCGAGCTCGCGCCGGGTAGCGCTCAGTCCGGCGGCTCGGGCAGGGCAGCGTCCTCGTTGACGTCGTTGCCGGGGTCGCGGTCCCCGGGGTCCGCCGAGAACTCGATCTCCGGCGCGGCGCCGTCGCCCTCCAACGGCAGGCCGCCGGTCTCCGGCGGCGCCGACGCGGGACCTCCACCGTCCTCGTCGAGCTCCCACGCTCCGTCGCGCACGTCGTTCATGCCGTGACCCTTCCCCGTCGCCTGCTCTGGTGGCCGAGCCGGCCAGCCTAGTCCCGCCGGAGCGGGCCCAGGCGGCCCGCGGCGGCGCGGTTCCTCAGTCGCGTGGGCCGGGCCACGGCATGGGTGGGTGCCCGTCGCACTGCCGTTGAACCTCCGCGAGAACCCAGTCGACCAGCTCGGTCATCTCGGCGGGCAGCGCAAGCGTCAGGAGGTTCTGGTCCGCACAGAAGTGGTCCAGCGCCGTCATCACCTGGCGCCACGCCTGCACCACCTCGCGGGTCTCCGGGCGCAGCGGGTACTCCAGGTCGACCGTGTCGTCCCCGCGCAGGTACGCCTCCAGCCGGCGCCGCTCCGCCCCGGACCGCTCGGTGGCGTACTGCGAGGACATCCGCGCGGACAGCTCGAGCAGCTCCGCCGGCACGGAGTACGACGCACCTCGCTCGGAGAGCGTGAGGAGCTGGCACTCCCGGCGTACGGCATCGAGGTGCTCCTGCAGTCGCATGCCCCGGCGAACGGGGTAGTCGACCAGCGTCACGGTCCGCTCGGCCCGTGGCAGCGCGGTCGCGTGCGACGGGTCCTCCCGAGGCCGGACATCGGACTCCGGCGGCGCGGACGCGCTCAGCAGGTCAGCCAGCTCGTCGTCGAACGCGGCGAAGATGGCGTCCTCGTCCAGCTCGTCGGGCTGCGGGGCGAGCCGGCACCAGATCGCCTTCCCCCCGTTGGAGAGGGACTCGACGCCCCACTCCGTGGCAAGGGTGTCCACCAGGGCGAGCCCTCGTCCCGTGGTGGCTCCACGGCTGCGGGGGATGAGCAGGGGCGGGACGTCCGAGCCGTCACGCACCTCCAGACGGACCCCGCCCTTCTCCTCCTGGGTCACCCGGACCTCGAGCTCCGACCCGACGTGCAGCACGGCGTTGGTGACGAGCTCGGACACGCACAGCTCGGCAATGGAGACCAGGTCCTCGTCGTACCCGCGCAGCGAGTCGCGCACGAACCGCCGTGCCCGGCCTGCGCTGTCCGCGGAGGCCGGGAGTCGCAGCCCTCCGTCGGTCCGCACCGTCCCCCTCGAGCGCCTGAGCCTGCTATTGAGGGCGATGCCTCGCACGCTCCTGCCGTGCGACCCGACCCCCGACCGGTCGGCCATACCCCTCCGCGGCTGTCCTAACCGTTGGCGCATGGCCGTTCGGCGCCCCGACCTGCGCGGATGTCATCACGTGCCCCGGGCGCGTCCGGCACGGGCATCGGCGCCCTCAGGGTCGCGGGGACGTGCGGTGCCAGCGTCGCTCGTCCCGGCGGCGTCCGCCCATCGCGGCGGCGCAGCGTGGGCAGACGACGTCGACCCGGTCAGCGGCGCCGCCCGACTCCGGTTGTACGTCGGACCACGACACGCCCGCGAACCGGCTCAGCTGCGAGCGGCTGAGCGCGAGCCCGCACGCGGTCTGGTTCATGCCCGGCTCCCAGGCATGGACCTCACCCGAGGGCAGCCGGCGGCCGTCCTCGTCGTCCACCCAGGACCCCGACGCCGCGACTGATGCTCGTCCCCGTGTCGCCATGCCCGAGAGCCTGCCCCCGGGCCGCGGCGCCGACACGCCGGCCACGCCTCGTCGTACGGATCCGTGCGTCGCCCAATCGGCTCCGCGTCCATCGGAGGACAAATCGCCGACGGATTCCGCGGGAGGTGGGAGACTTCGCCAAGGAGGATGCGGTGACGGACGAACCGACGGTCAGCATGTCGGCCCTGCGGCGGCTCTACGAGATCAGCGCCCGGATCAGCGGCGGCCGCAGCGTCCGCGAGACCATGCAGGCGGTCGTCGACGGCGTCGTCGCCGGCCTCGGATTCGGCGTCGCGGTGGTCAACCTGCGCCACCCCGACGGGACGTTCGAGGTCATCGCCGTCGCGGGGCCGCCCGAGGTCCGCGCCGCGTTGACCGGTCGCAGGAGCCCCGGTGATGCCTTCGACCGGGAGTTCGACCTGGCTGACGCGTGGGGCCGGCTGCGGTTCGTGCCGCACGACCGGCTGCCCGAGGACGAGGTCGAAGGATGGGTCCCGGACGTCCCGGTCTCGGACTCGCCCGACGCCTGGCATCCGCTCGACGCGCTCTTCGCTCCGCTGCACTCCCTCGACGGCGAGTTCGTCGGGGTTCTCTCGGTCGACCTGCCCGACCACGGCATGCGCCCCGAGCGTGAGCAGCGCGAGATGCTCGAGATGTTCGCCATGCAGGCGGGCATCGCTATCGACACCGCACGCCTGACCGAGCAGCTGCGCCGGGAAGAGGCGCGGCTGCGCGAGGAACAGGCGCGGCTGGCCGCGAGCGAGGAGGCGCTGCGCCTGGCCTTCGAGGGCTCGGCCACCGGCATGGCCATGATCGGGCTCAGCCCGCCGGACACCGGCCGCTACCTGCGGGTCAACGACGCGTACTGCCGCATCACCGGCTACCCGCGCGAGCACCTCCTCGCCGGCTCGGCGGGTGACCTCGTCGACCCCGACGAGCGGGAACAGGTGCGCGAGATGCTGGGCAGGGCCGCCGCGGGGGAGCGCACCTCCGCGTATCGCGCGGAGCGCCGGATGCGCCGCGGGGACGGGACGACGATGTGGGTGCGCGTCGTCGGCACGATCATCGACCCCGCCGACACGACGATGCGGTCGATCATGGTGCACCTCGAGGACATCACGGAGCGCAAGGAGGCCGAACAGGCGCTGGAGCGCCACGCCCTCCACGACCCGCTCACCGGCCTCCCCAACCGCCGCCAGCTCGACGCGCGCCTCGAGATGGCGATCGAGCGGGCACGCCGTACCGGTAGCCCCGGCGCGCTGCTCTTCTGCGACCTCGACCGGTTCAAGCCCGTCAACGACGCCTTCGGCCACGACGCCGGGGACGAGGCGCTGCGCACGGTCGCGGCCCGGCTGCTGGGGGAGGTCCGGTCCCGCGACATGGTCGCCCGGCTGGGCGGGGACGAGTTCGTGGTCGTGGCCGAGGACATCGGTGCCGACGACGTCGCGGCGCTGACCCGGCGGCTCGGCGACGCCGTGGCCCAGCCGCTGCCCGGCACCGGTGCCGTCCTGGGGGTCAGCATCGGCGTCGCCGTCCTCGACGGGGACAGCGGCGACGCCGAGTCGGTGCTCCAGCTCGCCGACCGGCAGATGTACGCCGCGAAGGAGCGCGCCCGGGCCCGATAAGTCACCGGCAGCCCGTTGTGTGTGGTGGGGCCACCCCTTGCGGCGCCGGCCTGTGGCGTCACGCCCCATGTGCGGCGGCACGTCCGCTGCCTAGTGTCGGCGCCCATGAGGACCTTCCCGGTAGACGGCCGACACCTGGCCGAGCCTTCTTCCACGGCTGCGCCGGCCGGTGTCGCGCCGGCCGGTGCCGGGTCGACGGCGCCGAGCGGTGTGGTCGACGCCGCACCTGCTCCCACCCCCGGCCCGGCGACCGGCCCCGACCTGTCGGGGCGGACCGCTCTGGTGACGGGCGCGGCCAGCGGGATCGGCCGCGCGATCGCGGGCCGCCTCGCCGCGCACGGCGCGCGGGTCGTGGTCGTCGACCTCGACCGGGAGGGAGCCGAGGACGTCGCCGGCGCGATCGACGGTCGTCCCGTCATCGTCGACCTCTCCGACCTGGACGCCGTGGACCGCCTGCCGCTCGACGTCGACATCGTGGTGAACAACGCCGGTCTCCAGCACGTGGCGCCGATCGAGGACTTCCCGCCCGAGCGGTTCTCCCTCATCCTCCGCGTGCTCCTCGAGGCGCCGTTCCGGATCGTCCGTGGCGCCCTCCCGCACATGTACGCCCGCGGCTGGGGCCGGGTGGTCAACGTGTCATCGGTGCACGGGCTGCGCGCCTCGCCGTACAAGTCCGCCTACGTGGCCGCCAAGCACGGGCTCGAAGGGCTGTCCAAGGTGATCGCGCTGGAGGGGGCGGAGCGCGGGGTCACGAGCAACACCGTCAACCCGGGCTACGTGCGCACGCCGCTGGTGGAGCGCCAGATCACCGCGCAGGCGCAGGCGCACGGCATCCCCGAGGACGACGTCGTGCATGACGTCCTGCTCGCCCGCTCGGCGGTCAAGCGGCTGATCGAGCCCGAGGAGGTCGCCGACCTCGTCGCGTGGCTGACCTCACCGGGCGCGTCGTTCGTCACGGGCTCGTCCTTCGTGATGGACGGCGGTTGGACCGCGCACTGATCCGCCGTCCCGCCGGTCCTTCGCCGGACAACCCGTCGCGTCCTGATCCGGCGTGGCACCATCCCGGCGTGCCCGAGCGCGTGTTCCTCGACCTGCTGGCCCGCGAGGCGCCGGTGCGCGATTTCGAGGACGTCGTGACCCGTGCGGCCCGGGCCGGTGCCGACGACTCCCGGCTCGCCGAGCTCGAGGCCGCCAAGCGCACCGCGCTGCAGGTGCGCGCGACGCTGCGCTCCCGTCGCCGCCGGGAGTCCGAGCTGGCGGCGCTGTTCGACACGGCCGGAGACCTCGCGGGCCTGCGTGATCTCGACGCGGTGCTCGCCGCCATCGTCCGCCGAGCGCGGGCGCTGCTCGGCACCGACACGGCGTACCTCTCGCTGTTCGACACCGAGCGCGGCGACACCTACATGCGGGTGACCGACGGCTCGGTGTCCCCGGCGTTCCAGCGGGTGCGCCTGCCGATGGGGGCGGGGCTGGGCGGGCTCGTGGCTCAGCGGGTCGCGCCGTACGCCACGGCCAGCTACTTCACCGACGATCGCTTCCGGCACACGAGCGAGATCGACTCCGCCGTCGTCGAGGAGGGCCTCGTCGCCATCCTCGGCGTGCCGCTGGTGCGTGGTCCGCAGGTGATCGGCGTGCTGTTCGCCGCCGACCGCGCCGAGCGCCACTTCGGCCCCGACGAGGTCGCGCTGCTCGCCTCCCTCGCGCACTTTGCCGCGGTCGGGATCGAGACGGCGCGGATGTTCGAGGAGAACGCCCGAGCCATGGCGGAGGTCAACGCGGCGACATCGCTCGTGCGCGAGCACAGCGTCGCGCTGGAGCGCGCGGTCGACGCGCACGACCGCCTCACCGAGCTCGTGCTGCGCGGCGGGACCGTGCAGGACGTCGCGACCGCCGTACGCTGGATCCTCGACGGCGAGATCACGGTCCTCGACGAGGACGGTGAGCTGCTGAGCGCCACCGGGCCGCCCGTGCCGTACGACGACGGGCTGGCGTGCGCCGCCGCCGCCTCGCGCTCGACCGGGCGGGCGGTGCGCCACGGGGACCACTGGCTCGCCACGGTCGTGGCGGGCTCACAGCACCTCGGCTCGCTCGTCCTGACCCCCGCGGCAGCCGTCGTGTCCGACGCGGACGTCCGGACGCTCGAACGCTCGGCCCTGGTGACGGCGGTCCTGCTGATGCTGCGCCGTTCCCTGGCCGAGGCCGAGCAGCGGGTGCGCGGCGAGCTGGTCGACGACCTGGTCAGCCGGCCGCACCGCGACCCGGCCTCGCTGGTCGAGCGCGGGCGCCGGCTCGGCGTGCACGTCGACCGTCCGCTCGCCGTGCTGGCCGCCCGCGGCCCCGCGGAGGTGCGCCAGCGGCTGGCGTTCGCCGCCGGGGTGCACGCGTCGTCGGCGCAGGGCCTGGCCGGGGAGAC
>JALYMU010000102.1 GCA_030773595.1 Actinomycetota bacterium | reverse complement strand
GACGGTCGGGGCGGCAGCGGCAAGTCGACGTTGGCCGCGCAGTTGCACGCCGCGGTGCCGGGGTCGGTGGTCGTGCACACCGACGATGTCGCCTGGCACCACTCGTTCTTCGACTGGACGGATCTGCTGGCGGGCAACGTGCTGGAGCCGCTACGCCGGGGGGAGGCAGTGCGCTACCGCCCGCCGGGCTGGCAAGCCAAGGGCAGGGCGGGCGCGATCCAGGTACCCACGGGGCTCGAGCTCGTGCTCGTCGAAGGGGTGGGCGCCGGCCGCCGCGAGCTGGTGCACCTGCTGGACGCGGTGGTGTGGGTGCAATCCGACACCGTCGAGGCCGAGCGGCAAGGCGTCGCTCGTGATGCTGCGGCTGGCACCCACGGCGACTCCGAGGGCGCGAGCCAGTTCTGGCAAGAGTGGTGGGCTCAGGAGCTCCCGTTCGTCGCCGCCCAGCGGCCATGGGAGCGGGCCGCCGTCGTCGTCAGAGGCACCACCGCGGCAGCGCACGACCCCGCACACGTCGCCTTGGCAGCACCCCACCAGACACACCGATAGCCGAACGACCAGCGGACGCAACCCGGCTGACGCGCCCGCGGAAGCCCGTCGAGCGGACAGCAGCGCTGGCGGATGATGTTCGGGTGGTCGACGTTCTTGTCCTGACTCCCGACGACTGGCAGCTGTGGCGCCAGCTGCGACTCGCAGCGCTGGCCGAAGCGCCGGACGCCTTCGGCGCAACCCTGGCCGAATGGAGCGGCTCGCGCGACGCAGAGCAGCGGTGGCGGGATCGGCTGGCGAACGTGCCGTTGAACCTGGTGTTGACCGTTGACGGCGAGCCGATCGGGATGGTGAGCGCTACTGCGCCCAACGTCGACGGAGAGGTCGAGCTGATCGGCTTGTGGGTCGCACCCTCCGGCAGAGGCCGCGGAGTAGGGAGCGAGGCCGTCCAGCAGGTCGCGGCCTGGGCGCGTGCGGAGCATCCGGGCCGTGCCCTGGTCCTGTCGGTGAAGCGCGACAACCGGGCGGCCCGCGCCTTGTACGAACGCCACGGCTTCGTCAACGCTGGCCCTTCCCCTGACGACCCGGACGAGCAGTGCATGCGCCGGAGTGTGTTCTGAATAGCGCGTCCCACTAGACGACCGGCTGCCGGACGCCCTGCCGGCTGCCGCCTTCTCCGCTGCCGAGCGTCCCGACAGCGAACGATCAGCGGAACAACTGGGAGCGGCGGACGCCCAGCGCCTGTACGCATGTCCTCGCCGGCCCATGCCGCTCCGGGAGGTCCTGCGTGCGGGCCCGGCGCGCCTCGGGTCCGCCGCACAGACCTGGCGGCTCGGCCGCTGGGACCGCTGCGGCTGACGCCATCCCGGAGCGCCTACGCGACGTCCCGGAAACAGCCCGCCTCCAACACGGGCACCCCGGCCGACGAATCCAACTCGGCCGCCACCTCGACATCGTCACCAAAGCCGCCCGCCACCAGCTCCTGCCCGGAACCGCATGAGCGCACGGCCTCGGTGAGCGCCGGCCGCGTCATGCTCGCGTACTGCTCCTGCGCCAGACGGGCCTCCGGTGAACAGGCTGCAGCCGGCGCATCCAGGGCGCACAGCACCGCCCCCGCTCCAAGCAGGTCTTCCAAGGCGGGCCGCAAGGAGCCGTCGGGCCACCGTTCACCGGCCGGGATGACCGCCACCGCCTGGTCAGTCCCGTAGCCGCGGTCGCGAAGCCACCGCCCGACAGCCGCCGCGTTCCTCAGGCTCGCGGCGACCACCACCCCCGCTGCGGCGGCCGCGATTGTCGAGCCGTTAGGCGACGGCAGGACGAGGCGCGGCGCGGCGGGGGCCCGCCGCAGGGCCGCCGGTGACAGCGACCACGGCTGCGTGTCGGTGACCTCACGCCGCCCCACCGCGAGCTCCGCCTGGTGCTCCTGCGCGAGCGTCCTGGCCCGGGCATCCCGCCAGGCGCACGGGTACACGGAAGTGCCGCGCTCGACCAGGACGGACACTGACGTCGTGAAGGACAGAACGTCCACGATCACCAGCGCCGCGGCGCCGCCGATCCGCGCGGCCCCAACGGGCCCCCACTCGCACCGCACGAGGTAGCCGTCCTGTCGCCAACGGGAGTCGGTCACCAACCGAGGCTAGTTCGGGCATCGGCGCTGGCAGCCATCCCGGTAGACGACGGACTACCGGACGTCCGCGGGGGCTACACGGCGGCGTTGTGATCATGTGTCGCAGACGAAGGGCTACTGGGGCGCCTTCGGCTCGGGCACACCCTCCCGCCGGTGTCCCGCGGACGATCCGTTCAGCCCTGATCCACCGGTGAAATTGGTGCCGTGGGTGGGTCGTGACGCACGGATGCCCTCCTGACCAGGGACGATGGGCTTGTCGAGGGCCTTGATCGTTCCCACAGAAGGGCATCCGCTGGATGCGACTTTCTCATGCTCGTGCCGAGGTGTCGGCGGTGTTCGACGACCCCAATCTGGTGTCGTGCGCCGGTCTGGCGCCGGTGGTCGCGCTCGGGCAGCGCTGCGGACTGTCGTGGCTGGTCGCTGACAAGCTCACGGTCGCCCGGACCGGAGGGGTCAACGCAGCGGTGAAGGTGCCGGCGTTGGTCGCCGGGATGGTGGCCGGCGCCGACTCGATCGAGGACATGGACCTGTTGCGGCACGGCGGGATGGGCCGGTTGTTCGCTGGTGTGCGGGCACCGTCGACGTTGGGGACGTTCCTGCGCTCGTTCACCTTCGGTCATGTCCGTCAGCTCGACAGCGTCGCGAGCGCTTTCCTGTCCCGGCTGGCCGCGGCGAGCCCGCTGCTGCCCAGAGTGGGGCAGGTCGCCTACGTCGATGTCGACGACATGGTGCGGGAGGTGCACGGCTACGCCAAGCAGGGCGTCGGGTTCGGCTACAGCGGCGTCAAGGGCCTGAACGCGCTGATCGGCACGGTCAGCACCCCGAGCGCCGCGCCGGTGATCGCCGCGACGCGACTGCGCAAGGGTTCGGTGAACTCCGCGCGCGGCGCAGCCCGGCTGATCGCCGACGCACTGGTCACGGCTCACTCCGTCGGCGCTGGCGGCCCGGACGGCCGCGGGTTGGTGCTGCTGCGCGCGGACTCAGCGTTCTTCACGTATGACGTGATCGCCGCGGCCCGCCGCGGCGGCGCCCCTCGATCACCGCCCGGATGAACCCGGCGGTCACCGCCGCGATCAGCCACATCGACGAACACACCTGGACGTCGATCAACTACCCGAACGCAGTCTGGGACGACGACGAGCAGCGCTGGATCAGCGACGCCGAGGTCGCCGAGATCCCGTTCACCGCGTTCACCTCACGACGCAAGGCCGACCATCTGAGCGCCCGGCTGATCGTGCGTCGAGTCAAGCGACTCAACCCGCGTGCCGACGGCCGTGGCGGCACCGAGCAGGGCGAGCTGTTCGCCGCCTACCGGTATCACGCCGTGTTCACCGACAGCCCGCTGCCGATGCTC
>JALYMU010000101.1 GCA_030773595.1 Actinomycetota bacterium | reverse complement strand
CTCCAGCGCCACGCGCGCCTGGCCCTCCCGCCGCCGCGCGAACCGCTGCTGGGACCACCCGCCGGCCGCGGACCGGCCTTGCACGTGCCGTGATCCGACCTTGGCGGACACCAGCCGTCCGCCGTCGAAGATGCCCGCGGCGTGGCCGCCCCGGCGTACGAGCAGGACTCCCACCCGGCGCGGTCGCGCCACATGGTCGAGCAGACCGCCGTACGGCAGCGCCGGGTCGACGGCGAGCGGCGGGAACGGGACCTCCACCTCGGCGGTGGCGGCGTCCGTCGCGCGGACCGTGACGAGCTCCGGCGTCGCGTCGTACGACGTGGCGCCGTGCCGCTCGGCGAAGCCGTCCAGCCAGCGCGCGAGGCGCCGTGCCGGGACGTCGACCCACCGCCCGCCGCCTGCGGCGGGGCGCGTGGTCACCGCCGGGACCGGGGAACCGGGCCGGCACACGTGTCCGGTCCCGTACGCGCCTGCACGGCTGCAGTCTCGCACCGTGCCCTGCGCGCCCGCCGCGCTCGGCTAGGCCGTCGCGCAGGCCACGCCGTTGAGGGCGAAGCCCGTGCCGGGCCCGTTGCCGCCGGACCCGGCGTTCACCTGCATCCCGAAGCTCGTGCTCGCCCCCGTGGCGAGAGCGCCGTTGTAGCTCACGTTGCGGGCAGTGGCCTTGCCGGAGCCCATCGTCACGGTCGCGTTCCAGGCGTTGGCGAGTGTCTGCCGGCCGGTGTGGTCCAGGTGACCGTCCAGCCGGAGACCGCGGCGCCACGGTTGGTGACGGTGGCGGTGTGTCCCGCGCTCCAGCTGCTGTCGACCTTGTAGCTGACCGTGCAGGCCGAAGTGCCGGGCGACGTCGAGGTCGGCGTGGGGGTGGCGGTCGGCGTGGCGGTCGGGCGGGGAGTCGTCGTCGCGGTCGGGGACGCGGTGGCGGTCGGTGAGCGCTCGGCGGGCAAGAGTTCCGGCGGCAGATGGGAACGATTCCGGCCGGCGCTCTGGAGTGCGCCGCCGGTGCGTGCGCGAGAATGGCGCGACATCCCCGAGCAGTGAGGCCAGGTATTCGTGAGCGCCATCCCCGACGTCCTTGCCTCCCGCTACGCCTCGGCGGAGCTGACCCGGCTGTGGTCGCCGGAGGCGAAGGTCGTGCTGGAGCGCCGGCTCTGGTTGGCCGTGCTGGTGGCACAGCGCGACCTCGGGATCGCGGTGCCCGACGGCGTGGTGGAGGACTACGAGAAGGTTGTCGAGCAGGTCGACCTCGCCTCGATCCGCGAGCGGGAGAAGGTCACGCGTCACGACGTCAAGGCGCGGATCGAGGAGTTCTGCGCCCTGGCCGGGCACGAGCACGTGCACAAGGGCATGACCAGCCGGGACCTCACCGAGAACGTCGAGCAGATGCAGGTGCGCGAGTCGCTCGTGGTGGTCCGCGACCGCATCGTGGCGACGCTGGCGCGGCTGGCCCGGCTGGCGGCGGAGCACTCCGAGCTCGTCATGGCAGGGCGCAGCCACAACGTGGCGGCGCAGGCGACGACGCTGGGCAAGCGTTTCGCGTCGGCGGCGGACGAGCTGCTGGTCGCCTACGACCGCGTCGCCGAGCTGCTCGCGCGCTACCCGCTGCGCGGGGTCAAGGGCCCGGTCGGCACGTCACAGGACATGCTCGACCTCCTCGGCGGTGACGCCGCGAAGCTCGACGAGCTCGAGCGACGTGTCGCCGAGCACCTCGGCTTCGACCGCGTGCTGACGAGCGTGGGGCAGGTCTACCCGCGTTCGCTCGACTTCGACGTGGTGTCCGCGCTCGTGCACGCGGCTGCGGCGCCGTCCAGCCTGGCCACGACGATCCGGCTCATGGCGGGCCAGGAGCTGGTGACCGAGGGCTTCCAGGCCGGTCAGGTCGGGTCCTCCGCGATGCCGCACAAGATGAACACCCGTTCGTGTGAGCGGGTCAACGGCTTCGCGGTGGTGCTGCGCGGCTACCTGTCGATGGTGGGCGAGCTGGCCGGGGGCCAGTGGAACGAGGGTGACGTCTCGGACTCCGTCGTACGCCGGGTGGCGCTGCCGGACGCGTTCTTCGCGGTGGACGGGATGTTCCAGACCTTCCTCACGGTGCTCGACGAGTTCGGCGCCTACCCGGCCGTGGTGGCGCGCGAGCTCGACCGCTACCTGCCCTTCCTGGCCACAACGAAGGTGCTGATGGCCGCGGTCAAGTCCGGCGTGGGCCGGGAGACGGCGCACGAGGTCGTCAAGGAGCACGCCGTCGCGGTGGCGTTGGCGATGCGCGAGTCGGGGGCTGAGCGCAACGACCTGCTCGACCGGCTGGCGGGCGACGCCCGGCTCGGGCTGTCTCGCACGGCGTTGGACGGGCTCGTCGCGGACCCGATCTCGTTCACCGGCGCGGCGGCGGATCAGGTGCGCGCCGTCGTGGCCCGCGTCGAGGACGTCGTACGCCGGCATCCGGACGCCGCGGCGTACACCCCGCGAGCGATTCTCTAGACACACCGGCACAGGACTCAGTCGCGGCTGAGTAGTTCCTCCGATGTCTCCAGTCCGGCTCCCGCCGGACGATAGGTCGACAAAGTCGATCATCGAGGAGTCCGGCATGGAACAGGCGTGGCGTCGAGTCCTGGAGTACACCCGGCGCTATCCCTCGCCGCACAACAGCCAGCCGATGAAGGTCCGGGTCGACGGCGACACGCTGCACCTGTTCTACGACAAGCGCCGCGGACTACCGGCCGAGCCCTACGGCATTCCGTTCGGGTCGGTCTGCGTCGGCGTCTTCGTGGAGTCGGTCTGCATCGCGGCGCACGCGCTGGGTTTCCGCGTCGCGGAGCGCCTGGACTTCAGCCCGATGGACTTCGATGACCCGGAGCCGCTGCACCGTGCGGGCTCGCTGACGTTGCTGCCGTCGGTCGATCCGCCCGACGACCTCGACCCACAGCTGCTGCTCGTGCGGCGGACGTCGCGCCTGCCGTACGACGCCCGGACGGTCCCGGCCGACGTGCTCGGCGAGGCGGCGGACGAGGCGGCCCGGCACGGCCACGTCCTGCGGGTGACCGACGACGAGCGCCTGGTGCGGGAGGTGGTCGCCGTCAACCAGCGGACGCTGTTCTACGACCTCGAGAACCCCGACGTACGACGGGAGATCCAGGGGTACCTCCGCTACTCCCAGCGAGAGGCCCGCGCCAAGGCTGATGGTCTCTCCGCCCGCTGCCTCGGGCTGCCCGGCCCCGTCATGCGGGTCGTGCTGGGGAGCTACTGGCTCTGGCGCCTGCCCGTGCTCGGCACCGTCATGAGACGCGTCTACCTCAGCTCCATGCGGGGCGTGGCACAGGTGGCGTGGCTGAAGGGCCCGTTCGCCGGTGCCGGGACTACGTCGAAGCCGGGCGCACCTTCCTGCGGACGTGGTTGGTGTTCACCCGGCACGGGGTGTTCCTGCACCCGTTCGGGTCGGTCATCACGAACCCGCGGGCTCACCGGGAGCTGCTCGAGCTCGTCGGGGAACGGGAGGACGGCGACATGGTCTGGCTGCTGTTCCGGCTCGGCTACTCGGCCGAGCCACCGGGCAGCCACCGGTTGCCGCTTGCCGCGATGGAGGTCTCGACATGAGGCGCCGGCTGATCTTCCTCTTCGTCACGGTCCAGGACCTGCTGGTGGGCCTCGCGGTCCGCAACCTCGCCGTACACCGCGCGCTGTTCGCCCCCGGGCTGGAGGGTGGCCGGTGGATGGTCGGGCGCTGGCGGGCGTGGCGGACCTTCGGGCACGCCCGCGTACGGTCCCCGCCTACCGCGCCTATCTCGCGGCCGTCGCCCCCGACGCGGAGGTGCGGCTGCGCGGGCTCTCCGTCGATCTCTCCGCGATCCCCGAGATGGACAAGGAGAGCTACATCAGGCCTATCCGACCTTGCAGCGCTGCGTTAACGGGCGGCTGCCTCGGCGCGGAGTGGTCGCCGACGAGTCCTCGGGCTCGAGCGGGACGCCGACGAACTGGGTCCGCGGGCCGGAGGAGCGGCGGGCGGTGCGGCTGACGTTGCAGGCGACGTTCCGCAACTACGTCGGCGACAGGCCGGTCTTCGTGCTGAACGCCTTCTCCCTGGGTGCGTGGGCCACGGGGCTCAACGTGAGCACGTCCCTCGCGGACGTCTGCACGATCAAGTCGACCGGGCCCGACATCACGAAGATCCTCGAGACGATGGAGAGCTTCGTCGCCAGTACAGCTACGTCGTCATGGGATATCCGCCGTTCCTCAAGAACCTCGCCGACGACCCGCGCTCCCGACTTCCCGAGTACGACGTCATCGCGTGCTTCAGCGGCGAGGGGCTGAGCGAGAACATGCGCCGCTACCTGCTGCGGTCCTACCGCCAGGTGGCCGGCTCGTACGGCGCGTCCGACCTCGAGATCAACATGGCGGCCGAGAGCGACTTCACGATCGCGCTGCGCCAGGAGCTGGAGCGCAACGAGGACCTGCGCCGCGCTCTGACCCGAACCGACTACGGCGTCCTGCCGATGATCTTCCAGTACAACCCGTTCGCCTACGTCCTCGAGACCAACGCCAAGGGCGAGCTCCTCGCCACCATCTCGCGCCGGGAGAACATCTCGCCGCGCACCGCTACAACATCCACGACCGGGGCCACGTGATGCGCATGCGGGACCTGGTGCCCGTGCTGAAGCGGCACGGCGTTGCTGCACTGCTCGAGCACCGCGTCCTCGACCTGCCCCTGCTGTTCCACTACGGCCGCTCCGACCTCTCCGTCGACTACTACGGCGCCAGCGTGACGCCGGACTCGGTGCGCGAGTTCGTGTACGGCGACGCCGGACTCGCGCGGGACGTCTCGACGTACCGCGTGGTGTCCTACGAGGACCGCGCGTCGGACAAGCAGCTGCTGTTCGCGCTCGAGATGAACCCCGACGTGGGCGAGGACGCGTACGACGAGGGCGACGTCCAGACCGGCCTGCTGGACCACCTGTGGAGGGTGAACCGAGACTTCGCCAACGCCTACAAGGACGCCCCGGCGTCGAACCGGCCCACGGTGCGGCTGTATCCGGCGGGCACGGGGTTGTTCGCGGAGGCGAGCCAGAAGCTGAAGAACGAGTACGTCTGGCACCTGGATGCCGATGCCGCGGCCGAGCACGGGTTGCTTCCGGCCCGCGGCTGAGACCGCACTGGGAGCGGGTCCACGAGCATTAGGGTGCGGCCATGGCTGACACGGTCGTGGCGGCGTCGGCGGACGAACGCCGGACGTTCGCCGACGTGCTGAGTCACGCGGAGAGCGGCCCCGTGCCGGGCCGGGGCCGATTGTTCCAGTTCCGCGTCTACGCCATCTCCCGTCCGCGTCGGCGGACATAGCGCCGCTGCCACGGCGTCTCGACAGCACGGGCGTCGTAGTGCCGTCGTACAAAGTCGACCGGCTGGTCCGCCGGGACCCCGTCGAGGACCGCGAGCAGGGCCAGTGCTGCTCCCGTGCGTTCACGTCCGCCGCCGCAGGCAACCTCCACGCGTTCGGCGCGGCATCGCTCCCACACCTCGCAGAGCAGCGTCGTCCGAGCATCCCGGTCCGCCGGCAGTCCGAAGTTGGGCCACCGCAGCCACCGGGACGGTCACGGTGTCGAAGGTGGCTGCCGGGCGAGCAGGTACAGCGCGAACTCCGGCTCGGGACCGGCCCTCCCATGGCGAAGCCCACGACGGACGGGCCCTGCTCAGGCTGCTCGGTGGGGGCGCGACTGCCGCCCCGGGATGCCACCCAGTACGGCGGTCATGCTGCCTCCCTCCTCCGCCGGGCGACCAGTTCCGCGCCAGACGACGGCCTCGGCGCCCCCGCCTCGCGGCACGGACG
>JALYMU010000100.1 GCA_030773595.1 Actinomycetota bacterium | reverse complement strand
CGACGCAGCCGCGCCTCCACCGGCGTGACCGCGGCCTCGGGCCCGCCCCGGGATGGCGCTCGCTTCGGCGCCGGCGGCACGGCCCCCGCGATCCCCTGCCACCCGAGCCCCAGGGGCCGGACCGCCGCCCCCAACAACCCGAGCACGACGCGGACGCCAAGCTCACGACACGCTGCCAGCGGCACCCCCGGTCAACGTCAACCCTGAAGGCCGAGGCACATCACAACCAGCAACGCCCCGGCGGGGCGCCAGACACCGATGGATGGCGTCTCACACCGGCGTGACACCATGCCGGCGCCTCGAGAAATGCCGATCCTTCCGGGAATAGAACGAGAAGCGGCGCGCCAGTTCCGTACGGAGGTGTTCGGGCGCGACGATGTCGTCCACGACAAGCTCGGAAGCCAGGCGCACGACGTCGATGTCGCGGTCGTACTCCTCGCGCTTGGTCTTGACGAAGGCCTCACGCTCCGCGTCGTCTTCGATGGCCGCAATCTTCTTGGCGTAGACCGCGTTGACGGCTGCCTCCGCACCCATCACAGCGATCTTGGCGGTCGGCAGGGCAATGGTCGCGTCCGGCTCGAAGCCCGGCCCGGCCATCGCGTAGAGGCCGGCCCCGTAGGCCTTGCGCACCACCACGCAGATCTTCGCCACCGTCGCCTCGGAGATGGCGCTGATCATCTTCGCGCCGTGCCGGATGATGCCCTCGCGCTCGACCGCCGTACCGACCATGAACCCCGGTACGTCGGCGAGGAACAGCAGCGGCACGTTGAAGGCGTCGCAGAGCTGCACGAACCGCGCCGCCTTGTCCGCGGAGTCGACGAATAGCACACCGCCCTTGAACATCGAGTTGTTCCCGACCACGCCGACGACCCGTCCCTCGATCCGGCCGAAGCCGACGACGAGCTCCTTGGCCCACAGTGCATGGATCTCGAGAAAGGAGCCCTCGTCGAGGGTTCCCTTGACATAGCGCCGCATGTCGAAGGCCTGCCGCTCGCTCGCCGGCACGAGCGCCGCCAGGTCAATCGACGCGGGCGCCGCAACGGGTTCAGCCGCAGGCGGTGCGGACTCCCAGTTCGACGGCAGGTAGGACAGGTAGGACCGCACCGTCGCCAGCGCGTCGTCCTCGGTCTTGGCGAGGAAGTGCCCGACGCCGGACTGCGTGCAGTGCATGCGCGCGCCGCCCATCTCCTCCAGCGTCGTCCGCTCCCCCGTAACCATCTCGACCATCCGGTCCGAGCCGAGGTACATCGAGGCGTTGCCCTCGACCATCACCACGACGTCGCAGAAGGCGGGGATGTAGGCGCCGCCGGCCGCCGAGGGCCCGAACAACGCGCAGACTTGGGGGATGGAGCCGCTTGCCCGCACCTGGTTCCAGAAGATCTTCCCCGCGCCGCGACGCCCGGGGAACAGGTCGATCTGGTCGGTGATCCGCGCCCCAGCCGAGTCGACGAGGTAGATCATCGGCACGCCGGTGCGGTACGCCGTCTCGATAATTCGAATGATCTTCTCGACCGTCCGCGCGCCCCACGAGCCGGCCTTGACCGTCGAGTCGTTGGCCATCAGGCAGACGGGTCGCCCGTCGATGGTCGCGGTCCCCGTGACGACACCGTCGGCGGGCAGGTCGCCGGCGACGACGTTGGCCAGCATCCCGTCCTCGACGAACGAGCCCTGGTCGACCAGCCGGCTCACCCGCTCGCGCGCGAACAGCTTGCCCTTGGCCGCATTGGCCTCGTGGTACCTCGGCGCGCCACCCCGCGCGACCGTCTCGCGTAGCTCGCCCACCGGTGGGTGTTCGGGCATCGGGTTGTGCTGCTGGGTCTGGACTGGAGCCACGCCTCACCTCGTTGTGTCGCGCAGGCCGTTCTGGGTCGGCGGGAGCCTAACCGGAGCGGCTCCCGGCCCCAGCGGCAGGCGGGCGAGGGTGTGGACGACCCGCCCGCCATCGACGTACGCCGGTGCGTAGCCTCCATCGGGCTGCCGCGTCAGGTGCACACGTCCCCGGACAGCGGAATGGTCCGGCTGCGCGGCCCTGCCCGCAGCACCTGCGACGGCAGCGTGCGCCCGACGATCCGCTCGGCCTCCGCCGCCGCGTCGATCAACGCCTCGAGGTCGATCCCGGTCGCGACGCCCATGTCCTCGACCATGTGGACCAGCTCCTCGCTGGCGATGTTGCCGGTCGCGCCGGGCGCGTACGGACACCCACCCAGCCCGCCGACCGAGGCGTCGAAGTCGCTGACCCCGAGCTGCAGCGCTGCGAGGACGTTCGCCAGCCCTGCGCCACGCGTGTTGTGGAAGTGCAGGTTCAGACCTACGTCGGGCAGCAGCGACCGCGTCTCGCCGATCAGCCGCGTCACGCGCGACGGCGTGGCCATGCCGGTGGTGTCGCCGTAGGAAATCGCGTCGGCCCCGTCGCGTACGGCGCGCCCCGCGACCCCGACGACCCGCTCCACCGGCACGTCACCCTCGTACGGGCACCCCCACGCCGTCGACACGATCACCTGGCACGTCGCCCCACGATCGTGCGCGAGCGAGATCACCTGCGCGATCTCGTCGAGCGACTCCTCGGTCGAGCGGTTGACGTTCTTGCGGTTGTGCGTGCCCGAGGCCGACACCACGACCTCGATCTCGGAAAAACCCGCGTCCAGCGCCCGCTGGGCGCCTTTGAGGTTCGGCACGAGCGCGGAGTAGCGCACCGACGGGTTGCGCCGGACCGACGACCACACCTGCGCGGCGTCGGCCATTTGCGGGATCGCCTTGGGGTGCACGAACGACACCGCCTCGATCCGCTCGACGCCCGTGCCGGACAGCGCGTCGATCAGCGCGACCTTGCCCTCGGTCGCCACCGGTGGCTCGTTCTGCAGGCCGTCGCGCGGCCCAACCTCGCGCAGCGAGATCCGCTCGGGAAGGTCAGACACCGATCCTCACTCCCCCGGCCACTCGGGCCGGCGCTTCTCGTTGAAGGCGCGCACTCCCTCGGCACGGTCACCGGAGAAGGCAGTCGCCCGCCAGGCCGCGTCCTCGATGTCGAGGCCGGCGGGAAGGTCGACGTCCGAGCCGCGACGAAGCGCCCGTTTGGCGTTGCGCACACCGACCGGCGAGTTGCGCGCGATGACCGCGGCGAGCTCCAGCGCCGCCGTACGCGCCTGTCCGGCCGGCACGCGGCGGTCGACCAGACCGAGCCGCTCCGCCTCGTCCACCTCGACCTTGCGCCCGGTGAAGATCAGGTCCGCCGCCCGGGACATGCCGATCCGTCGCGACAGCAGCTGCGTGCCTCCACCGCCGGGGATCACCCCGACCGTGACCTCGGGCAGACCAAGCACTGCTGTCTCGTCCGCCACGATCAGGTCGCAGGACAGCGCGAACTCGAACCCACCGCCGAGCGCGAAGCCGTGCACCGCGGCAATGGTCGGCACCGGCAGCTCGAGCACGCCGGTGAACGCCGCCCGGAAGACCGGGCGCTGGCGCATCAGGTCCGCGTCGCTGAAGGAGTTGCGCTCCTTGAGGTCGGCGCCCACGCAGAACGCCTTCTCGGAGCTCGAGGTCAGCACCACGGCCCGCACGGACGGGTCGGCCGCGAGGTGGGCGGTCGCGTGGGCCAGCTCCCGGGCCATCGCGGTGGACAGGGCGTTGTGGGCCTGTGGGCGGTCGAGGACCAGCTCGGCCACATGGCCGTCGGTCCGGACGCGCACTCCGTCGTACGTCCTCGTCACGACGGCGAGGCTAGCCCTTCGGTGCAAGCCGGTGCCCAGGGACGTCCGGTCGCACGTGCACCACGTCCCCCGCCCCGACCGTACGGCGGGCACCGTCCGCGTCGACCACGAGCCGCCCGTCGTCGTCGAGGTCGGCCGCCCTGCCCCGCAGCTCGCCGCCGCCGGGCAGGTTCACGGCGACGTCGCTGCCCAGCGTCGAGCACGCCGCGCGGTACGCCTCCCGCACCCCGGCCAACGCCGGGTCCCCTCCGGCTCGCGCAAAGCGCCCGACCCAGTGGTCCAGGCGGCCGAGCACGGCCCCGAGCACCTGCGCGGGGTCGAGCGTCCGCGAGCCCGCGAGCAGCAGCGACGTCGCCGTCGGCACGGGCAGCTCGTCCTCGGCCAGCGCCACGTTGAGCCCGACGCCGACCACCACCGCGTCCCCGGCGACCTCGGCCAGCACACCCGCGAGCTTCCGCCCGTCGACGAGGACGTCGTTGGGCCACTTGACCGTCGCCCCAACCCCGGCCGCGGAGCGCACCGCCTCGCACACCGCGAGGCCCGTCAGCAACGGCAGCCATCCCCATCGAGCCGGGGAGACCTCCGGCCGGAGGAGCACCGAGAACGTCAGCCCGCTTCCCGGCGGCGCCACCCATTCCCGACCCAGCCGGCCGCGCCCCGCGGTCTGCGCCAGGGCGACGAGCACGGAGCGGTCGACCGCACCGCGGCCCGCGGCGGCCACCAGGTCGGCGTTCGTCGAGCCGGTCGAGTCGACGACGTCGACGTGCCACCCCCGCACCGTCCCGCGCAGCGCTTCGCGCGTCCGGTCCTCGTCGTACGACGTAGGGCGCGCGTCCCGGGTTGGCATGCGTCGAGGGTAGCCGCGCACCGACCGCAGCGACTCGCGGCGCCGTACACAACTGCACGGCAACGGCGCGCGGGCGTCACGTCGCGAGCCCGGCGCACGGCGGTGCGACGATCCACCGCGGCATGGCTAGGCTTCCGCGCCATGACGGCAGCAGCAACGTCGCCCGAGCCCGACATCCACACGACCGCGGGCAAGCTGGCGGACCTGCGCCGCCGCCACGATGAGGCCGTCAACGCGGGGTCCGAGCGCGCCGTCGAGAAGCAGCACGCCAAGGGCAAGATGACCGCGCGCGAGCGGATCGACGCCCTCCTGGACGAGGGTTCGTTCACGGAGCTGGACGAGTACGCCCGCCACCGGTCCTCCAACTTCGGCATGGACCGCAACCGCCCCTACGGCGACGGCGTGGTCACCGGCTTCGGCACGGTCGATGGTCGCCAGGTGTGCGTCTACTCCCAGGACTTCACGGTCTTCGGCGGCTCGCTGGGCGAGGTGCTCGGCGAGAAGATCCTCAAGGTCATGGACCTCGCCATGCGGATCGGCTGCCCGCTGATCGGGATCAACGACTCGGGCGGCGCGCGCATCCAGGAGGGCGTCGTCGCGCTCGGCCGGTACGGCGAGATCTTCTACCGCAACGTCCTCGCCTCGGGAGTGGTCCCGCAGATCTCGCTGATCATGGGCCCGTGCGCGGGTGGCGCGGTCTACTCCCCCGCCATCACCGACTTCACCGTCATGGTCGACAAGACCTCCCACATGTTCATCACCGGCCCGGACGTGATCAAGACCGTCACCGGCGAGGACGTCGGCTTCGAGGAGCTCGGCGGAGCCCGCACGCACAACACGACCTCGGGCAACGCGCACTACCTCGCCTCGGACGAGAACGACGCCATCGACTACGTCAAGGCGCTGCTGGCCCACCTGCCCTCGAACAACCTCGAGGACCCGCCGGTCTGGGGCTCGCCGGACGTGGACCCGCTCGAGGTGAGCGACGAGGACCTCGAGCTCGACACGGTCATCCCGGACTCGCCCAACCACCCCTACGACATGCACCGCGTCGTCGAGCACGTCCTCGACGACGGCGACTTCCTCGAGGTGCAGGGGCTGTTCGCCCCGAACGTGCTCGTCGGCTTCGGCCGCGTCGACGGGCACCCGATCGGCGTGGTCGCGAACCAACCGATGCAGTACGCCGGGACGCTCGACATCGACGCCTCCGAGAAGGCGGCGCGGTTCGTCCGGACCTGTGACGCCTTCAACCTCCCGGTGCTGACCTTCGTCGACGTCCCCGGCTTCCTGCCGGGCACGGCGCAGGAGTGGAACGGCATCATCCGCCGCGGCGCCAAGCTGATCTACGCCTACGCCGAGGCCACCGTGCCCAAGGTCACCGTCATCACCCGCAAGGCCTACGGTGGCGCCTACGACGTGATGGGCTCCAAGCACCTCGGCGCCGACGTCAACCTCGCCTGGCCCACCGCGCAGATCGCGGTCATGGGCGCGCAGGGTGCGGTGAACGTCCTCTACCGCAAGGACCTCGCCGAGGCCGAGGACCCCGACGCCCGCCGGCGCGAGCTCGTCGAGCAGTACGAGGACACCCTCGCCAACCCCTACATCGCCGCGGAGCGGGGCTACGTCGACTCGGTCATCGCCCCGTCCCAGACCCGACCGATGGTGGTGAAGGCGCTGCGCGCGCTGCGGACGAAGCGCGCGACTCTGCCGCCGAAGAAGCACGGCAACATCCCGCTGTGAGCGGGGCTGGGGTTCCGTGGCGTACGGCGGGTCGGCGCGGGCCGCGCCGGGCGGGACAATGAGCCCCGTGAGCGAGCCAGAGGTCGACTTCCGCGCGGCGATCGCCGCCGTCCACCAGCGCCTGGACGCCTGGGCCGCCGTCGTCGAGGGTCTGGCGCTCGAGGCGGACAGCACCGAGGACGCCCTGGCCGACCCCCGTCTCGAGGCAGCCGAGAGTGGCTTCGAGGACGCCCTCGGCGACTTCCACAGCGCCGCCGGCGTCATGCTCGGCCTGCCGCCGCTGACCCGGCTCGAGGACGACACGGCGGAAGAACCGGACGACGAGGGCATCGTCGTCGACGGCGACGACTTCTTCCTGCACTTCGTCGTCGGCGTGCCGCCCGGCGCGTCGGCCGAGTCCCTGGACCGGGCCCTCGACGTGGTCGACGACGCGGGGTTCGACGTCCTTCGCCGCCTGGAGGAGGCCGGCTTCGTGGTCCCGAGCTTCGGGGCGTCACGCAGCGTCCCGCCTCAGCCCGACGACGACGACGAGGAGGACGCGTGAGCACCGGCGGAGGGGATGACCGCGCGCCCGTCCTGCGGATCGTCCGAGGGACCCCCGACGATGTCGAGCTCGCCGCGCTGGTCAGCGTCCTGGCTGCCCGGGCCGCCGGTGCGGCTGCCGGGTCGGAGCTGACGGGCCGGCCCCGCAGTGCGTGGGC
>JALYMU010000099.1 GCA_030773595.1 Actinomycetota bacterium | reverse complement strand
ACCGACGACGCCGCCGAGGCCGCGCGGTGGCTCGACGGCGTGCCCGGTGGCGGGGTGGACGGCGTCGTGGCGAAGCGCCGGGACGCGGCGTACGAGCCGGGACGGCGCGCGATGGTGAAGGTCAAGCGCGAGCGGACCGTCGACTGTGTCGTCGCGGGCGTGCGCCCCGGCGCGACGTCTGACGAGATCGTCGCGCTCCTGCTGGGGCTCTACGACGACGCCCGCGTCCTGCACCACGTCGGCGTGGTCGCCGGCATGGCCCGGCCCCGGCGCCGGGAGCTCGCAGCCGTGCTGCGGCCGCTGGTCCGGCCGCTCGGGGGCCACCCGTGGGAGCGCGGCTTCGGGCTCGAGGGCGGGGCGCTGGGGCGGTTGAAGGGGACCGCCGGGCGGTGGACACCGGACCAGCCGCGGGACTGGGTCCCGGTCGAGCCCGTGCTCGTCTGCGAGGTCGCCTACGACCACGTCGAAGGACTGCGGTTCCGCCACCCGGCGCGGCTGCTGCGCTGGCGACCGGACCGGGACGCCGCGAGCTGCTCGACCGCACAGCTGGGCGCGGGGCCGTGACCGTCGACGTCGACGTGGGCGGGCGGGTCCTGCGGCTGTCGACGCTCGACCGGGTGATGTGGCCGGGCCCTGGCGTGACGAAGCGGGACCTCATCGACTACTACGTCCAGGTCGCGGACGTGCTCCTGCCGCACCTCGCCGGTCGGCCGGTCACCCTGCACCGCTTCCCCGAGGGACTGACCGGCCGGCACTTCTTCCAGACGAGGTGTCCGCCGCACCCGCGCTGGCTGCGCACGGTGGAGCTGCACTACCCACGCACGGGCAAGACGTTCGAGGCGCCCGTCGTGGACGACCTCGCCGGGCTGGTGTGGGCGGCGAACCTCTCGACCGTGGAGATGCACCCCTTCCTGTCGTTCGTCGACGCCCTCGACGAGCCGACCCACGCCGTCGTCGACCTCGACCCGGGGCCGCCCGCGGGACGGGTGCACGCCTGCGCGGTGGCGCTGCGGGTCCGGCACCTACTCGCGGACGCCAGCCTGGTCGGGGTCGTGAAGACCTCCGGTGGCAAGGGCATGCACGTCGTCGTACCGCTCGCACCGGGCGCGACGTACGACGTCACGAAGGCGTGGGTCCGCGACCTCGCGCGCACGCTGACGGCCGAGGACCCGGGCGGCGTCATCGACGTCATGACCAAGGCCCGACGCCCGGGACGGGTGTTCGTCGACTGGAGTCAGAACGACCCCGGCAAGAGCACCGTCGCGCCGTACTCCCTGCGCGCCGGCGGCGTGCGCCCGACCGTGTCGCTGCCGGTGACGTGGGCGGAGGTGGAGGCGGTCGTGCACGCCGGCGACGACCGCGGCTTGCCCGCCGGCATCCCTGACGCCCGGGCGCGGCTCGACCGGCTCGGCGACCTCGCTGCGCCGGCGCTGCGCCGGGAGCAGTCGCTGCCGCCGCCCGGCGGCGGGTGAGGCTGCCGGCGGGTACGGGTCCGGCCGCGCCCGCGGCTAGTCTCGCGGGTGAGGGCCCGTGCCCCCGCAACCTGAGGAGCTGCCCGTGCCGGAGCCGGCCTACGTCACCCCAGGCGCACTGACGCGCTACCGCGTCATGGCCTACGTGACGGGCGTGCTGCTGGTGGTGCTGCTGTTCGTCGCGATGCCGCTGAAGTACGTCGGCGGCGACGAGCGCCTGGTCGGAGTCGTTGGCGTGCTGCACGGCTGGCTCTACATGGTCTACCTCGCCGTGGCGGGCTTCCTCGCCTACCGGCTGCGCTGGGGCGTGGTGCGCTCGGCGCTCGTGCTGCTCGCCGGCACGGTGCCGTTCGCGTCGTTCGTCGCCGAGCGCGCGGTCGTGCGTGACGTCTCGCCGTACGTCCGGCCACGCGAACGTGCCGTGCGCTGACCGCAGCGCGGCGCCTGCGTTCATCCGGATGCCACCCGCGCCTCACCCGGACGGGCGTGCGGCCGTGGTCCCGCGGACCCGACAACATAGGCATGTCATCTCGTCGTCGCAGCACCCTCGTCGCCGTCCTATCGGCAGCACTCGCGGGCACCTTGGGAGTTCTTCCCGGCGCTTTCGCGCCGGCGCCCCGTGCGCTGGCCACCTCCGCGACCGCTGACGCTTCCCCGCGGCTGCTGCCTGAGGACCCCGCCGTGGGCCGGGTGTACGACGGCTTGACGCAGGTCCCGGGCACCTGCGCCGGGCACCTCTCGACTCCTTCGACGTCGAAGCCGGGTGAGCCGGTCGCCTGCGTGCACCTCGACGAGGCGCCTCCCGGCGTCGACGTGCGCGACCCGGTGTCCACGGACGAGGCCGTACGCCGGACGGGCGCGGGCCCGGCCGCCGTCGCCGCGGCGAACGACCTCGGTGTCGCCTCGCCCGCTGCCATGGCGACCGGCTCGGACGTCACCTGCGACGGCGACGGGTCCTCCGGCTACCGCGTCCAGGCGATGTACGTCGTCGAGGCCGGCAAGGTCAATCGGTACGCCGAGCTCCTCCCGTCCTTGCAGCAGTGGGCGGCGGGTGTCGACGACGTGGTCAACCGGTCCGCGGCCGTGACCGGCGGTGTCCGCAGCGTCCGGTGGGTCCATGAACCCGCTACGACGGGGTGCAAGGCGACCGTCCTGAACGTCACGGTCCCGGCCGGCAAGACGGCGAACTTCAACGACACCATGTCCGCCGTCCGCGCGATGGGCCACACGCTGCCCAACCGGAAGTACCTCATGTGGACCGACGCGACCGTCTACTGCGGCCTCGGGCACCTCTACAGCAGCGACGACCGGCCGGGCCAGGACAACCTCAACAACGGGACCTACGCGATGTACTCGAGAGTCGACCAGGCCTGCTGGGCCGGGCGGGGCGGCTACTCGGTCGAGACGCACGAGCTGGTGCACAACTTCGGCGGCGTGCAGAACTCCGCGCCGAACTCGACGAAGGCCGGGCACTGCAACGACGAGCGCGACCGCATGTGCTATGCCGACGGAGGCAGCGCCGGCGTCATGAGGTATATCTGCGCCGACACGCATGAGGCGCTGCTGGACTGCAACTCTGACGACTACTTTTCCACCTACCCCGTCGCGGGCTCCTACCTCGCCGGTCGGTGGAACGTCGCCAACAGCCGGTTCCTCCTCGGCGGCGGTGACGGCACCAACGGCGGCCAGGCCGGCAAGCCGACTCAGACCGCGGTGACCGTGGCCGTGAACCCCGCCGTCCCGGGGCTCCCGACGCAGGCGACCGCCACGCTGGCGCTGCCTGAGGGGCGCACCGCGACGGTGACGTGGAAGGTGGCGAACGCGTCCTGCGTCATCGGCGACCCGACCGCGGAACAGACCGCCATCACGTGCCCGGCCAGCACGACCGCGGCGACGACCGTCACGGCGACCGCCAAGGACGACCTCGGTGCCACGGCTGTCGCGAGCGCCACGCTGTCCTTCGCGGCCTCGACGCGTCGAGACGTCACCGTCACGCCGTCGGTCCACGGGGCAACCGGGTCCTACACCGCGTGCACCGGCGCCTATACAGCGCTGGCCGGGAGCGTCGTGGACGTCGTGACCGGGCTCCCGGTCTTCGGTGTCCGGACCGACGTCTTGCGCCAGACAGCCACCATGACCGCGCCGGCGGTCCTCCGCTCGGCCACCACGGACCGCACGGGCACCGCACGGGTCGACGCGCCGCTGTCGGGAAGTCAGTCCATCACCGCCCGAACTGTGGCGGTCGGTCCCTACAACGCCGCGGCCTCGGTGAGCTCGGTCGCTGTGACCACACAGCAGTGCACGGCCGAGGTCACGATGGACGCGGACGCGACCGACGTCTACACCGGCGACGTGGTCACCGTCTCCGGGACGCTGACCCGTGAGGGCGGGACCGTGCCGGTCCCCAACCAGACCGTCTCCGTGGTGAAGGTCAGCACCACCGGAACGGCCTCGCCCGTGGCCGCGGTGCGGACCGACGCGAGCGGTCGCTACCGGCTGTCGGTGAAGGTTCTCGCCTCCGCGCGGCTGCGCGCCCAGCTCCCCGCGAGCAGCGGGTTCCAAGCGGCCACCTCGGCGCCGGTCGACATCGTCGCCAGGCCGGCGCTCACGGTTCTCGACGGCTCCGTCGACCGGTCCTCGGCCTACTACCGACAGACCGCGAACGTCACGGGCGTCCTTCAGCGAGACGCCGGAGGAACGCTCACGCCGCTGGCCGGTGCGACGGTGACGGTCAAGCTGACGAGGCCGGGGAGTTCCTATGCGTCCACCATCGCATCCGGCCGGACCGACAGCACCGGGACGTTCCGGGTCCCGGTCATGGCCACCACTGACGGTGCCTGGCAGGTCCTCTACGCCGGAGCGCCCGGGCAGCCGGCCGCGGTCGTGGCGCTGGGTACCGTGACGGTCCTGCCGTGGGACACGGCGACGACACTGTCGACAAGTGCGGCGGCGGTCGCGTACCGCGCGCCTCTGACCGTGTCCGGCAAGGTCACCGTGTCCGCAGGCAGCCTTGCGGGCCCCAGCATCGGCGTGCCGGTGCGTATCTGGCTCACGCCCGCGGACGGAGGCCCTGACCTCCTGGTGCGGAGCTTGACCACGACGGCGACAGGGACCTTCGCCGCGACCGTGTACCCGACGACGTCAGGGACTCTCCGTGCCGTCGCGGGGGGCGTGACCGGCTACAGCGCGTCGTCGAGTGAGTCGCGGTCGCTGACCGTCGAGTGACGTGGGACGAGCGGCGGCGCGGCCCGGGCAGGCCGCGCCGTCCGCTGCTTCCCGACCGCACGAACCCACACAGCCCGTCCCGCGAGTCAGGGCTGCAGGCGTCGGGCGGACCAGCCCGTCCCGTCCCGGGTGTAGGCCAGACGCCGGTGCAGCCGGTGTCGCCGGCCGTGCCAGAACTCGACGTGGTCCGGGACGAGCCGCCACGCGCCCCATGTCGCCGGGCGGGCCAGCACGTCCGGGCCCGCGGCGGCGAGCTCCTGTGCCGCGGCGCGGAGGGCGTCCTCGTCGTACAGCTCGGCGCCCTGGCTCGAGACCGTCACCGCCGCCTGCGCGGCGCGGGGCCGTTCGGCGAACAGCGCGTCGGCGGCCTCGTCCGGCAGCGCATGCACCCTCCCCGCGACGTTGACCTGCTGCAGCGTCTCGCGCCAGTAGAGCGTCACCGCAGCCCACGGCACGACGGCGAGGTCGCAGCCCTTGCGGCTGCCGTGGGACCCGGACACGACCAGCCCGTCGCCGTCGCAGTCCTTGAGCAGGACCGTCCGCGTCGACGGGTGGCCGGTCGGGTCGACCGTGGCGAGGACCACGGCCGCGGGTTCACGGACGCCGCAGGTGGCGGCGTCCCGCAGCCACCCGCGCAGCAGCCGCAGGGGGTCCGCCGGCGGCTGGTCGAACTCCGGGAGCACCAGGTCCTCGTCCCCGGACATCGCCTGTGCCGACAGCCCGTCCTCGCCTCGGCCGCCGGTCATCGCGCTCGCTCCACCAGCACGTCGTCGGGTGCGGGGTCTCGCCGGGCCTCCCGGCGTACGGCCGCGCCCCAGAAGAAGGCCGCCGCCGCGGCGAAGACCCACCACTGCGCCGCATAGGACAGGTTGCGCCAAGGGCCCACGCCGGCGGGTGAGTGACGTTGCTCCGCCGGCAACGGCACGGGCGCGGGCTCGGCCGGCGGCTGCTGCGCGCGCAGCAGGACATAGCCGTCGTACAAGACGTCGGGGGGGTAGGGCAGGTGGGTCATGAGCTCGGCCGTCGCGATGTACGGCAGCTGGCCCGGTGCGGGGCCCGTGCGGGGGTCGACCGCGGACGAGGTCGCATCCTCTGACGGCTCGAGAGTCCCCGTGACGGTGACCGGCCCGGCCGGGACCTGTGCCGCCGGCGCGTCCGGCGCCTCCACCCAGCCCCGGGACACCGCGGCGACCGAGCCGTCGGGAAGGACGAGCGGCGTCACCACGGCGAACCCGGCGCGCCCGCCGTGCCGCCGGCCCGGGACGAGCAGCTGGTCTCTCGCGGAGTAACGACCGGAGACCGTGACGGGGCGGAACGCCGCCGCGGCGGTCATCGTGGTCCCGGGCGGAAGGACGTCGGGCAGGGCACGCGGTGGCTGCGTCGAGGCGGTGGCGGCGCGGGCGGAGTCGCCACCGGACTGGCGGTACGACGTCAGCTGCCACCACCCGAGAAGGACCATGGCGGCGACCGCTGCCGCGACCACAGCATGCAGCGCGAGCCAGGCGGGGGAGAGCAGGACGCGTCGCACGCCTCCCACGCTATCCCCGCGCGTGCCCTGCCCTGCTGCGCCGTACGAGGCTCAAGTCGCCGTGCGGACCGGTCGACACCATGGGCGACAGACGCTTCGAACCTGCCCGCCGGACCACCGGACCGGACTCGCCATCTCTTTCTCGCCCGCTGGAGGACACGTGATCACCATGTCGACGACGCCGTCGGCCACGCCGGTGACGCCGACCTGGGTGCCGGCCCAGCCGTACGTGACCGCCGGCATCGCCTTCCTCGGCGAGGTGCTGGTCGCCCGCGGGTTGTGCGAGGCGAACCCGGCGAGCAACGCCGGGGCGTCGTTCCACCACGCACAATTCGTTCTCGAGCCCAGCCGCTTCGCCGTACGGGACCTCGAAGTGCGGTGGAGCCGGCACGTCGGCGCGTCGGGCGTGCAGAACCGTCCGTGCAGCCGCTCCGAGTGGACGTTCCTGCTCGGCTTCATTCGCCTCGCACTTCAGGATGTATCCGCCTGAATCGGTCCGCGTGGCCGAACGCGCCGATTGGAGAGATCTCCGAACGCGCTCCCGTTCTCACTGCGCCGGGATACGGTCCCCGCGACGCCTCTCTCGAGGTGTCGACATGGGGTACCGACATCTCGGGGGTCTTCGCAGCATGTCTTCACTGCGCCATCGTGCGCCCGGACGGGCGCCGACGTTCCAGTCCTTTCTCGCTGTCGCTCTCACGTCAGCGGTCGCGGCCGGCGTCATGTCACCTGCAGGGGCAGCGGCCGAGCCGTCGTCCGCGGCGGACCGGCGGGAGGCGGCGGCCGGCGACTCACCACGCGGCCCTCGCACCGACACGGTGACGCTCGTCACCGGTGACGTGGTGCGGGTCATCACCACGGCGGACGGCCGGCGCAACGCGGTCGTCGCTCCGGACGCGGCCGACCCGGCCCCCGGTGCTGTCGTACGCCGGGTGGGCGAGGACCTGCACGTCCTCCCGACCGAGGCGCTCCCGTGGGTTGCCGCGGGACGTCTCGACTCCGACCTGTTCAACGTCACCAGGCTGGTGAAGGACGGCTTCGCCGACGGCGACACCGACTCGCTGCCGCTCGTCCTCGGCTTCACCGGCGGCGCCGTCGCGGCACGGGCGACAGGGGAGCCAGCCTCGGGCGGGCCGGTCCGCGTCGCGGCCCCGGCCGGCAGCACGCTGCGCCGTGCGCTGCCCGTGCTCGGCGCAGGTGCCGTCGAGGCGCGAAAGAGCTCCGCGCGCACGTTCTGGCGCAGCATCGACACCGCCCTGCGCTCCGCGGGCGGGTCCAGCGGCGCCGCGGTCTCGCGTGGCTTCGGCGCCGGAGTCGAGATGGTGTGGCTCGACGGTCGCGTTCGGGCGAACCTTGACCGCTCCGTGCGCCAGATCGGGGCGCCGGCCGCGCACGCCAGGGGCCTGGACGGCCGGGGCGTCAGCGTGGCCGTGCTCGACACGGGTGTCGATGCGTCGCACCCGTCGTTGAAGGGCCGCGTCAGCCGCACGGCGAACTTCAGCGACGACCCACGGTCGTCGACGGCCACGGGCACGGCACGCACGTCGCGTCGACCGTCGGTGGCTCGCACAAGCGCTACGGGGGCGTCGCTCCCCGGGCCGATCTCTGGGTCGGCAAGGTCCTCGACGCCAGTGGCTCCGGCACCGAGTCCGGCGTGCTCGCCGGCATGGAGTGGGCGGCGTCCCACCGTGCCAAGGTCATCTCGATGAGCCTGGGCGGCGGCCCCTCCAACGGCAAGGACCCGATGAGCCTCGCCGTGGACGCCCTCACGGCGAAGTACGGCTCACTGTTCGTGATCGCCGCCGGCAACTTCGGCGAGGACGAGAGCGTCAGCACGCCGGCGGCAGCCTCCTCGGCTCTGACCGTCGGGGCCGTCGACCGCGACGACGTCCTCGCCGACTTCTCCAGCCGCGGGCCGCGTCTTGGCGACGGCGCGGTCAAGCCCGAGATCACCGCACCGGGCGTCGAGATCGCGGCCGCACAGGCCAAGGGCACCCAGATGGGCGAGGTCGTCTCGCCCGGCTGGGTCGCCGCGTCCGGCACCTCGATGGCCACCCCCGCACGTGGCGGGTGCCGCCGCGATCCTCGCCCAGCAGCACCCGCGGTGGAGCGCGGCCACGTTGAAGTCCGCGCTCGCGGCCTCCGCCGTCCCGAGCAAGCGCACCAGCGTCTTCGCGTAGGGCGTCGGCCGGGTGGACGTCGCGCGCTCCATCGTGCAGGACGTCACGGTCGACCGCCCCACGGTGAACTTCGGCTTCTTCGACTGGCCGCACCGCGGTGACGACCCGGTCACCCGCAAGGTCACCTACACCAACCGCGGCCGTGCGGCCGTGCAGCTCGACCTGCGCGGTGCCATGGTCGATGACAAGGGCACGGCGGCCCCCTCCGATGCAATGGTGTTCAGCACCCGTCGCGTCGACATCGCCGCGGGCGCATCCGCCACGGTGCGCGTGACGGTGGACCCGGACGCGTTGCGGGTCGGCCGGTGGGGTGGCCTGCTGACGGCGACCGACGCTGCGGGGCGGCAGATCCGCTCCGCGTTCGGTCTGGTCAAGGAGACCGAGAAGTACACGCTGCGAGTCCGGGTCCTCGACCGGTCCGGCGCGGTCGCGCAGGAGCCGTTGGTGACGCTGTTCAACCCCAGGACCGGGGAGGCGCCGAGCAGCTTCGACCTCGCCGACTGGACCCGGCCGGTGTTCCGCGTGTCCCCGGGACCGTGGCACGTCGCCGCGGCGATTGGTGACCGGACGTCGACGACGCTGGCCGCGAAGCTCGACGTGTCGGTGAAGGGCGACACGCGCGCCGTGCTCGATGCGCGGAACGCAGTGCCCGTGCGCTTCCACCTGCCCCGTCGGGACACCGAGACGGTGCTGACGGCGCTGGAGGCCGTGTCGTACAGCGACGCCGGTGGCTCCGGGCTCGGACTGCTCGGCTTCGGTGGCGACTTCTACGCGACGCCAACCGGGCCGCCGCGGGCGGGTCGGTTCGACTTCAGCGCGTCCCACACTGCCCGGGCCCCCGAGCTCGTGATCCGGGTCCCGTCCTCGGGGGAGCGCATCTCGACCATGTGGCACTACACCCCCGGTATGGAAGGACGCCACGACGTCGAGGTCGTCGACCGAGGGAACGGCCGGACGATGCCGGGCGTGCGCGGTCGGTGGGTCCTCGTTCAGGCGCCGGTTGGCAAGGCCGTGGACGACACGATCCGCCGCGCTGCACGGGCCGGTGCGAAGGGCGTGCTGTTCTGGACCGACGGTCCCGAGGACCGCTACTGGATCGAGGAGATGCTGGCCGTCGCGGTCGTGGCGCTGACCCGCAGCTCGGGTGCCAAGGTCGCCGATCTGGCGGCCGACGGCCCCGCGGACCTGCGGATGGTGCTCAGACCGTTCACGCCCTGGACCTACCAGGTCCTCGAGTCCTCGAAGCAGCGGATTCCGGCGGACCTGGACTTCCGCTACACCGCTTCGAGCCTGGCGACGGTCGACCGCACGTTCCACTCCCACGGCGTCGAGGGCCTGGGCGCGCCGGTGCGCTTCCCGGCCGACGTGTCCGCGTGGGTAGCGGTCCTGCCGGTCCGCCTCGGGTCCACGCGCACGGACTACGTGTCTCCGGGCCGGTGGCAGTCCTACTTCGAGGTGGTGGGGCCGCAGGACGAGGAAGGCTGGCCCACCACGGCAGCCGCCTGGGAGGCGACGCCGCAGCGGTACGCCGCCGGAGGGCGCTACTCCGAGCAGTGGCTGGACCAGGTGGTGCGACCGGCTCAGCCTCGGAACGTGCCGTACAACATCCTGCCCACCCGCGAGGGCAACTTCGTGACCGGCTACCTCTCACCCTGGACGGACGGCAGCGGTCGCGTCGGCTACTACACCGAGTCCGACCGCTTCACGGTGCGGCTGACGAGCGGGGGAAAGACGATCCTCGCCTCGACGCAGCCCTTCCTCGAGGACGTGCGTCTGCCGGGCAGCACGGCGGGCTACGAGCTGTCGTTGAAGGCCGAGCGTCGCGTGCCGGGCGTCTGGGAGCGGTCCACCCGCACGTCGACACGGTGGACGTTCGCCTCGGGCAAGGCCGCCTCGCCGGCCTCACTCCGGCTGCTCTCGCTGCACGCGGTGATGCCGCTCAGCCGCGACAACGCCACACCGTCGGAGACGCTGCGCTTCCCGGTATCGGCCTACCTCCCGGCCGATCTCGGCGCGGCGAAGGTGCAGCGGCTCTCCGCCGCTACGTCCTACGACGGGGGCCGGACGTGGCACCGGGCCGCTGTCACCCGCACGGGTTCGGCCGGGTTCGAGGTCGTCGTCCGGCACGGCGACTACCGCGGGCCCGTGGCGCTGCGGATGGCGGCCACGGACGACGGCGGCGCGTCGGTGACGCAGACGATCCACGCGGCCTACGTCGTGCGGTGACGTCGGTGTGACGCCGGACAGGCCCCCGACCGAGCAACGGCCGGGGGCCTGTCCGTGCCGCACTGCGCGCCCGACGCCTCGCTGGAGCGGCGCTGACGTCAGCTGCCGAGCGCGGCGCCCACGACATCGCGCGCCTCGCTCTGGATCTGCGCCAGGTGCTCGGGACCCCGGAAGCTCTCGGCGTAGATCTTGTAGACGTCCTCGGTGCCCGAGGGCCGCGCGGCGAACCAGCCGCTCCCGGTCGTGACCTTCAGCCCGCCGATCGCGGCGCCGTTGCCAGGCGCACTCGTGAGCTTCGCCGTCACCGGCTCGCCGGCGAGCTCGGTCGCCGTCACCTGGTCAGGCGAGAGCTTGCCCAGCACGGCCTTCTGCTCCCGGGAGGCCGGCGCGTCGACGCGGGCGTAGGCGGGGTCGCCGTACCGCTCGGTCAGCGAGCGGTATCGCTCGCTCGGGGACTGGCCGGTCACAGCGAGAATCTCCGAGGCGAGCAGGCAGAGGATGATGCCGTCCTTGTCAGTCGTCCAGACCCGGCCGTCGCGGCGCAGGAAGGACGCGCCGGCGCTCTCCTCGCCTCCGAACGCGACGGACCCGTCCACAAGCCCGGGGACGAACCATTTGAAGCCCACCGGCACTTCGACCAGCCGTCGGCCGAGCCCCTCGGCCACCCGGTCGATCATGCTGGAAGACACCAGTGTCTTGCCGATCGCGGCGTCCGCGGACCACCCGTCCCGGTGGGCGAAGAGGTACTCGATCGCGACGGCGAGGTAGTGGTTCGGGTTCATCAGCCCGGCGTCGGGCGTGACGATGCCGTGCCGGTCGGCGTCCGCGTCGTTGCCCGTCGCGAGCTGGTACTGGGAGCGCTTGTCGATGAGGGAGGCCATCGCGTAGGACGACGAGCAGTCCATCCGGATCTTGCCGTCCCAGTCGAGCGTCATGAACCGCCACGTCGGATCGACCAGGGGGTTCACCACGGTCAGGTCGAGCTTGTGCCGCTCGGCGATCGCAGCCCAGTAGTCCACCGACGCCCCGCCGAGCGGGTCTGCGCCGATGCGTACGCCCGCGTCCCGGACCGCGTCGATGTCGACCACAGAGGGGAGGTCGTCGACGTAGGAGGAGAGGTAGTCGTAGGTGCTCACGTCCCCGTCGCGGCGGGCCCGGGCCAGCGTCCACCGCTGTACGCCGGACAGGCCCTCGGCCAGCAGTGCGTTGGCCCGGTCCTGCACCTGCTTGGTGATGTCGCTGCCGGCGGGACCACCGTCCGGCGGGTTGTACTTGAACCCGCCGTCGGCGGGCGGGTTGTGCGACGGCGTCACGACGATGCCGTCGGCCTTCGCCGCGCCCTTAGCGTTGTGCGTGAGGATCGCGTGGGAAAGCGCCGGCGTCGGCGTGTAGCGCCCGCCGCTGTCCACCAGCACGGTCACGCCGTTGGCCGTCAGCACCTCCAGTGCCGTCGTCCAGGCCGGCTCGGACAGCGCGTGCGTGTCCTTGGCGAGGAAGAGCGGCCCGTCGATGCCGTTCGCCGCGCGGTACTCGCAGATCGCCTGCGTCGTCGCGGCGATGTGGTCGTCGTTGAACGCGGCGTGCAGCGACGAACCGCGGTGGCCCGACGTACCGAAGGACACCCGCTGACCCGCGTCGTCCGGGTCCGGGTGCGTCGCGTAGTAGGCCGTCACGAGTGCCGCGACATCGACCAGGTCGGACGGCTCGGCGGGCTTGCCGGCGCGCGGGTGCAGGGACATCGTGGGTCTCCTTCGGCGTCGGTACGGCGGGGCGCGTGCCCATCCTGCCCGTGCTGCGCGGCGCCATCCCTGCCGGGTGCGGGCGCGTGATGCCGGCGCGGGGCGGGGGAAGGATCGCCCTCGTGTCGATTCGAGAAGCGTCGAGGACCGAAGCCAGGGCCCACGTCTCCGCCCGGGTCGAGGATGCGGTGGTCGGTGCCGTGGGAAGCCGGTTGGGCCGTCGCGGCTGGCGTCCGCGGGTGCTCGCCTACACCGGGTACGGCGCGCCGGGCTGGGTCCGTGTCTTCGCGCGGGTCCTGCTCTCGCCGCCTCGAAGGCCGGGGGAGAGCGACGCCGAGCGGCGGGACCCGCAGCGGGGGTGGCGGGCGTTCGTCACGCTGCCGGTGGCCCGCTGCGTGGTGACCGTGGACGTGGGGAGCGCCCGGCACCAGGTCGTGACCGATCGGAGCGGGTACGTCGACGTGCGCCTGCCCGTCGACCTCGAGCCCGGCTGGCATCCGGTGACGATGAGCGTCGAGGGCCAGGTCGCGACGAACTGCGACGTCCGGGTGGTCGACCCGTCTTGTGCTGTCGGCATCGTCAGCGACATCGATGACACCGTGATGGTCACGCTCCTGCCGCGCCCGCTGATCGCCGCCTGGAACACCTTCGTGCTTCGCGAGCACGCCCGGCGACCCGTGCCCGGGATGGCCCGGATGCTCTCCGACGCAATGGCCGCGCACCCGACCGGCATCGTCGTCTACCTCTCCACCGGCGCCTGGAACGTCGCGCCGACGTTGGAGCGGTTCCTCGCCCGGCACGGCTACCCCCCGGGGCCGCTGCTGCTGACCGACTGGGGACCGACCCGCACGGGCTGGTTCCGCAGCGGCGTCGAGCACAAGCGCACCGCGCTGCGCCGGCTGGTCGAGGAGCTGCCGCACCTGCGCTGGCTGCTCGTCGGCGACGACGGCCAGCACGACCCGGAGATTTACGGAGCCTTCGCGGAGGAACGACGCGACAAGGTGCTCGCCGTGGCGATCCGCCAGCTGACGCCGACGGAGCAGGTGCTCGCCAGCGGGTCGACCGCGCCGGCGGAGCGCTGCGTCGGCCGTCGTGGACCGGTCGAGGTGCCGTGGGTCGCCGCGGCGGACGGGACCGGGCTCGCGGGACGGCTTCGGACCCAAGGGCTGCTGTGACCCAAGGGGTGCTGTGACGGCGAGGTGCACCGGAGGACCACCCGATCGGCCGCACGCGGGCGCTTGACGCCGCGCCTGCGCCTCCTTATCGCCTTTCGTTAACAACGACTTTCGATAAGGGGTGGGTCATGGGAACACGCGGCATGCGCCTGGTGGAGTCGGTCCTGCGGGTGGCGATCGCGCTGGTCACGGCACAGCTGGCCTGGCTGGTCATGAGTCCCGTCCTGTTCCGCTACACCAGCTTGATCAACGTCCTGCCCGGCGTCGCCAAGCCGGTCCTCGCGACGGCGCCGTCGGTGGAGGCGCGCCTCGCCGTCCCGGCATACGTGCACGGGTATGAGCCGCTGGGGGGGAGTTTCTGGGCGCCGAGCTGAACGGCCCGTGGACAGGGACAGTGGCGTTCTGGGACCTCACCGTCGCAGCGCGCCCTGTGGGTCCTGGGGCCGCTCCTCGTCGGTGCGCTGGCGCTCGCCGGGCTGCTGCTCCTGCGCCGGATGGTCGGCGACACCTCCCGGGGCGATGCCTTCGTCGCGGCCAACGCCCGGCGGATGTCGGTTCTCGGTCTGGTGATTATGGCGGTGACTCCCGCGACCCTTCTGGGCGACCTCGCCCGGATGCCGCTGCTCGAGGATCCGCGGGTAGCGGAGTTCGTCGAGCCGTCGGCGACGCTGCTGCTCTGGCCGGTGGTCGTCGGTCTCATCGTGGGCGTCGTGGCCGAGGCCTTCCGCCAGGGCACGCGCCTGCGCGAGGACGTCGAGGGTCTCGTCTGATGGCCCCGGAGGCAGAGACGTCTCGGGTCGTGGTGCACCTCGACCGGCTGCTCGCGGAGAGGGGCATGACCCTCACGGAGCTCGCCGACCGCGTGGGCATGACGATCGTCAACCTCTCGATTCTCAAGAACGGCCGTGCGAAGGCCATCCGGTTCTCGACGCTGACGGCGATCTGCGACGTGCTGGGGTGCCAGCCGGGAGACATCCTGGCCGTCGACGCCGAGAACGCCGAGGCCACGCGGGCGTCCTGAAACCGACACCGTGTCCGTAGGCTGGTCAGCCGGCGGGGTCGACCGTCTCGACCGTGACGAGCGCCCCCGCCGGCGGGTGGCCGAACAGCTCCGCGGCGCTGCCGCCACGAGTGAACAGCTCGAAGCAGGTACGCCGGCCCCCGTCCGCGGTGGGCCACCCGGAGCTCCCGGGCGCGAACGACGTCTCGCCGCTGGGGACAGTGAACACGCCGTCGCTGACGACCGCCTCACCGACGTTCTCGCCGACCCGGACCCGCACCCGCGATCCGGGCGGCGCGGGCGCGTCGTACCAGCTGGTCTTGAGGTTGCCGTAGCCGTCGACGTACACCACTGCACGCTCGGGGGCGGGGTCCACGGTCACCGGCTCGTCCAGCAGGTGCGACTCGCCGCGTACGAGGGCGGCGAGCGCGTCGGGGAAGACGTCGCGGGAGCGGAACTGCGAGCCCTTGTCCGGCACGTCGACGGCCCGCAGTTCGACGCCCTCGTCGGCGAGGAAGGACAGGCTTGCGCCGGAGGCGACACCGACGACCAGGACACCGGTGTCCAGCCGGGCCGCGACCAGGCGCTCGCCGGCGTTGTCCTCACGCGGGTCGTCCGCGTCCTGGCGGGGGGCGACGTTGACGTAGAGCACCCGGTCGGCGGGTCCGTCGGCGAAGGCGAGCTGCGCGACGCAGAACCCCGCGCTGACCGTGTCGAACGGCGGGACGGGCACAGCCGTGACGTCTGCCTCCGGTAGCAGCGATGCGAGGCGCTGGCGCACCTCGGCGAACGCCAGGTCACCCGTGCCGTAGTCAGCCACCACGGTCAGCAGCACGTCGTCCTCCATCGGGTCTCGTACGGCGGTTGCCCGCGCCGTGCACCACTGCACGGCGCGTTCCGGAGAAGTCAGTCGCCCTTCACGTTCACGATCTGGCGCAGGGTGTGACGTACCTCGACCAGGTCCTCCGCGTCGGCCATGACCTGGTTGATGTCCTTGTATGCCGCGGGGATCTCGTCGAGGAACGCGTCGGTGTCGCGGTACTCGATGCCACGCATCGCCTCACGCAGCTGGGAGACGGTGAAGGTCTTGCGTGCCTTGGACCGGGAGTAGTTGCGCCCCGCGCCGTGCGGCGACGAGCACAGCGACTCCGGCTCGCCCTTGCCGGCGACGACGTAGCTCGCGGTGCCCATCGAGCCGGGGATGAGCCCGGGCTGCCCGGCTCTCGCCTCGATCGCGCCCTTCCGCGAGACCCACACCGTCCGCCCGTAGTGGTGCTCCTGCTGGGTGAAGTTGTGGTGGCAGTTGATCCGCTCGGTCTCGGCCACCGGCTCGCCCAGCCAGCTCGCCAGGCACTCGACGACGCGGTCCATCATCTCCTCGCGGTTCAGGAGCGCGAAGCGCTGTGCCCAGCGAAGGTCACGGATGTAGGCGTCGAACTCCGCCGTACCTTCGGTGAGGTAGGCAAGGTCCCGGTCGGCGAGCCGGATCCCCGCGTCCGCACAGAATCGCTGCGCCACCTCGATGTGGTGCTCCGCGATCCGGTTGCCGATGCCTCGTGACCCGGAGTGGAGGAAGAGCCACACGCGCGACGCCTCGTCGACGGTCACCTCGATGAAGTGGTTGCCGGACCCGAGCGAGCCCAGCTGCAGCCGCCAGTTCCGCGCGTAGGACGCGTAGTCGACCTCCGCGTCGGCCTCGAGCTCCTCGACGCGCTTGCGCGCGGTGTCGGTCAGGTCGCGGTTGTAGCCCCCGGCGGAGACCGGGACCGCGGCCTCGATGGCCAGCCGCAAGGTGCGCCGGTCCCGTCCGTCCAGGTCCTCCGTGGAGAACTGCGTGCGTACGGCGATCATGCCGCAGCCGATGTCGACGCCGACGGCGGCGGGGATGATCGCCTCGAGGGTCGGGATGACGGAGCCCACCGTTGCGCCCTTGCCGAGGTGCGCGTCGGGCATCAGCGCGAGGTGCGGGTAGACGAACGGCATCGCCGCCGTCCGTTGCGCCTGCTCGAGCGTCGCGGGCTCGACCATCGAGGCCCAGCTCACCAGCCGCTCGCCGAGCTGCCGTCCCATGTCGTCCTCTCGTCCGTAACGCCTCCGGGCAGATGCCCGGTTCGGGCGCGGTCAACCGGGAGACCCGGCTCAGGCCGGGCCGGCCGCGACCTCTACGGCAGCGGGTGCCGGCGCGGCCGGGCTCGTCCGGCGCCGGGTCTGTGCCAGCGCGACCCCGGCGAGGACGAGGGCGCCGCCCAGGAGCTGCACGCCGGTGGGCCACTGCCCCAGCAGCAGCCAGGCCGCGACGACCGCGAACACGACCTCGGACAGGCCGGTCAGCGACCCGGCGGCTGCGCCGAGGCGGGCGAGGGCAGCGGCTCCCGCCAGGTAGGCCAGGACGGTGGAGACCAGGACGAGGGTGAGGACTGGGAGCCAGGTAGGTGTAGCGCGACCGGCCAGGGTGGTCGTCGCACTCCCGAACGTCACGGGAAGGACCCCGGCGGCCGCCGCCGTGGACACCGCCACCGCATCGACGACCATCCCGGCGGTCGCGAGGGCGGCAGGGTCCAGTGCCTCACCGGCGTCCGCGTCGCGGCCGAGCACGAGGAAGTAGCAGGACAGGCACACGGCTGCACCCAACGCCCACAGCACGCCCGCGGGGTGGATCGTTGCGCCGCTGAACACGTCGAGGACACCGGCGGTCCCCAGCAGCGCAAGGACCCCGCCCGCGACCGTACGCCGGGATGGCCGGCGCCCGGTGTGCAACCAGAGCCAGCACACCACGAGGACCGGCGCGAGGTACTCCAGCAGCAGGGCCACCCCGACCGAGAGCGTCTGCACGGCCGAGAAGAAGCAGACCTGGACACCGGCCACGGCAACGACCCCGTAGACCAGGACCGTACGGCGGGCGCGCAGCACCGCCCGCAGCTGCGGGCGACGGAGCAGCAGCGTGAGCGCGACGAGCACGAGCGCCGACCCGGCCACCCGAACGAGCACTGCGGCGCCGGGAGTCCATCCGGCGTCCAGCAGGGCGCGCGCGAAGGGCCCCGAGCTGCCGAAGGCCGCCGCGGAGAGCAGTGCCAGCGAGAGACCTCGCACGTCGGTGCCCATACCGCCCCCTTGTCAGGACCGTCCGGCCGTATGCTCCGGACGGTCCCTGCATGCTGACGGACCGTCGTGTCAGGAGTCAACATGTATTTCACCCATGACACCGAGGCGGCCCTCGTCGCCGCGGCGGCGCTGGTCAACACGGCGTCGGGCGCCCCCGACGAGCTCCGCTCACCCGCGGACCTCCAGCGGTTCCTCGACCGGCACGGCTACACCGGCCGCCGGGACGGCACGGACGAGGAGGTGGCGAGTGTGCGACTGCTGCGGAACCGCCTGCGGGACCTATGGACGGTCTCGGACACCGATGCGCTGGTCGCCGGGATCAACGACCTCCTCGAGCGGACCGGCGCCCGGCCGCACCTGGTCCGCCACGACGGGTGGGACTGGCACCTGCACGTGACCCGTCCGGAGGCGCCGCTGGCCGACCGCATCGGCGCCGAGGCCGCAATGGCGGTGCTCGACGTCGTCCGAGGCGACGACGTCGGCCGGCTCAGGACGTGCGCGGCCCAGGGCTGCCGCGCCGTGCTCGTCGACCTGTCGCGGAACTCCTCGCGCCGCTTCTGCGACACCGGCTGCGCGAACCGCACGCACGTCGCCGCCCACCGGGCGCGCAAGCGCTCCGCGTCGGCCTGACCCTCCCGCCCGCCGACTCGACGTGGCACTTGACGTCGCTCTTGTGAACGCAACATCGGTGGCACTGGGAACGCCTGCCGGCACCCCGTCCGGCCCGCTCGCACAGCGGTCGGCGTCACACGTGCGCGCGGCAACGCGGGAAGAGGGCGGAAGTGGTCGAGATGTCGGCGCACGAGGACCTGGAGATCTGGTTCCTCACGGGCAGCCACGACCTGTACGGCGAGGACACGCTGCGCCAGGTCCGCGAGCAGTCGGAGGGGATCGCCCGCACGCTCGCCGCGACCGCGGGCCTGTCCGCACGCATCGTATGGAAGCCGGTCGTCACGACCGCCGACGTGATCCGGCGTACCTGCCTCGAGGCCACGGCGATCGACGCCTGCGTCAGTGTCATCGCGTGGATGCACACCTTCTCGCCGGCCAAGATGTGGATCGCCGGGCTGGACGCGCTCCACAAGCCGATGCTGCACCTGCACACCCAGGCGAACCGCTCGCTGCCGTGGGGGCAGATCGACATGGATTACATGAACCTCAACCAGGCGGCGCACGGCGACCGCGAGTTCGGCTACATCGGCGCGCGCATGGGCGTCGCGCGCACGATCGTCGCCGGGCACGTGACCGACGCCGCCGTGGCCGAGCGGGTCTCCGCGTGGGCTCGGGCCGCGGCGGGATGGCACGCGTCGCGCACGATGCGGCTGGCGCGCTTCGGCGACAACATGCGCGACGTCGCGGTGACCGAGGGGGACAAGGTCGAGGCGCAGATGCGCTTCGGGCTGTCGGTGAACACCTACGGCGTCAACGACCTCGTCGAGTCGGTCGACGCGGCCAGCGACGTGGACGTCGACAAGCTGGTGGTCGAGTACGACGACGCCTACGCCGTCGCGCCGGAGCTGCGCGCCGGCGGGGAACGGCACGACTCGCTGCGCTACGCCGCGCGGATCGAGCGCGGCCTGCGCGCCTTCCTCGAGGACGGCGGCTTCACCGCCTTCACGACTTCCAGGACCTCGGCGGGCTGCGCCAGCTCCCGGGTCTCGCGGTCCAGCGGCTCATGGCCGACGGCTACGGCTTCGGCGGCGGGGGGGACTGGAAGACCGCCGCCCTGCTGCGGACGCTGAAGGTGATGTCCGTCGGCCGCGACGGCGGCACGTCGTTCATGGAGGACTACACCTATCACCTCGGTCCGGGGGAGCCGAAGATCGTCGGCGCCCACATGCTCGAGGTCGGCCCCACCATCACGGACGAGACGCCGAGCTGCGAGATCCACCCACTGGGCATCGGCGGGCGTGAGGACCCCGTGCGCCTGGTGTTCACCGCGACGCCCGGGCCGGCGTTCGTCGTCGGCCTGGCCGACCTCGGTGACCGGTTCCGCCTGACCGCCAACGTCGTCGAGCTCGTCGCGCCGGACGAGCCGCTGCCTGCGCTGCCGGTGGCGCGAGCCGTGTGGAAGCCCGCGCCGAACCTGGCCACGTCGACCGAGGGCTGGATCCTCTCCGGCGGCCCGCACCACACCGTCCTGAACTCCGCGGTCGGTCTCGAGGCGCTCGCGGACTTCGCCGACATCGCCGGCACGGAGCTGGTCCTCATCGACGAGTCCACCACGACGCGCGGCCTCGCCAAGGAGCTGCGCTGGAACGCCGCCTATTACCGGCTCGCGCTCGGGTTCTGAGCGCGCTCGGCGCTACGCCGGCTGGTAGAAGTTGCGCTCCCACCGGTGCTTGCGCAGCTTCTCGCGCCGGTCGGCCGGCAGGCCGTTGCCGTCACCGACCGCGGCGTTGCGCTCGACGTTGCGCACGGACCGCATGCCCGCGATGACGGTCGACACGGCCGGGTCGCTCAGGACGTAGCGCAGCGCCACCTCCGCGAGGTCGTCCCGCTCCACGCCCAGGTCGTCGAGGATGCCGCGGACGTGCTCGTCGACCTGAGCCGGCCGGTCGCCGCCGAAGTACTCGTTGCGCCAGTCGCCTTCCGGGAAGCTCGAGTCAGCCGTGATGCGGCCGGTGAGCCCGCCCTCGTCCAGGGCGACGCGCACGATGACGCCGACGTCGTGCTGGGCACAGGCAGGCAGCAGGGACTCCTCGGGCGACTGGTGGAAAACGTTGTAGATGACCTGCACCGTGTCGACGACGCCGCTACGGACGAGCTCGACTCCGTTGTCGGGCTGGTAGTCGTTGATGGAGATGCCGAAGGCGCGGATCTTGCCTTCCTGCTTGAGGGAGTCGATGGTCTCGAGCCAGTCGCCGCGGCCGACCCACTCGTCGCTCCAGACGTGGAACTGCAGCACGTCGAAGGCTTCGAGCCCGGACTCGCGCAGGCTCGTCTCGAGGCTGGCGCGGATGTGGTCGCCGGGGAACGTCTCCGACGGGTCGAGGCCCGCGGGCGCCGGCCACGTCTCGTTCTTCGGCGGCACCTTCGTCGCGACGTACACGTCGTCGCCGGAATGCTCCCGCAGGACGCGGCCGACGATGCGCTCGCTCTCGCCGTACCCCCTCGCCGTGTCGATGAAGTTCACGCCGAGCTCGATCGCGCGCCGCAGCGCCCGCACGGACTCGTCCTCCTCCGCGCCGATCCACATCGACCCGCCGATGCCCCAGGCGCCGTAGCCGATCTCCGAGACGGACAGTCCTGTCTTGCCGAGCGTGCGGTAGTGCATCTACGTCTCCTGACGTCGTGCCTATCTGGTGGCCTCGAAGCGGTTCTCTCCGGGAATCCGGCGTACCGAACCCCAGCTGTGGCGCGTCCACTGCACCAGCAGCAGCGCCCCGACGATCGCCCCGGCGCCGTCGAGCATGAGGTCGGTGACCGTGTCGGTGTTGCCCTCCTGCAGCGTGCTGCCGATGGTGCGGTCGGAGACCCACTCGAGCATCTCCCACACCGCCCCGACGGTGATGCCGAGCGCCACGGTGAGGATCGCGATGCCGACGAGGTGACGCGTGTGCGTCTCCTGCTTGGGATCCGGTACGACGTCGGCGCGGGCGTGGGCGATGTAGACGACCGGTGCGGCGAGCATGGGGATGAGGAAGTGCATGGCCTCGTCGAACCACGGGAGCACGTCGTAGAGCCGGAACGCCTCGCCCCATCCCTGCATCGACCAGGCCAGGACGTAGGCCAGGTCGACCACCCGGGGAAGGTGCAGCGGCCGCACCGCCCACGCCGCTGCCGCGCAGACGCCGAGGATGACGCCGGCGCGGGTCTGGCCGAGGAGGAAGCCGCCGAGGCTGCCGACCACGAGCAGTACGCGCAGGAGGTCGATGCCGTCCCGGACGTACGGCGTCCAGTCACCGAGGATCAGCCGGCGCATGTCCACGGCGGGGGTCCTACCCCGGTTTCGTCCGCGGGCATGCGAGCGATGCGGACCTAGACTGCGGGCATGGCCACCTACGACTACCGCTGCCGTACCTGCGAGCGCGTCTTTGAGGTCCGCCGCGGGATGACCGAGGACACGCCCGCCCGTTGCCCCGGGGGGCACGCAGACGTGGCGCGGGTCTGGTCGGCGGTCTCGGTGGTCGGTGCGGCCGGTGTCCCGTCCGCACCGTCGTCCGCGCCGTCATCGGGCGGCGGGTGCTGCGGCGGAGGCTGCTGCGGCTGACCGGCCGGCGGACCCGTCCGGTCGACGAGATGCGCCGGACACGCTGACGTCGCACAGTAGGTCCGTGGGCGACGTGGGGTTGTTCGGGCCGGAGTCGGTCACCTGGCGGGTTCACGGTGACCCCTCGATGCTCGTCGGCGGCCTGCGCGCGATGCTTCTGCAGGCCTGCCACCGCAGGGCGATGTCGGCGTTCCTCGCCCACTCCGGCTACCGCGACGACCACTGGGGACGTCTCCAGCGCACGGGCGACTTCGTCGACGCGGTGACGTTCGGTACGACGGACGAGGCGCGCCGCGCGGGCGCGCGGGTCCGTGGGGTGCACCGGCGCATCCCGGCCGTGACCGACGCCGTGACCGGCCGGTCCTACCGCGTCGACGACCCCGACCTGCTGCTCTGGGTCCACTGCGTGGAGGTCGAGTCCTTCCTGTCGACCTACCGGCGCTGCGGCGGCGGGCTGACCGACGCGGAGGCGGACACCTACGTGGACGAGCAGCGCGCCGCCGGAGCGCTGGTCGGCCTCGACATCGCGTCCCTGCCAGTCACCGTCGCCGAGATCGAGGACTACTACGACTCGATGCGGCCGGAGCTGACCGTGACGACGGCCGCTCTGGAGGCGGCCGTGGCCGGAGCGGTCCCGCCCATGCCGGCGTGGGTGCAGCTGGCCACGCCGGCGCGGCCGCTGTGGGCCGGCGTCGTCGCTCTCGCTGGCGCGCTGCTCCCACGGTGGGCCCGACGGCTGTACGGCGTGCCGGCGCTGCCCGCGGCGGACCTCACCGCCACGGTCACCGGCACCGCTCTGCGGACCGCGCTGCTCGCCGTACCGGAGGACCTGCGGCGCAGCCCGCGGGAGCGCGCGGCCCGGGCGCGCCTGGCCGCCTGAGCCGGAGCGGTCCCGGCGGGAGCCGGCAACGGCCAAGTCACCGGCCGGGCCAGCCGCCTCAGACGTCCCAGACCAGGCAGAAGGGGTGCCCGGCCGGGTCGGCGTAGACCCGGAAGTCCCCACCTTCGCCGGGCAGCCGCGTCGCGCCGATCGCCAGCGCCCGCTCCTCCGCCGTGTCGACGTCGTCCACATGGACGTCGAGGTGCATCTGCTGGGGATGCTCCGGGTCGCGGTACGTCGGGGGCTCGTGGTCCGGGGCGAGCTGGAACGCGAGCTTCGGCGTGCCGTCCTGACCGCCGACGTCGACCCAGTCGTCCTCGACCCGCGTCACGGGCAGGCCCAGCAGCTGCGAGTAGAACTCCGCCAGCGCCTTGGGGTTCCGGCAGTCCAGCACGACGGAGGAGAGGCGTCCGATCATGGGCGCCAGCATCGCGGCCTTGCCGGCGCAGCGCCACCTGCTTTTCCGAGCTTCGATTCGGGAGTGTGACGGCCCACAGGCAGGGGAGGCATGGCGCAGCACATCGAACGCGAGGAGGTCGAGCATGTCGCTGGACAGACCGGTGGCGCCGGACCCGTACGAGCTGCTGCCCAAGGTCGGCAGCTTTCCCGTGACGAGTGAGGACGTCCGCTCGGGCGAGCGGCTCGGGGAGGAGTTCGTCGCGGCAGGGGGCAACACCTCACCGCAGCTGTCGTGGTCGGGCTTTCCTGAGGAGACGCGCGGCTTCGTCGTGACGTGCTTCGACCCGGACGCGCCCACGCCGAGCGGCTGGTGGCACTGGGTCGTCGCCGGGCTCGACCGGTCCGTGACGTCGCTGCCGCGGGGCGCGGGCGCGGAGGGTGGCGAGCAGCTTCCGCAGGGCGCGTTCCAGGTCCGCAACGACGGCGGCTCGCTGGGGTACCTCGGTGCCGCGCCGCCGCCCGGTGACCGTGACCATCGCTACTACTTCGCCGTGCACGCGATCGACGTCGACCGGCTCGACGTGGACGAGTCCGCGACGCCGGCGATCGTGGCCTTCCACCTCGCTTTCCACACCGTGGCCCGTGGCCTGCTCATCCCCACCTACAGCATCGCGGAGTAGCGACGGGGCGGGCTCCGCTCCGTAGAGTGGCCCGACAAGATCAGGGCGTCCGAGGAGCTGGATCCGCTGTCATGACCGCGGCTGCTGGGACCCGGCACGCTGCCCCGGCGACAGTGCCGGCCGGGTGGCGCCCCGGCCGGGAGATCGGGTTCAGCCCCGGTCGGGCCGTCGGTTCCCGCCCCGACCGGACGGGACACTGACGTGCTGCACGTGCACCGCGCCGAGCGCGCCGACGTCCTCGCCTCCGGTCTGGCGGCGGTGCTCCGCGACGCCCCCCCGGACCCGTTCGCGGCCGACGTGGTGGCCGTACCGACCCGCGGAGTCGAGCGGTGGCTGGCCCAGCGCCTGTCGCACGAGCTGGGCACCAGGGACGGCCCGAGGGACGGCAGCAGGGACGGGGTCTGCGCCAACGTCCGCTTCCCGTCACCGGCGGACGTCGTCGGTGCCGCCGTCGCGCAGGCCACCGGAGTTGATGCGGCACGCGACCCGTGGGCGGCGCAGCGTGCCGTCTGGACCGTGCTGGAGATCCTCGAGGAGTCGCTCGCCCAGCCGTGGGCGGCGATTCCCGCACGGCACCTGCGTCGGCGTGAGCAGGACGAAGCGCCGGCACCAAGCCGGCGGGTCTCCCTCGCCCGGCGGGTGTGCGCGCTGTTCGACTCCTACGGCGCCCAGCGCCCGGCCATGGTGCGGTCATGGGCCGATGGCGCGGACACCGACGCCGACGGGGCCCCCCTGCCGGACGACGTGGTGTGGCAGGCGGAGCTGTGGCGCCGGCTGCGCAGCCGGACCGGCGTGCCGAGCCGGGCCGAGCGGGCCTGCGCCGCAGCCGCGGTGCTGCGCGTGGACCGGGCGCAGACGGATCTGCCGTCGAGGCTGTCCGTGTTCGGCCCGACGCGGCTGCCCACGACCGACCTGATGGTGCTCTCCGCGCTCGCCGAGCACCGCGACGTGCACCTCTGGCTGGTCCACGGCTCACCGGCACTGTGGGATCGCGTGGCGTCGCTGGCATCCCGGGCCAGGCCGGACCGGCGCCGGTGCGACCGTACGGCGGGAGCTGCCCGCCACCCGCTGCTGGCCTCGCTCGCGCGTGATTCCCGTGAGCTTCAGGCCCGCCTCGCCACGTCCTCCGCCGACGCGACCGACACCTGGCTCCCCTCACCCCACCCAGCACCGACGCTGCTTGGCCGCCTCCAAGCCCAACTGCGCGACGACTCGCCGCTGGTCGCTGCCGCGGGCGTCGGTGCGGACACGGCCCGCCCCCAGCTGGACGCGGCCGACCGCAGCGTCCAGGTCCATGCCTGCCACGGGCCCGCACGGCAGGTCGAGGTCCTGCGCGACGTGGTCCTCGGGCTGCTCGACGCCGACAGCTCCCTCGAGCCGCGCGACGTGCTGGTCATGTGCCCCGACATCGAGGTCTTCGCGCCGCTCGTGTCCGCGGCGTTCGGTCTCGGCGGACCGGACGCGGTCTCGTCCCATCCGGCGCACCGGCTGCGCGTGCGCCTCGCGGACCGCTCGCTCGGGCAGGTGAACCCGGTCCTCGGAGCGGTTGCATCACTTCTTGAGCTGTCCGACGCGCGAGTCACTGCGCCGCAGGTGCTCGACCTCGCCGCTGCGACGCCCGTACGGCGGCGCTTCGAGCTGGACGACGACGACCTGGAGCGACTCCGGACATGGGTGTCCCGCTCCGGCGTGCGGTGGGGGCTCGACGCGCGGCACCGCAGCCCGTTCCGGCTCGACGCCGTGCCGCAGAACACCTGGCAGGCAGGCCTCGACCGGATCCTCGTCGGCGCGGCGATGGCCGGGGACGACGAGCGGTGGCTCGGGCTCGCGCTGCCGCTCGACGACGTCGAGAGCAACGACGTCGACCTCGCCGGGCGTCTCGCCGAGCTGGTCGACCGGCTCCAGGAGACGCTCGAGGACATGCGCGGCGGGAAGACGCTCGCGGCCTGGGTCGACACGTTCTCTACCGCGGCCCGGACACTGATGTCCGTCGCCGAGCAGGACGAGTGGCAGCTCGCACAGCTCGACCGGGAGCTCGGCGACGTCCTCGACGGAGCCGGAGGACGAGCCGCGACCGTCGTCCTGGAGCTCTCGGACATGAGGGCGCTGCTCGCGGAGCGCCTCCGCGGGCGCCCGACGCGCGCGAACTTCCGCACCGGCAGCCTCACGGTCGCGACGATGTACCCGATGCGTTCCGTCCCGCACCGCGTGGTGTGCCTGCTCGGTCTCGACGACGGCGTCTTCCCGCGCGTGCACGCCGCCGACGGCGACGACATCCTGGCCCGGGACCCCCTGGTGGGGGAGCGGGACGCGAGAAGCGAGGACCGGCAGGTCCTCCTCGACGCGATCCTGGCCGCACGCGAACACCTCGTCGTCCTCTACTCCGGCGCGGACGAGCGGACCAACGCGCCCCGACCCCCCGCCGTACCCGTCGGGGAGCTGCTCGACGTGCTCGACGCCACGGTCGGTACGGCGGACGGCGCACCGACCCGCGACCGCATCATCGTCCACCACCCGCTGCAGCCCTTCGACGTGCGGAACTTCACCCGCGACAGCCTCGGTCGGGCCGAACCGTTCAGCCATGATGCGGCCGCGCTCGCCGGTGCGGTCGCGACCGTGTCGCCGCGGCAGGATCCCCGACCGTTCCTCGCTCGACCGCTTCCCCGTCCCGACGAGCAGGCTCCGGTCCTGCTGGCCGACCTCGTCACGTTCCTCGAGCACCCCGTCCGCGCCTTTCTCCGCCAGCGGCTCGATCTGGTCCTGCCCCGTGAGGACGAGGAGCTCGAGAGTGCCCTCCCGATCACGCTGACGCCGCTGCAGCGGTGGGAGATCGGCAGCCGCCTGCTCCGCGCGAGGCTCGCCGGCATGGATCCCGCGACGTGCCGCCAGGCCGAATGGCGTCGTGGCGCGCTGCCACCGGGACGTCTGGGGGGGAGGATGCTCGACGACCTCCTGGGCGAAGTAGAGCCTATCGCCGAGGCGGCTGCCACGGTCCCGGCCGTCGAGGCATCGAGCGTCGACGTCGCCGTGGTGCTGCGCAACGGACGGATGGTCAGCGGCACCGTCGGCGGGGTCGCCGGCGACTGCGTGCGCCGGACGGAGTACTCCCGGCTCGGCCCGAAGCCGCGCCTGCGCGCCTGGGCACAGCTGCTCGCGCTCACGGTCGCGGCTCCGTCCACGCCGTGGCAGGCGGTGACGCTCGGGCGCGGGCGCTTCCGGGGTGTACGACGGTCGACACTCGGGCCGGTCCCCGAGCCGGCGGCTCGCACAGCGCTCGAGCAGCTCGTCGACCTCTACGACCGCGGCATGCGCGAGCCGCTGCCCATGGCGGTCAAGACGTCGCACGAGTACGCCGCCGAGCGCCATTCCGGCGGATCGCCGGTCGACGGGCTCGCCGCGGCGCGCGAGGCGTGGTCCGGCAGCCGTGAGGGCGCCGAGTGGCGCGACCGCGAACATGCACTGGTGTGGGGTGAGGACGCACCGCTCGAGACCCTGCTCGCGCCGGCCCCGCACGGGGACGAGAGCGGCGACGGTTGGTCGAGCGACGAGAGCACTCGCTTCGGGATTCTGGCGCGGCGGCTGTGGACGCCGCTGCTTCTGGCCGAGACGCAGGACATGCCGTGACGATGCCCAGCCCGAAGGCCTTCGACGTCTGCGGGCCGCTGCCGTCGGGGACGACGGTTCTCGAGGCCAGCGCGGGGACCGGCAAGACGTTCACCATCGCTGCCCTTGCGACGCGCTACGTCGCCGAGGGCGTGGCGGACCTGTCCCAGATGCTGGTGGTGACGTTCGGCCGCGCCGCGACGCGGGAGCTGCGCGACCGCGTCCGTGAGCGGCTCGTAGTCACGATGGCCGGGCTCGCGGACCCCGAGTCGGCGCGCCGGTCCGACGACGTCCTGGTCCGCCGCCTCGCCGCGTGCGACGACGCAGAGGTGCGCCGCCGTGCCGATCGGGTGCGGCGGGCGCTTGCCGCCTACGACTCCGCGACGATCGCGACGACGCACGGCTTCTGCCAGCAGATGCTCGACACCCTCGGTCTGGCCGGCACCACGGATGCGTCCGACACCTTCCTGGAGGATGTCGGCGACCTCGTCGACGAGGTCGTGGACGACCTGTACGTGCGCAAGTGGGGACGGACGGACGCCGACGAGCCGAACGTTCCGTACACCTGTGCCCGGACCATCGCGAGGGCGGCGGTCGCGGACGCCCAGGCGCGGCTCGAGCCGTCCGACGCCGACAAGGACTCCGAGCCAGGTCAACGCCACGGGCTGGCGCTCGCCGTCCGTCGGGAAGTGGACGCGCGGAAGCGTCGTCGGGGCCTGCTCGACTTCGGCGACCTGCTCACCCGGCTGCGTGATGCCCTGCGCGACGAGGCACACGGTGCGACGGCGCGCGAGCGGGTGCGGTCGCGCTACCGCGTCGTCCTCGTGGACGAGTTCCAGGACACCGACCCGGTGCAGTGGGAGATCCTCTCGCTCGCCTTCCACGGGCACACGACGCTCGTCCTCATCGGCGACCCCAAGCAGGCGATCTACGCCTTCCGCGGGGCCGACGTCGCGACCTACCTCGCCGCGGCGGGCGCGGCGACGGAGCATCGCACACTGGCGAGGAACTGGCGCAGCGAGGCGTCCTTGCTGGGCGCACTCGACGCCTTCTTCGGCGGCGCGGCCCTCGGGGACCGGCGCATCACGGTCCGGCGGGTCGACCCGGCGTACGACGGGCCGCGACGTCTCCACGGAAGCTGCGTCGCAGCGCCCATGCGGATCCGCGTCGTGCGCCGCGAGCAGGTGCCACGCACGACGAGTGGCCTCACGCGGGCACCGGACACTCGTGCACTGATTGCCGCGGACGTCGCCGCCGACGTCGTCCGTCTGCTGCAGGGAACCGCACGGGCGATGCCTGACGGCACGACGCGACCGCTCCTGCCGGGTGACGTCGCCGTCCTCGTGCGCAAGAACGCGCAAGCGTCGCTGGTGCGCGACGAGCTGACGGTCCGCGGCGTGCCGGCCGTGGTGACCGGCACGAGCAGCGTGTTCCGCACTGCTGTGGCGCGCGAGTGGCTGCTGCTCCTACAGGCGATGGAGCAGCCGCACCGCTCCGGGCTCGTGCGCGCTGCGGCGCTCACGCCGTTCGTCGGCTGGACCGCCGAGCGGCTGGCTCAGGAGGGTGACGCGGCGCTCGAGACGCTGGCGCAGCTCCTTCGCGGATGGGCCGACGTGCTGGCCTCCCGCGGCGTCGCCGCCCTGCTCGAGGTCGTGACGGCCGGTGGGGACCTGCCCCGACGGGTCCTCGCGCGCGTCGACGGCGAGCGGGACATGACCGACCTGCGCCACGTCGCCGAGGTACTGCACGGCGCTGCTGTCAAAGGCCATCTGGGGCCCACGTCGGTGCGGGAGTGGCTCCAGCGGCGGATCCGCGAGGCGCCGGGTGACACGACCGAGGATCGCAGCCGCCGCCTGGAGTCCGACGCCGACGCGGTCCAGGTCGTCACCGTGCACGCCAGCAAGGGGCTGGAGTTCCTGGTCGTCTACGTGCCCTTCGCGTGGGACCGCTTCACGGGCAACGAGCCCGACGTGCTGCGCCTGCACGCGCAGGACGGGACCCGCGCGCTGGACGTGGGCGGGAGCAAGGACCCCGGGCATCGGGACCGTCTCCGGGTGCACGAGGCCGAGGAGGCGGGTGAGGACCTGCGCCTGCTCTACGTCGCCCTGACCCGCGCCAGGGACCACGTCGTGACCTGGTGGGCGCCGGCGTCCACGGCCCGCGGCTCGTCCCTCCACCGGATGCTCTTCGGCCGGTTCGGGGTGGGCGAGGAGCCGCCGCAGACGGTCGCAGTGCCCCGTGACGCCGACGCCACCACCGTCCTGCAGGACCTCGCGGACCGGTCCGGCGGCACGATCCTCGTCGAGCCGGCGGACCCTGGCCCGGTCGTCCGGTGGGAGCCGCCGGCGACCCGGGGCGCGGACCTGGCCGTCGCCGGCTTCGACCGCAACCTCGACACGGCGTGGCGCCGCACGTCGTACACCGCCTTGACCTCGGCTGCCTCGCATGCGGCGGAGGTGCAGCCGGACGTGCGCAGCGAGCCGGAGCCGGAGGTGGAGGAGCGGGCGGACGAACCCGCTCGAGCGCTCCGCGTCGAGTCCGTCGCCGTCGGCGACGGGGCGTCGGCCGCTCTGCAGGAGGTCGCGTCGCCGTTGGGCGGGTTTCCTGGCGGCGCGGCGTTCGGGACGGTCGTCCACGAGGTGCTCGAGGCCGTCGACACGTCGGCGCCGGACCTCGCCGCGGAGCTGGGTGCTCGATGCGGGGAGGTGCTGCGCGGCCGTCTGTCGTCCGGCGTCGATCCCGCGGCGCTTGCCATGGCGCTGCTGCCGGTGCTGGAGACGCCGCTCGGCCCGCTCGCGGGAGGGCGGCGGCTGCGTGACCTGCCCCCGGACGACCGGCTCGCCGAGCTTTCCTTCGAGCTGCCGCTGACCGGTGGCGACGATCCCTCCGGGAACGTCACGCTGTCCGCGGTCGCCGACGTCCTGCGCCGCCACGTGCCGCCCGGTGACCCGCTGGCGGGCTATCCCGACATCCTCGGGGCTGCGGACCTCGCCGGCCAGCGATTGCGCGGCTACCTCAATGGCAGCATCGACGCGGTGCTCAGGGTGCGCGGACCCGAGGGTCCGCGGTTCCTCGTCGTGGACTACAAGACCAACTGGCTGGGTCCCGCAGGCGCGGGCAGCGCGCCGCTGACCGCGTGGGACTACCGTCCCTCGGCACTGAGCGCCGCCATGCTCGCGTCGCACTACCCGCTCCAAGCACTGCTGTACGCCGTGGCCCTGCACCGGTACCTCCGGTGGCGGCTTCCGGCGTACGACCCGGACACCTGTGTCGGGGGAGTGCTCTACCTGTTCGTGCGGGGCATGTGCGGTCCGTCGACGCCGGTCATCGATGGCGTGCCGTGCGGGGTGTTCAGCTGGCGGCCCCCGTCCGGCCTCGTGCCGGCGCTCTCCGACGTCCTCGACGGGCGTACGTCATGACCGCGGAGCTGGCGGAGTGGCCCGACCCGTTCGACGTACGCCGCGCAGTTCGCGCCGAAGGGCTGCTGCGGTCGTTCAACGACGCGGGAGTCCTGACGGCGGCCGACGTGCACGTGGCCCTACGGCTGGGGCGCCTCGGTGGCGAGGTGGACGAGGCCGTGCTGCTGGCGGTGGCGCTCGCCGTACGCGCGGTCCGGCACGGGTCGGTGTGCGTGGACCTCGCCGTGGCGCGGGAGACGGTGGCCGCCGACGCCGTGGACCGCGAGGCGCCGTCACGCCCGCCGTGGCCGGAGTTGGGTGCGTGGGTGGAGCGGTGCCGGCGCAGCGTTCTGGTCGCCGACGGCCCGGACGCCGATCCGACGCGGCCGTTGCGGTGGGTGGAGGGACTGCTCTACCTCGACCGGTACTGGCGCGAGGAGGAGCTGGTCCGCGCCGAGCTGGACCGGCGTACGACGTCCTCGGGGCCGGACGTGGATCGCTCCCGAGTGCGCGCAGCGCTGGATCGGGTGTTCGCCGGCGCTGAGGGCGACGGTGCCCAGCGCCTGGCCGTGGCGGTCTCGGCGCTGCACTGGGTGACCGTCATTGCGGGTGGGCCGGGCACCGGCAAGACCACGACCGTGGCCAGGCTGCTGGCCGTCCTCTCCGACGACCCGGCCCGCCGTGTCCGGGTGGCGCTCGCGGCGCCGACCGGCAAGGCGGCCGCGCGGCTGCAGGAGGCCGTGAACGAGGTCGCCGCGACCCTGCCTGCCGGCGATCGCGAGCGGCTCGGGCCGCTGACGGCATCGACGCTGCATCGGCTGCTCGGGTGGCGACGCGGATCGACGCCGCGGTTCCGGCAGAACCGTGACAACCGCCTGCCCTTCGACGTGGTGGTGGTCGACGAGACCTCGATGGTGTCGCTCCCGATGATGGCGCGGTTGCTCGTGGCGGTGCGTCCGGATGCGCGGCTGGTCCTCGTCGGCGACCCGGACCAGCTTGCGTCGGTGGAGGCGGGGGCGGTCCTGGGTGATCTCGTCGCACGTCCGGCGCCCGACGGCGCGGTTGTGCGTGACGCGGAGCTGGCCGAGCTGGTCAACGGCGGTGCAGGCGGCGCGGGCGAGGCGACGGACGTCGCGCGCCTCGGCGTCGTGCGACTCGCGCGCAACTACCGGTTCGCCGGCTCGGTCGGTGACCTTGCCGAGGCGATCCGACGCGGGGACGCGGACAAGGCGATGGACGTCCTGCGACGGAATGCTGCGGACGTGTCGTTCGTGGACGCGCCGGCGCTCGAGGGACAGGTGCCGGACGGTGTCGCATCCTTGCGGTCCGACGTGGTGGACTCGGCGCGGGTCCTCGTCGGCGCGGCGCGGTCAGGCGACGTAGCCCGTGCCCTGGCGGCGTTGGACGGTCACTGGTTGCTCTGCGCCCACCGTCGCGGTCCGTACGGCGTGCTGCGCTGGACCCGTGAGGTCGAGCGCTGGCTGGCCGTGGAGCTGCCCGAGACCGGCGAAGCGGGGGAGTGGTACGCCGGGCGTCCGCTGCTCGTGACCGCCAATGACTACGAGCTCGGCTTGTACAACGGGGACACCGGTGTGGTGGTCGACGCCGGCGATCTGGGGCTCCGTGCCGCGTTCCTGCGGGGTGCCGAACCGGTGCTGCTTGCGCCCGTGCGGGTCCGCGATGCGGTCACCGTCCACGCGATGACCGTCCACCGCAGCCAGGGCAGCCAGTTCCGCCGCGTGTCACTCGTCCTTCCGCCGGCGGACTCGCCGCTGCTCAGCCGTGAGCTGCTCTACACGGCGGTCACGCGTGCGCGCGAGCACGTGCGCGTGATCGGCACGGAGGCTGCCGTCCGTGCTGCCGTCTCGCGGCCCGTCGTACGCGCCAGCGGGCTGCGGCGGCCTTGACCGCTCCATGGACAAGCTCGTCGGTCGTGAACGATGAGCGACGTGTGGGAACTGTCGGACCTACCCGCTAACTTGACTGCCCGTGGACACCGAGGACACTGCCGCACCGGGTCTGGAAGCCGCGCTGGCACGCGCCGAGGACGTCGTCGCCCAGACGGTCCGCTCGACCGGCGGACTGCTGCGCGAGCTGAAGCGGGCGAAGGGAGCCGCCGCGAGCGGGCAGCTGCGTGACCTGCGTCGGGCGCTGGAGGCGGCGGCGGCCATGGCGGCGGAGCTGGCGCAGGAGGCCGCGAGGGCGCGTGACGCCTACGACATCGACGAGGGCGACCTCCTCGGCTCGGGGGCCTACCGCAAGGAGCTGCTCGCGGCGGCCGCGGACGCCGGCGTGGCGATGTTCGAGGAGGATGACCGGCTCCTGTGCTATCCCTCACTGGTGCGCGTGCTCCCAGGAGAGCTCGCGATTGAGATCGATCGACGCCGTGAGCGTCGGATCCGGCCGTCGGTGGTCGTGGCGGCCCTCGCCTCAGCCCAGCGGTCGGGGCCCCGCTTCAAGCCCGGACCCTTCCTCGCGAGCCTCGCCGCGGCCTATGACCTGGTGGTGGCACGACAGGGCAAGTCGCCGGGTGCCGTGGTCCGGCTTACCGACGTCTACGACGTGCTGACGCTGTTGCCGGGCCAGTCGCGGGACTACTCCAAGCAGGAGTTCGCACGGGACCTCTACCTGTTGGACCAAAGCGGTGTCACGGATGCAGCCAACGGCCGGCAACTGCGCTGGTCCGCGAGCACGGGCACGAAGCAGGCGGGGGTCCTCACGACGGTGTCCCGCAGCGGTCAGCAGCAGCGGTACTGGGGATTGAGCTTCGTGGAGGATGGCCATGGGTGACCTCCACGGCAGCGGGCTGCCCCTGGGAGGGACCGGGCTGACGGTCGAGAGTTACGCCGATTTCCTCGCGAGGGAGTACCTCGGCGACTACCTCCGGGCCGGCGGGGCGGCTGTGCGCTTCGTCGTGACGGGGGATCCCACTGTCGGCCAGCGCTGGCACGAGACGTTGCGCAGCACGGCCGGGCAGGGAGGCTATCTCCACGTCGCCGTCGACGCGGCGCACGCCCGCGTCCACATGGTCGACTCGGTGTACGCCGCCGTTGCCCGTGCGGTGGACTGGCCGGCTCTCGCGCGCGCTCACGTCCGCCGTGCATGGGAAGCGGTCGATCTGCCAGCGACGGATGCCGAGTCGCTGACGGTCGAGGCGGTGGCTGCCCACCACGGCGTGGACGTTCGCGAGGCCCGACGTACCATCCGTCGCCGCCTGGAGCGGGTGATCCTGAACGACGACAGTCTCGCCCGCGAGTTTCGTGTCGCCGCGCTGCGACTGTGCCAAGCGGAGCTCGTCACGGGCGACGTGACGTCCGCGGAGCGTGACGCACTGATCGCATGGCTGCGGATGGAGCCAGTCGGGATGCGCGTGCTCCGGTCCGCGGGCGTGGTCAGCCGGGTGAGTCGACACAACGCCCGCGCCATGCTCCTGTCAGTGGCGGAATGGCGTTGGGTCGCGCTCGGCGCGGGGCTCGTCCTTGACCTTGACCTCACTCGACTCGCCATGGCTCGCAGACCGCCGGTCGAGCAGCGGGACGGGTTCTACTACAGCAAGGCTGCCGTGCTCGACGCCTACGAGGTGCTCCGCCAGTTGTTGGACGGGATGGACCAGCTCCGGGGAAGCCTCGTGGCCGTCACCGTCCCGGCCGACCTGCTGATCGACGAGGTCAGAGGAATCCCCGCTTATGCCGCGCTGCACCTCAGAGTTGTGGATGAGGTGCGTGACCGCCGACGGGCGAACCCCTTCGCAGCCCTCGTCCGACTGGAGACCCGGATGGAGGCTGTCCCGTGAGTGCTGGGGTCCAAGACCGGCGACTCGCGGCCCGACGAGCCGTCGAGGCGTTGCGGTCCGGAGTCCCGAGCCGGGACGCGGTGCTGGCGCTCGGCAGCGGTCAGAGCGCCGGCGAGGACCGTTTTCTCAAGCTGCTGGAGGAGGAGCCGCGCCGAGGTGCCAGCCGTGGCCTGCTGCTCGGCGGGGGCTTCGGCTCGGGCAAGAGCCACCTCCTGGAGCACCTGGCGCATCTGGCGGCTGATCGCGGGTTCGTCGTCAGCAGGGTGGTGATCAGCAAGGAGACGCCGCTGCACGATCCGGTCAAGCTGCTCCGTGCCGCGGTGGAGTCGGCCGCTATGCCGAACCGTGCATCGGGCGCGGTGGCCGAAGCCGCCGGCTCACTGTCGACGGAGAGCCGCGCCTACGCGGAGCTCCTGCTATGGACCCGGGGCGGCACCAACCCCGTCGATGAGCGATTCGCCCTCACGGTGAGCCTGTTCCCCAGGCTGGCAGAGCACGACGCCGACTTCGCCGAGGCCATCTTGCGCTTCTGGTTGGGCGACCCCATCGGTGTCGCGGACTTGCGCCGCCAGGCGAAGGGCTACGGGGAGGCGCGCCCTGCGCTTGCGCCTGTCCCGGCCAAGGAGCTGGCCCGCCAACGGTTCCGCTTCCTCGCGCAGCTCTTCGTGGCTGCCGGATGTCAGGGCTGGGTCATTCTCTTCGATGAGGTCGAGCTGATCGGTCGGTATTCCCCGCTGCAACGTGGGCGGTCCTACGCCGAGCTGGCGCGATGGCTCAAGCCTTCCCCGTACGACGACCGATCTCCGGTGGTCCCGGTGTTCGCGATGACCGACGACTACGACGCGGCGGTCCTGACGGCCAAGGACGACCGTCATCGGATACCGAAGCGCCTGCGTGACAAGCAGACACCGGAGTACGACGAGCTGGCTTCCGCAGCGGAGCGCGGCATTCGTGCCATCGAACGCGACATGGTGCTGCTCGATCCACCGGACGATGCAGAGCTCGAACGGACCTACTCGGACCTCAAGCAGCTCCATGGCGACGCCTTCGGCTGGGCACCGCCGGACGTCGGGGGTCTCGAGCGGCTTGGCGCAACGCGGATGCGCCAGTACGTCCGTGCCTGGATCAACGAATGGGATCTGAAGCGACTGGACCCTGAGTTCGACCCGGAGACCGAGGTCGTCACTGTCTCGGCCCGTTACGACGAGGACTCGGACCTCGAGACCTGACCAGGAGTATGACGAGGGGCCGACGCCACGAGAGGACGCGCACCACGCCGCCGCCGTCGTCGTCCGCCGGCGGTCCGCCTGACGCGCGAGCCGGACGTGCCGCTCCCACGACTACGTCCGGCACGGCACCTCGACGCTGTTCGTGGCCCTGGGGGTGGCCACCGGCAAGGTGACCGCCGCCTGCAAGCCGCGGCACCGGCACAGCGAGTGCCTCGCCTTCCTCAAGCAGATCGCCGGCGCCTAACGGACACCGGCGGACGGCGCCGCACTGCACCTGATCATGGACAACTACGCGGCGCACAAGCCCCCGAAGGTCCGGACCTGGCTGGCGGCCAACCCTCGCGTCCACGTGCACTTCCCCCCGACTCACGTGTCCTGGATGAACCTGCTGGAGTGTGGTTCTCCCTCGCCGAACGCCAAGCCATCCATCGCGCCACGTACACCAGCGTCAAGGACCTCCACACCAAGATCCGCGTTCGTCGATGGCTGGAACGACCGCGCCCACCCCTTTACCTGGACCAAGACCGGCGACCAGATCCTGGTCAAGGCGAACCGTAAGAGAACCTCAAACGCGGGGCCCCAGTCTCGTCACGCGGCCTGGGCATAGTGTCGGGCGCCCCGCCACCTGCGCGTTCAGCGACGTCCCTGTGGACAACCTCGCCGGCGAGGGCGCCGGGCGCACGCGGACAGGGAGTGCGCGCCTCACGCCACGGCGTACCGCTGCCTCGTGGGAAGCGTCGTCACCAGCGCCAGCACGCCGGCGAACGCCGCGAGCCCGAACGCCGCGAGGGACCCCACCGTGTGCTCCACGAGCCAGCCGGCCACACCGATTCCCACCGCGATGCCCGCGACGATCAGGCTGCCTGACCACGCGAACGTCCCCGTGGTGGCCCCGGCCGGTGCGGCGTCGGCGAGCAGCGCGCGTGTTGCACGCGGAGACCGGTGCGATGGCCGCCCCACCGACGAACATCAGCGCCGCGAGCATCCACGGGTTTCCGGCGAGCAGCGGCAGGAAGAAGGCCGCGGCAAGGGCGCCGACGAGCCACGGGTACTGCCGCCGCGCGGGGACGCCCCAATGCCTGGCGCCGTAGGCCAGCCCGGCGAGCACGCTCCCCGTCGCCCACGTCGCGAGGACGGGCCCGACCAGCTGCGCACGCCCGGCCTCGACGGTGTACGCCGCGACCGCCACCTCGGTCGCCCCGAACCCCATGCCGATCAGCCCGTACCCGGCGAGGAGGCGGCGGACGGGCGAGGACTGCAGCGGCGCGTGCAGAGGCTGGCGTGTGTCCGCGGGATGCGGCACGAGCCGTGCGGCCGCCGCCGTACGCGCGAGCAGCAGGCCGCCGACCGCGACGAACGACGCCGCGGCCACGACGGCAAGGGCCGGGCTGCCGATCGCCACCGCGAGGCCGACCAGGAGGGGTCCTCCGACGAAGGCGAGTTCGATGAGGACGGAGTCCAAGGCGTACGCCGTCGACCGGTCGCCCTCGTCGTCGTACAGGACACCCCACAGCGAGCGCAGCAGCGGCCCGACCGGTGGGTATGTCGCTCCGGCGGCGACCGTGAGCGCGAGCAGCACGGGGAGCGGCGCGCCGGCGTACACGGCAGCCAGGACGCCGAGCAGAGCGGCGGGATGAGTGGAGCCGTACAGCAGGAGCACCGCACGGCCCCCACGCCGGTCGACGGCGCTGCCGCGAACCGGCGCGGCGATCGCCAGGGCGGCGGAGTACGCCGAGCTGACAAGTCCGCCGGCCGCGAACGAGCCGGTCTCCTGCCGGACGAGGAGGAGCAGTGCCAGTCCGGTCATGCCGATGGGCAGGCGCGCGACCGTGCCGAGCACGAGCGCCGGAACGGCCCCGGAGGTGTCGAGGAGCCGACGGTAGCGAGACACTCCGGTGGGCGGCGAGGTGGCGGGCATCGCTCCATTCTCGCCCGGCGCAGTGCCCTAACGCCTCCGCCTTTTTCCCCGCACGACGCGACACGGGCCACCCCGCCGGCGTGGTCGCCGGGGGTCTCCGGGTAGGAAGGACCCCATGACGGACGAGCGGAACGACGTGACGATGCCCGCGCCTGCCGGGGGCCCGGGGAACCTCGTCGAACCGGAGGGGGTCAACGCCGGGAGCGGCGACGTCATTGAGGAGTCCGAGGGCGGTGCCGTGTCGGCGGCGGACGAGCCCGCGGCCTCTCCGGGGCCCCGCAGCGGCGACGCCGCCCCGCGCCCGTAGCCCGGCGCCGTCGTGGGTGCTGCCGCCCGCGACGCCATCCGACGAAGGCCCTCAGGAGGCGGACGTGGCCTATCACGTGCTCGAGTACGCGCTCGTGGAGGACTACCTCGAGCGACGCGGCCAGTTCCGTGACGAACACCTCGGCATGGCGCGGGACGCCGCCGATCGAGGCGAGCTCGTGCTGGCCGGCGCCCTCGCCGACCCGGCAGACCGGGCGTTGCTCGTCTGGGACGTCGACGACGTCAGGGTGGTCGAGGCCTTCGCCGACGCTGACCCGTACGTGCGGAACGGCCTGGTGTCCGGGTGGACCGTCCGTCCGTGGAGGGTCGTCCTCGGCAGCGCGACCTAGCAGCGACGCGCGCGCCGCCGGACCGGGTGGCTCGCCGGTCCGGCGGCACGTCCGCGTCAGCAGGTCGTGCGGAAGAGCTCGATCTCCTCGACCGCGCCGTCCTCCAGCTCTAGCTCGCTGACGACCGCACCCTCGACGAGGTCCGACGAGGATGCCTCCGGCTCGTCCTCGCACTCGACGCCGTCGGCGTAGTCGAACTCGATCTCCGTGTCGGGCGTCACCAGGAAGGTGAACGAGAAGCCGGCGGCCGTGTAGACCCTGAGCTGGTTCGTGTCCCCGTTGAACGACACGACCTTGCCGTAGCGGTCGCCCTCGTCCTCGTCGTCCTCACCGTCACCGTCACGGTCCGGCGAGCACGAGTCCACGTCGTGGTCGTCCTCGTCCTCGTTCTGGACTCCGTCCTTGTCGCGGTCCTCCGCCCCGTCGGCCATCCCGTCGTCGTCGGAGTCGTCGTCGAGAACGCGCTGACCCTGCTCGTTCTCGTCCTCGTCGTCGACGTTGTCGCGGTCGCGGTCGTCGTCGTCCGCGGCACAAGTCTCGGTCGCGTCGTCCTCGTCCTCGTTGTGGATGCGGTCGCCGTCGAAGTCCTCGTCGCCGTCCTTGCGGCCGTCGTCGTCGCTGTCCGCGTCGCGCAGCTTCGTCTTGGTCGCGACCTCGTCTCCGTCGTCCTGCCCGTCGTTGTCGCTGTCCTCGTCCCGGGGCAGACCGCGCAGCCGGTACTCGCGCAGGTTCGTCAGGCGGTCGCGGTCGAGGTCGACGTTGGCGTCCGCAGCCTTGCGCGGGTCGAGATTGTGAGTGGTCTCCCACGTGTTGGGCATTCCGTCGTTGTCCCAGTCGGTGCTGGTCGCGCTCGCGGGCGCGCTCAGGACACCCGACATTGCGATCGCGACGACCGTAGCGACGCCGACCTTCCTCGTGGCGTGCATCCGTTCCTCCTTCGGTAGCCGGGCTGCCTCCGTGAGGCCCCTGGCTTTGCGCCCCCACCTCGCGATGGGTTTGCCTTTGTCGGTGGCGCGGACCACTGCGGTCCCGCGCCGGGGTGCACCCACTGTGCGGTGTCCCGGCTGCGGCCGGACAGGCCGCTCCGGCCCGGGCCACCTGTCCGGAGCAGTTGCGGCGACCGGCCTCACCCGATCGGCGGCGGCCATCGGGGACACCGAGCCATGCTTGACGCGCCGAACGGGCGACACGCCGAGCCGGAATAGCGATCGCGTCAGGCCGGGTCGTGGCCCGCCAAGGCGATGTGACGTCGAGGTCCTCGAAGCCCGGCCGCGTGTCACATCCCTCAGTGGCCCGTGTGCCACCCTCCGCATCGCCCCCATGAGGAGCCCCAGTCCAGGTGTCGCCGCCGTTGGTCGACTTGTAGAACGACATCACGAGTCGGTCTCGGCGGCTCCCTCGCGTGCGGTCGTCAGCCGTCCTGACCCAGCCGCGGAGCCACCTGCGCGGCGACCAGTCGCACGTGGTCGAGATCGGACAAATCGAGCACCTGCAGGTACAACCGCGTCGCGCCGGCCCCGGCGTACCGAAGTGCCTTGTCGACGACCTCGTCCACGGTCCCGGCGAGACCGGTCTCGCGCAGCTCCCCCGGCTCGCGGCCGATCGCGGCAGCACGGCGTGCGACCTCGTCCTCGTCGCTGCCGACACAGAGCACCTGGGCCGCGGACAGGACGAGGCTCGACGGGTCGCGGCCGGCGGCCTCGCAGGCCGCCCGCACCCGCCCGAACTGCTCAGCCGTCGCCTCGACCGACCCGAACGGCATGTTGAACTCGTCGGCGAACCGTGCCGCGAGCCGCGGCGTGCGCTTCGGCCCGCCGCCGCCGATGAGGACCGGCGGCCGCGGCGACTGGACCGGCTTCGGCAGCGCGGGACTGTCCTTCACCGAGTAGTGCTCGCCGTCGAAGTCGTACGTCGACCCGAGCGGTGTGCCCCACAACCCGGTCAGGATCTCGAGCTGCTCCTCGAGCAGCGAGAACCGCTCGCCGAGCGGCGGGAACGGGATGCCGTACGCCGTGTGCTCCTCGTCGTACCAGCCCGTGCCGATGCCGAGCTCGACGCGGCCGCCGGACATCGCGTCGACCTGCGCCACGGAGATGGCGAGGGGACCCGGCAGTCGGAACGTCGCCGCGGTCATCAGCGTGCCGAGCCGGATCGTCGAGGTCTCGCGTGCGAGCCCGGCGAGCGTCACCCACGCATCCGTCGGCCCCGGGAGCCCGTCCGCGTCCCCCATCTTCAGGTAGTGGTCCGAGCGGAAGAAGGCGTCGAACCCGAGGCGCTCGGCCTCGGTCGCCACGCGCAGCAGGTCGTCGTACGTCGCGCCCTGCTGTGGCTCGGTGAAGATGCGCAGCTGCATGGCCGGAGCCTAGGGCCGCGGGGTGACGGGCGACCGTGCCGGCGCGGCGCGCATCCCGGCCGATACGGATCTGCCAGAACCCCCCCGCGGACGCCCGCCGACCCCTACGCTGACTGAGGCATGTAAGCCATGCCGAAGAAATACGGCGGAATGCGCTCAAGGTGGACACCGGTCGTGTCGATGAGGGAGCCCCAGGCTTCGTCGACCGGCCCGGACGGGTCGCCGACGGACAGAGGAGGACCCGTGGACCGCCCCCCGGCGCCGAGCAGGCGTACGACCGCAGCCGTCACGGTGGCGGTGGCCGCCGCCGCAGCCGCTTCGCTCGCAGCTCCTCCCGGACTACCGGCGTCGGGAGCCGACAACGGCGCCGTCGTCTCCGTCATGGTCGCCGCGCGTCCCGGCGCGCAGGTGGCTGCCCGCGAGGCGGTCGCCCGCTGGGGCGGGAAGGTCACCGCCCGGCTCGGCATCATCGACGCGCACGTGGCGCAGGTGCCGGCGCGCGCCGTGAGCAGGCTGGCGGCCGACCCCTCGGTGTCCTGGGTGGTCCCCGACCGGTCCGTGACGCTCTCCCACACGTCCTCCACAGACATGTCGGTCGGCCCGACGTCTCTCCACCACATCGTCGAGACGGTGCGCGCCAAGCAGGTCTGGGGCGCCGGCTTCACCGGCGCCGGGGTGGACGTCGCCGTCCTGGACTCCGGTGTCGTGCCCGTCGACGGGCTGCGGGCACCGGGGAAGGTCGTCAACGGTCCGGACCTGTCCTTCGAGTCCGGGGCGCAGGACCTCCGCCACCTCGACACCTACGGGCACGGCACCCACATGGCGGGGATCATCGCCGGCCGCGACGACGCGGTGTCGACGCCGGTCCGCTCGGTGGGACACGAGGACTTCGTCGGCGTCGCGCCGGACGCGCGCGTGGTCAACCTCAAGCTGGCCGACTCCTCCGGCGCCACCGACGTGTCGCAGGTCATCGCGGCCATCGACTGGGTCGTGCAGCACGGCCGCACCGGCGGGCTCAACATCCGCGTGATCAACCTCTCCTTCGGCACCGACGGCGTCCAGGACTACCGCCTCGACCCGCTCGCGCACGCCGTCGAGGAGGCGTGGCGCAGGGGTGTGGTGGTGGTGGCCGCAGCCGGCAACGACGGCTACGGCGATGCGAAGATGAACAACCCCGCCTACGACCCGTACGTCATCGCGGTCGCCGGCGGCGACGGGCGGGGCACGGTCGAGCCCGAGGACGACCTCGTCGCCGCCTGGTCCAGCCGGGGTGACGGCACGCGCCGCCCGGACCTCGTCGCCCCGGGCTCCTCCGTGGTCAGCCTGCGGGACCCCGGCTCCTCCCTCGACCTGGCGCACTCCGGTGCACGCGTGGGAGAGCGGTTCTTCCGCGGCAGCGGTACGTCGCAGGCCGCGGCGGTCGTCTCGGGGGCTGCCGCGCTGCTCCTCCAGCAGCGGCCGCAGCTCACGCCGGACCAGGTGAAGGCACTGCTGACGTCCAGCGCCCGTCCCCTGCCGCTCGCCGACCCTGCCGCGCAGGGCGCCGGGATGCTCGACGTCAAGGCGGCCGCCGCCTCGGCGACCCCTGTCGCCGTGCAGGACTGGCCTCGGTCGACCGGCACCGGCTCGCTGGAGCTCTCCCGCGGGACCCGCCACGTCACGGTCGACGGGACGCCGGTGGTCGGGGAGCAGAGCGTCTTCCTCACCGCGTGGCAGTCCTACGCCTGGCTGACCGCGCTGTCGACGGGTGGCTCCTGGACCGGCGGGTCCTGGACTGGCAACTCCTGGACCGGCAACAGCTGGACCGGCGGCTCATGGGCCGGGAACTCGTGGACCGGCAACTCGTGGACCGGCAACAGCTGGACCGGCAACAGCTGGACCGGGAACTCGTGGACCGGCAACTCGTGGACCGGCAACTCGTGGACCGGCAACTCGTGGACCGGCAACTCCTGGACCGGGAACTCCTGGACGGGCGGCAGCTGGTCGTCCGCGGGTTGGTGAACGCCGGGACGGTCGGTGCGCCGCAGGACAGCCGCCGGCGCCGGCTGTCCGCCGTGCCATCCGCCGTCCTGTCCGGCAGCGCCCCCATCTGGCTCCTGACCGCGTGCCTCATCGCGGCAGCCCTCGCGCTTCTCCTCGGGGTCCTCCCCGCCATGTCGCCGCCGGCAGCCCCGGTCACGCTCCCGTGGTGGGTCCTCGCCATCGGCTTCCTCGTGGCCGAGGTGGCCGTGGTCCACTACGACTTCCGCCGCGAGGCCCACTCGTTCTCGATGAGCGAGCTGCCGCTGGTCTTCGGGCTGTACTTCGCCGCGCCCGAGGACGTGGTCCTCGCCACGGTGGTGGGAGCCGGCGCCGCGCTCGTCGTAGACCGGCGCCAGGTCGGGATGAAGCTGCTGTTCAACCTCGGGCACTTCGCGCTCGGTGCGTGCCTCGCCGTGGTCATCTTCAGGGCCGTGGCCGGACCGGACCCGTCCTTCACCCCTACGAGCTGGACCGCCGTCCTGCTGGCGACGGTCGCCACCTCGGTGATCTCCACCGGTGCCATCTTCGTCGCCATCTCGCTGTCGGAGCGTCGGCTCGAGCTGCGCAAGCTGCCCGAGCAGCTGAGCCTCGCGATGCTGGCGACGGTCGCGAGCGCGAGCTTCGGGCTGCTCGGTGTGGGCCTCGCCTGGCAGAACCCGGCGGCCGCCTGGCTGCTCCTGGTCCCCGTCGCCACCTTCTTCCTGGCCTACCGCGGCTACGTCCTGAAGCGGCAGGAGCGGGACAGCCTGGAGTTCCTGTACCGGTGCACCCGCATGCTGGAGGAGGCCCCGGACCTCGCGTCGGGCCTGAGTCGCATGCTGCAGAGCGCGTGCGCGACGTTTCGCGCCGAGCTGGCACAGCTGGTGCTGGTGAGCCAGCACGACAGCCACGCCGCCCTGGTCGTGACCGCTACCGGGGACGCCGCCAGGGTCGCCCAGCACGTGCCCGTGGAGGAGGTCGACGGGTTCCTGCTGCGGGCCCTCGAGTCCCCCGAGCCGCAGGTGATGGGTCTGACCCCGCCGGTGGTCGGCCCGGACGGTCATGCCCTGCGCCAGGCGATGATCGGCCCGCTCCGGCGGGAGGCGCAGCCCCTGGGTGCCTTCCTGATCGGCAACCGCCTGGGCGCCGCGGGCACCTTCAAGCCGAGCGACCTCCGGCTGCTGGAGACGCTCATGACCCAGGTCAGTGTCTCCCTCGAGAACGGCCGGCTGGTGCGGACACTGGACGAGACGGCGCGACGCGCGGACCGGGAGCGGGCCAACGCGCTGGTGCTGCAGCGCGGCATCCTGCCGCCGACGCTGCCCCAGGTGCCGGGGGCCTCGGTGGCCGTCCGCTACGTCCCCGCAGGTGCGGGCATGGAGGTGGGTGGCGACTGGTACGACGTGATGCGCCTGCCCGGAGGAGACGTGGGCGCCGCGATCGGCGACGTCCTCGGCCATGACATCGAGGCGGCCGCGAGGATGGGCCAGGCGCGCAGCGCGCTGCGGGCGTACGCCACCGAGGGGCACCAGCCCGCCTCGGTGATGGAGAAGCTGAACCGCTTGCTGACGCAGACAGACGCGGAGTTCATGGGGACCTGCTGCTACCTGCAGTTCAGTCCCGCACGGGACACCGTGACCATCGTCAGCGCCGGACACCCGCCGCCGCTACTGATCGGCCCCGACGGGCGGTCGGAGCCGGTGCAGCTGCAGCCCAACCTCCCCCTGGGAGTCGACGAGGGCACGCGGTTCTCGCAGACGGTGCTGGCCATGCCACCAGGCGCCACGCTCGTGCTCTACACCGACGGGCTGGTGGAGAGCAGGCGGGTGCCGCTCGACGCGGGGCTGCGCGCCATCTCCGCGACGCCCACGCACGTGGGGCAGGGAGACCTGGAGGGGCTGGCCGACACCATACTGGCCAGCTCGCCCGCCGGCGCCGGGGGCGACGACGTCACCCTGCTCCTGCTGCGCCACCAGCCGTCCGAACCGGGCACGCTGCGACTGCTCACCGGGGACCGGACCGCCGCCGTGCGCCGCCGCGAGGCCGGCGAGGGCGGCTGAGGCGCGGCCCGTCAGGCGGCGTGCAAGGCAGCGGCGCCGAAGCTGACGTTGACCGGTCGCACCAGATGGTCACGCTGGCCAGCTTCCCGAGGTCGACGCCCGTCGGGACGGCGTAGTTCTGGCTGCCCTTGTTGCCCTTGAGCCGGCCTAGGTCGACATAGCTGTCGACATAGCTTCCGTCATCGAAGAGGTGCCAGTCGGCGCGGCCTTCACCTCACCTCCGCGTCCGAGCGCCATACCTTCAGGTCCGGTCCGTTGCTGGTGTCCAGGCCCTGCGAGCCGCAAGACCCGGCTGCCGTCCGCGAGCATCAGGACCCGGGCAGTGCCGGTCGTGGTGTGCTCTTGGGAGACGAAGGCGCCGTGCGCCACGACGACCGGCGCGCCGCCGCGCCGCCGTGCCCCCCGGGGAGCTGCGGGCTCCGCGACCTGCGGGAGCGGACGCCGCCACGGGCGCCGCCTCGTCGACAGTCCGGTCGGTTTCCAGCGCCGAGGGCTGGAACAGGTAGAGGCCCGCAGCGGTCAGGGCCAGAGCTGCCACGGTCAGGGGCACCAGCACCGCGCGGCGCAGCACCCGGGCGCGCAGGCGTCGGGTCGTCGTGTCATCGGACATGGCATCTCCTCGAGGCGGGCGGTGATCGGTTGGCTCCAGCCGACTACGGCCGTGCCTCGGCGGGGCTGACGTACGGCGGACGTGTCGGTGACGTCTCCGGGGAGACGTCAGACGTCTGTCACATCGTCGGTGGACGGCGCACCTAGTGAGGTCCTGGCGCGCGTGCTGGTGGTCGAGACGACCCCACCGTGGCCAAGGTCGTGGTCGGCATCTCCAGCGGGCGGAGCACGACGTCGACCCTCGTCACCGACGGCATCCACGCGCTCGTCTCCGTGGCGGTGGCCCGGCCCGACCTCGTGGTGCTCGACCGGATGCTCCCCGGCATCGACGGGCTGGAGGTGTGCTGCCGGCTGCGCGGAGCACGCCGACGTCGCAGTCGCGATGCTCGCCGCCCCGGGCGAGGAGGATGACCGGGTCGTCGGGCCAGGTGGGCGCCGACGACTACGTGACCAAGCCGTTCAGCCCGCGCCGAGCTGGTGCTGCGCGTCTCCGCCGTCCTGCGGTGTACCGCCGCGGCCGGGGGGAGCTGGCCCTCGGAGCGGACACCGCAGGGGCACCGGCCGCACCGTGCGTCGACGGCGACCTGGTCGTGGACCGGCGGGCCCACCGCGCCACGAGGGACGGTTCGCCGCGGCCCTCACCCGCGCGGGAGTTCGACCTCCTCGCCCACCTGGCCGGGAACCCGGCCTTCACCCGCCGCGACCTGCTCAAGGAGGTCTGGGGCCGGGAGTACGCCGACGACTCGACGGTTACCGTGCACGTGCGGCGGCTGCGGGAGAAGTAGAGGACGACCCGGCCAGACCGGTCCGGCTGGTGATGGTCTGGGGCGTCGGCTATCGGTGGGAGGCGGCCGGGGCGCGGGGGCCCGGTGGGACCTGAGGTCTCTGCCGTCGTCCTGCCGGCGGGAACCGCCGCCGGCGTGGGTACGGCGGGACTGGTGGGGGTGGCGACGTGTGGCACGGCGTCGCGTGGTGGCCGCCGCCGTCCTGGCCCCGGTGGTCGTCGTCCTGTCGGTCGCGGCCGGTGTCTACGCCAGCGCGCGCGATGCAGCTCTCCCACCACGACTCGGCACTCGTCGTCATGGTCCTCGCGGCGGCCGTGCCGGTGGCCGTGCTGTTCGGCGTGGTCATCGCCCGTCGCGTCCATGCGGTCGAGGCGATGGTGGCGGAGCAGGCGGCAGAGCGGGAGCGGTCGCGGGCGGTGGAGTCGTCCTGCCGAGACCTCGTCGCGTGGGTCTCCCACGACCTCCGGACGCCGCTCGCCGGGATCCAGGCCATGGCGGAGGCGCTGCAGGACGGCGTCGTCGAGGACCCGGCCCGCCACCAGCACGGCATCCTGACCGAGGTGCAGCGGATGTCGGGAATGGTCGACGACCTGCTCTCACTCAGCCGGATTCACGCCGGATAGGAGTGTCTGGTCGTGGAGAGGCCGGACCTCGCCGACCTAGTCTCCGACACCGTCGCGTCGACCGGCTCCCTGGCCCGGAAGAGGGGGGTGTGGATGACCGGAGACGTGGAGGGGTCGGTCAGGGTGGAGGGAGATGTCCGCGAGCTGTCCCGCGTGCTGACGAACCTGGTGCTCAACGGAATCGTCCATACACCGGCACATGGTGCCGTTGTGATCAGTGCCGGGACCGACCGGGCCGCGGCGTGGGTCACCGTCACGGACTCCTGCGGCGGCATCCCCGAGCCCGACCTGTCGCGGGTGTTCGAGCCCTGGTGGCGGGGGACCTCCGCGCGCACTCCGAGCGGCTCGAGCGCTGGGCTGGGCCTCGCCATCGTCCGTGGTCTCGTCGAGGCCCACGGGGGCAGCGTCGCTGTCGACAACGTGGACGGCGGCTGCCGCTTCGCCGTACGCCTGCGGCGCCCGGCGGCCCGACGCTGAGCGACAGCAAGAGGTCCCGCAGCGATCCCGCGGTCGGCCGGCTCTTCGCCGGAACCCACCGGGGCCGTGTCATGTCTCCGGCCATGGGTACGGGTGCGGCCGAGCCGACGAGGAGGATCTGTGCGCGCAACCGTCATCCACGGTCCACGAGACATCCGTCTCGAGGACGTGCCCGACCCCCGCATCCACCGTCCGAGCGATGCCATCGTGCGCGTGGTGGCCTCGTGCGTGTGCGGGTCGGACCTGTGGCCCTACCGGGGCGTGACCGGCAGCGAGGAGCCCAGCCGGATCGGGCACGAGTTCGTCGGCGTCGTCGAGGAGACGGGCGCCGACGTGGCCACCGTGACCACCGGCGACTTCGTCATCGCCCCGTTCGCCATCAGCGACAACACCTGCGTCCACTGCCAGCACGGCGTCCACACCTCGTGCGCACACGGCGCGTGGTGGGGGTCGACGGACGAGCACGGCTTCCCCGTCGACGCGGGGCAGGGCGAGCGTGTGCGCGTGCCGCAGGCCGACGGCACCCTCGTGGCCACGCCGGAGGCGCCGGACGAGGACATGATCCCCGGCCTGCTGACCCTCTCCGACGTCTTCCCCACAGGACACCACGCGGCGGTGTCCGCCGGCGTGGCGGCGGGCTCCACCGTGGTGGTTGTGGGCGACGGCGCGGTCGGCCTGTGCGCCGTGCTCGCCGCCCGGCGCCTCGGTGCCGAGCGGGTCGTCGCCATGTCCCGCCACGCCCCGCGGCAGGAGGTGGCCCGCGCCTTCGGCGCCACCGACGTGGTCCCGGAGCGGGGTGATGAGGGGGTGGCCCGGGTGAGGGACGTGCTCGGCGGCATCGGGGCCGACGCGGTGCTCGAGTGCGTCGGGACGAAGGAGTCCATGCAGCAGGCGCTCGACAGCACGCGGCCCGGCGGCCGGGTCGGCTTCGTCGGCGTGCCGAACGGCGGTGCGGAGCTCCCGATCCGGCAGATGTTCTCGAACAACATCACGGTCGGCGGGGGAGTGGCGCCGGTTCGTGCCTATCTCGACGAGCTGCTGCCGGAAGTGCTCGACGGGACTCTCGAGCCGGGGCGCGTCTTCGATCTAGAGCTTCCCCTGGACCAGGTCGCCGACGCCTATGCCGCCATGGACGAGCGGCGCTCGATCAAGGCGCTGCTGCGCCCCTGAGCTGCGCCGTCGCGCCGCCGCCGGCGGTCGCGCTGCCCGCCGTACCCACGCCCCACGGTCTGGAGACCCCGCCGCATGTCGATGCTCGACCAGTACGCCCCGGCGCCCGACCGCTACGAGCGGACGCCCTACCGCCGGTGCGGACGCAGCGGCCTGCAGCTGCCCGCGGTCTCGCTGGGGCTCTGGCACAACTTCGGCGACGACAAGCCGATCCAGACCCAGCGCGCCATCCTGCGGCGTGCCTTCGACCTCGGCGTGACGCACTTCGACCTCGCCAACAACTACGGCCCGCCCTACGGCTCGGCCGAGACGAACTTCGGCCGGATCCTGCACGAGGACTTCGCCCGCTACCGTGACGAGCTGCTGATCTCCACCAAGGCCGGGTGGGACATGTGGCCCGGGCCCTACGGCGAGTTCGGCTCGCGGAAGTACCTGCTCTCCTCGCTCGACCGGTCCCTGCAACGCATGCGGCTCGACTACGTCGACATCTTCTACTCCCACCGCTTCGACCCGGACACGCCGCTCGAGGAGACGATGGGCGCCCTCGACGCCGCGGTGCGCCAGGGCAAGGCGCTCTACGCCGGAATCTCGTCGTACTCACCGGCGCGGACCGCCGAGGCGGTGCGGATCCTCCGCGAGATGGGCACGCCGCTGCTGATCCACCAGCCGTCGTACTCCATGCTCAACCGCTGGGTCGAGGAGGGCCTGCTCGACGTCCTGGAGGAGCAGGGGGTCGGGTGCATCGCGTTCTCGCCCCTGGCGCAGGGGATGCTGACCGACCGCTACCTAGACGGCATCCCCGAGGGGTCACGGGCAGCGCAGGGCAAGTCGCTGGACCCCGGCATGCTCTCGGAGGACAACATCACCCACATCCGGGCGCTGAACGACATCGCCGCCGCCCGCAGCCAGTCCTTGGCACAGATGGCGCTGGCGTGGGCGCTGCGCGACCCCCGTGTCACGTCCGTATTGATCGGTGCCTCGAGCGTGGGACAGCTCGAGCAGAACGTCGCCGCTGTCCACAACCTGGCGTTCTCGGAGTCGGAGCTGGCGGCCATCGACCAGCACGCTGTCGAGGGCGGCATCGACCTCTGGGCCGGCCCGAGCCAGGCCTGAGCCAGCGGTCTGGTACTGCTCCGTCACCCGACCTCGAGGCGCCCGACCTCGAGCCGGCGCACCGTGTCGCTCGGGTCGGCCGCGGCGGCGGGGGTGACGGTGCGCGGACTCTCCTGCCTGTGGTGCGGTCCGGACGCGGGCTCGTGGTCCGGTCGCAGCCTCACCGGCCGGGCGCCCACGGCCTCGGCTCGACCGGCACCGCCGGCGGGTCGGCCAGCGCGCGCTGCCACCACCCGACATCGCGCCACGCGCCGTGCTTGTACCCCACGTCGCGGTACACGCCGACGGCGACGAACCCCAGCGCCTCGTGCAGGCGCACGCTGGCGGGGTTGGGCAGCACGATGCCGGCGTAGGCCCGGACGTAGCCGAGCGCCGCCAGCTCGGGCAGCAGCGCGCCGTAGAGTCGCCGGCCCGTCCCGCGTCCGCGTTCCTCCCGGGCGCAGTAGACCGACACGTCGGCCGACCAGCGGTAGGCCGCGCGCTCGCGGTGGCGTGAGGCGTAGCAGTAGCCGACGACGTCGCCGCCACGGTCGGCGACGAGCCAGGGCAGGCGCGGCTCGGCGAGCATCCGCCGCTCCATCTCGCCCGGGGCGGGCGCCGCCTCCTCGAACGATGCCGCGGCCGCGACGACGTACGGGCGGTAGACGGCGGCGATGGCGGTGCAGTCCGCGGGTACGGCGGGCCGGACCGCCGAGGGCTCGTCCATCGCGGCGATCCTAGGGGCCCGCCGGCCGCCCGGGCGACGTGCGCACGTCCACGGCTCAGCGCCCCACGTGCTCCTGGTGCACCACGCGCAAGGTCGGCCCGTCCGGCCCGCCGTGCGCCCGCTCGAGCCGGACCAGGACCTGGGTGCCCGAGATGCGCAGCGACCCCACCGTGTTGCCGAAGAACGGGCCTGCGCTCAGCCGCCAGTCGACCGGCGGGTCCGGAAGCCCCACGCTGCGACGGAGTACCCGCCCGACCCGCCGGGCCGTCTCCGTGTTGGCGAACTGGAATGCCCGCCTCTGTGCGCGCGGGAACGCGTTGCGCAGCGGCGAGCTGACGACCTGGCGGACCGGGGCGACGACGCCGGCGGAGTCGGGGTAGCGGAACGGCGCGACGTAGGAGTGGTGCACGTCGCCGGAGAGCATGAGGACGGTGGCCGGTGTGGAGCCACGACGTCCGGCGGCGAGGTCACCCAGCAGCCCGACGAGATGGGCGAAGGAGCGCTCGAAAGACGCCCAGTGCTCGAGGTCGGCCGTCTGGCGCAGCAGCTCACCGGCGCGGGCGAGCAGGCGGCCCCAAGCGCTCTTGCAGACCGCCTCGTTCCAGGCCTCGACGTCGTGCGCGGCGCGCTCGAGCAGCAGTGGCAGCGTGGAGGCGACCAGCCAGTGGTCGACGTCGCCGTGCAGCCAGCCCTCGACCTGCCGCCACTCCCCGTCGGAGAGCATGTCGCGCCGGTCGCCGCCGAGGACCCGCCCGGAGCGCGTGTCGATGACGACGAGGCGCGTGCGCCCCAGGTGGCGCATGTAGGACCAGCACGACTGCTTGTGCCCGTCGACCTCCTCGTCCGCGCGGGCCGCGAACTCCCGCAGCAACGGGCCCGCGTCGCCGGTGCGCGCGGAGGCGTCCCGAACGCGAGCGAGGAGCTGCTCGCGCTCCATGGCTGCCGGGGAGAGGTTCCCGACGTGCTGGTAGACCCAGTAGGACATGTACGCGCCCGTGATCCGCTCCTCCCACCACGGCTGGCGGTGCATCTTCGCCCGCCACGCGTCGGAGGTGTTCCAGTCGTCGTGGACGTCGTGGTCGTCGAAGATCATCGCCGTCGGCACCGTCGCCAGCAGCCATCGCACGTCCGGGTCGCCCCAGCTGTCGGCGTAGAGCCAGGTGTACTCCTCGAAGTCGCGCACCTCGTCGGTCGGCTCGGAGTCCGCGCCGCGCCGCTCGATCTGGCGGCGGCGGATGGGAGGCGTGACGCCCTCGTCGGCGTAGACCTGGTCACCGAGCATCAGCAGCAGGTCGGGTACGCGGCGCCGTCCCGCCTGGCAGTCCCTGGACAGCGCGGCGAGGGCGTCGTGCCCGACACCCTCGCGGTGCTCGTCCTCCGACAGCGTGTACGGCGGCTCGTGCGGCCGGTCGACCCGGCAGCTGCCGAAGGCGATGTCGAAGTCGTGCTCCGGTGCCTCGTCCTGCGGCACGAGGGTGCGAATCGTGGGCGGCGGGCGCTCGTCGCCGGCGCGCGGCCAGACGCGGACGCCGTCGAGCCGCACGTCGTACGGCGTCTCGGTGCCGGGCTCGAGGCCGTTCAGCACGAGGAGCCCGTAGTGGTGGCCCTCGATGGTGAAGGTGGGGATTTCGGCCGTCGCCGCACCCGCCCGGACCTCGAACGTCGCGGGCGCGGAGGTCTCCACCCACACGGTCGCCGTCGTGTCGTCGACGTGGCGCAGGGCCGGGCCGAGCTTGAGGTCCACGCCGCTCATGAGGCCCACTGTCGCGCATCGGGTGGCGCCGCGTCGATCATCGCGGCAAACCGTGACACCGGGCGCCCGTCCGCGCCGTAGACCGCACACGGCGGGTCTCGCGAGCGTTTGCCCAGTCCTGCGCGTGGTAGGCGGGAGGGTGTCCGTACGACCGAGATCGCGGAGGACCGCTGATGGCTGACGTCGTCGACCCCGACGCCGTGAAGACGGCGCTCAACGACATGGACTGGCCGGCGAGCAAGCAGGCCATCGTCGAGCACGTCGAGAGCCGCGGCGGTACGCCGGAGACGGTGCGCGCGGTGCGGTCGTTGCCGCTTGCGGACTACGACAACGTCAACGAGGTTCTACGGTCGTTCCAGCTGCCCGGCTGAGGCGCCGGGCACCCAGCGACGGGAGCATGCGGTGGCGGCGGCTTCGAGCAAGTGGATGTGGGGGGCCGCGCCGCTCGCTGCGGTCGCCGCGGTGGCGACGCACGACCTGCTGCAGAAGCGCCACGCGCTGCTGCGTAACTTCCCGGTCCTCGGGCACGCCCGCTTCCTGCTCGAGGCGATCGGGCCCGAGCTGCGGCAGTACATCGTCGCGGGCAACGACGAGGAGCGCCCCTTCAGCCGGGACCAGCGCCGGTGGGTCTACGCGTCGTCGAAGCTGGAGAACAACTACTTCGGCTTCGGGACCGACAACGACGTCGAGCACACGGCGGGCTATCCCATCGTCAAGCACCGGACGTTCGGGAAGGCCATCCCGGCATCGCATCCCACGCACGGGCAGGAGGCGCAGGTCCCCTGCGCGAAGGTCATGGGACGTGCCCGGGGTCGGGCGCGCGCGTTCCGCCCGGACTCGGTGGTCAACATCTCCGGCATGAGCTTCGGCTCCCTGTCGGGGAACGCGATCGAGGCGCTGAACCGGGGCGCCGCACTCGCCGGCTGCCTGCAGAACACCGGCGAGGGCGGCATCTCGCCGTACCACCGCAAGGGTGGGCAGATCGTCTACCAGATCGGCACCGCCTACTTCGGCTGCCGCGACGAGAAGGGGCGCTTCGACCTCCAGCGGCTCAAGGACCTGGTGGCCTCCGCCCCGGTGCGGGCGATCGAGGTCAAGCTGAGCCAGGGCGCGAAGCCGGGGCTCGGCGGCCTGCTTCCCGGCGCCAAGGTCAGCGCGGAGATCGCCGCGACCCGTGGTGTCCCGGTCGGCGTCGACTGCGTCAGCCCCTCGCGGCACGCGGAGTTCTCCGACACCGACAGCCTGCTCGACTGGGTCGAGCTGCTCGCGGCGGAGACCGGCCTGCCGGTCGGGATCAAGTCGGCCGTCGGTGACATGGAGTTCTGGCACAGCCTCACCGACCTGATGTCGAGCACCGACCGTGGCGTCGACTTCGTGAACATCGACGGCGGAGAGGGCGGCACCGGTGCGTCCCCGCTGATCTTCACCGATTCGGTGTCGCTGCCGTTCCGGCTCGGGTTCGCCCGGGTCTACGCGACCTTCGCCGAGCGCGGCCTGCACGAGGACGTGGTCTTCATCGGGGCCGGCAAGCTCGGCCTGCCCGACAACGCCGTCGTCGCCTTCGCCCTCGGCTGCGACATGGTCAACGTCGGCCGGGAGGCCATGCTCGCCATCGGGTGCATCCAGGCGCAGAAGTGCCACACGGACACCTGCCCCACCGGTGTCGCGACGCAGGACAAGTGGCTCGCGCACGGGCTCGACCCGACGCTCAAGTCGGTGCGTGCGGCGAACTACGTCAAGACGTTGCGCCGTGACCTGCTCAAGGTGGCCGAGGCCTGCGGGGTCGAGCATCCGGGGCTCATCGACCCCGACGACATCGAGATGCTCGACGGCACGACGTCCGCGCGCCCGATCCGTGAGGTCTACGGCTACCGGGAAGGCTGGGGACAGCCCTCCGCTGCCGACCGCGCCGCCGTGGCTGCGCTGATGGGCGTTCTGGTGGAGGAGGGCGGGTCGGCGTCGGCGTCGTCGACGGCGGTGCGGTGAGGCCGCCCGGTTCGTAGTCCTGCCGCTCACTAGTCCTGCCGCTCAGTAGTCCTGCCATCCGGCTCGCGCATAGTCAAGGATCACCGGCCGGAGCAGCGTCGACACGGCCACCGGCCGTCGCGCCCGGTCGGGCGGAAAGGCGGCCGCCGCGCGCAGGCTTGCCTCGTCGAGGGAGCGCAGGGCCGGTGCCTCGGCCGCGAGCGCCAGCGAGGCGGGCCGGACGGAGGCGAGGACGAAGCCCCAGTCGCCGAAGCTGGGCACGTCCACGTGATAGGGCCGGGTGCGTAGCCCCGCCGCCTCCAGGGTCGCCACCACGCACCAGAACTCGTCGGCGGCGAAGTACGGCGAGCCGGCTTGCACGACGACCCGGCCGCCGGGACGCAGCGCACCTGCCACGAGCCCGTAGAACTCGGCGCTGTAGAGCTTCGCGGTCGCGGTGGCATCGGGGTCGGGCATGTCGACGACGACGACGTCGAACGCCTCACTGTTGCCGCGCAGCCAGGCGAAGGCATCGGCCGTGACGACCTGCACGCGGGGGTCGTCGAGGGAGGCGTCGTTCAGCCGGCGGATCAGGTCGTGCTCGCGGGCGAGCCGGACCATCGCGGCATCGAGCTCGACCTCGACCACGCGCTTGACGCCGGAGTAGCGCAGGACCTCTCGGGCGGCGAGGCCGTCACCGCCGCCGAGGATCAGCACGGTCTCGTGCGGCCGGGCCATCGCCGGATGGACCAGCGCCTCGTGGTAGCGGTACTCGTCCTTGGAGGAGAACTGCAGGTCGCCGTTGAGGAAGAGCCGCACGTCGCGCTCGCCGCCCCAGCGGTTCGAGGACGTGAGGACGATCTCCTGGTACGGCGTGCGCTCGGCGTGCACGACCGGGTCGTCGTAGAGCGCCTCGCGCGCGGACACCTCGACACCGCCCGCGTGGACGAACGCGGTGGTGAGGAGCGCGAGGACGGCCGCTGCGCAGGCGAGCAGAGTCGCGCTGGTCGCCCGGCGCAGGTCGTGGCGGAACAGCGCTACGGCGACGGCCGCTGACACGACGTTCACGATGCCGACGAAAATCGCGCCGCGGAGCTGGCCGAAGGACGGCAGCAGCAGGAACGGGAAGGCGAGCCCGCCGAGCAACGCGCCGACGTAGTCCGCAGCGAACAGGTCCGCCACGGCCGAGCCCGCCTCCTGCCGGCGGATTCGCTGTAGGAGCACCATCAACAACGGGATCTCGGCGCCGACCAGAGCGCCCACGAGTGCCGCGACCGCGACGAGCGCCGGTCGGTAGAGGTCGAGCCACGCGAACGCGGCGTACAGCGCGAGCACCGACAGACCCCCCACGAGGCCGAGTGCGCACTCGACCGCGGCGAAGGACACGACCGCGCGGCGCTGCAGCGGTTTGGCCAGCAGGGAGCCGAGGCCCATGGCGAAGACCATGACCGAGAGCACCACGGAAGCCTGGGCGACCGCGTCCCCGATGAGGTAGCTGCCGAGCGCCACGAGGGCGAGCTCGTAGACGAGGCCGCACGCGGCACAGACGAAGACCGTCGCGAGCAGCACCAGGCGCGCCGCGCGGGGACGCCGGAACCGTGCCGGGGCGTGCTCCGGCGCCGCGACCTCGACCGGTGCCTCGCTCGTCTCGATGCTCATGTGCTGGTCAGGACAGCGCGGCGGCGACGATGCCGGCGATGGCGAGGTGCGCCGACGCGGTGACCCATGCGGCCGGGTGCGGCTCCGGCTCGGCGATCGTCTCCCCGAGGTCGCCGGGTGTCAGCGCGTCGACAACGACGAACGCGACGCCCATCAACCCGATGCCGACCACGCCTGCCGAGAGGGTGGTCAGCAGGCCACGGACGAGGTCGTCCGCGCTCGTGAGGATCGCGACGACGACGACGAGACCGGTGCCCAGCACGCCGCTGGCCACGACGAGTGCGGCGTTCTGGTTGCGCTCGCGCCAGATCAGGTCGCCCAGCCGCCCGGGCGTGAGCAGGTCCACGAGGAGGTAGCCGGCGAGCATCAGCAGCGTGCCCAGCATGGCGTAGGCGAGGATGGCGGCAACGTCGAAAGCAAGGTCCCTGAGCACGAGGTCAGCCTCCGGGGTGTGGGTCGGGCCTGGTCGCGGAACCACCCGTCGGTCGGCTGGTGCGGCGCGCCGGTGGCGTCGGTCGGTTGCGGGTCACGCCAAGGAAGGCGTAGACGAGCCAGGCGGAGGCTCCGAGGAGAGCAAGGACGGACAACACCACCGGTGCGGCGTAGACGCGCAGGAAGTCCGACGACGGCGACCCGGTGAGCGAGTCGGCCTCGGGCTTTGCCAGCGCGTCGGGCTGGGGGGTGACGGGAGGAGCGGCGCCGGTGTCCGCCACGAGGGCGGGCAGGCCCGCGGTCGCCCGGAACACCGCGACGTCGTCCTGGTCGGACACGAAGTCGCTGCTCGAGACCCCGAGCCGGTTGAACGCCGTGTCGGGGTCGAGCCCGGGCACCGAGGTGCGCACCTCGGCCGACGCAGAGTCCTCCGCCTCGGACGTCTCGGGGGTCCACTCCATGTCAACGGCGAGGACGACGTAGCGCGGGCAGCGTTCGTCCTCGTCGGCCGCTTGTCCGACGCCCCAGTTCGACCCCACGTCGCGGAAAGTGCGACCGGTGTCGCCATCGGCGACCGACACGTCCCAGCCATAGCAGATGTCCTGCTCGGCGGCGGCATCGGCGAGCAGCCCGACCAGCTCCTCCGCGTCGGCCGGCTCGAGCAGCTCCTCGGCACGTGCCGTGCCGGGGGAGACGGCGACGAGCGCGGCCGCGAGCACGGCGACGCCCCAGATCCGCACGAGGCGTCGCGGACGGGAACGCCGTCCTCCTGGCGGGCTCACTTGCCCGACCCTGGGCCGCCGCCGCGGGTGTTCTCCGCCGGGCCGCTGTAGGTGCCCCACCAGCCTCCGACGTGGCCGTACCACCGGGCGTAGCCGCGGTCGTCGTCGTCGACCCAGATCGACGAACCTCCGGTCTGCTCCGGAGTGACGGCGATGATGTCGTCGGCGTAGCGGAGGAAGTATCCGCTCGGGTCGTTGTGCCGGTCGTACGGCTTCCACCGGCCGGTGATCTCCCGCACGACGGTGCCCGCGGCGTCCGGGGAGGTGTACCGGGCACTGTCCCCGTCCCGCGCGACGAGCCGGTAGTGGTCGGCGACGTACTTCCGCGGCGAGCCGGAGGCCGGGATCGCCAGCAGCAGGAGCGCCACGAGCCCGATGGCGGCGAGGACCGAGGCGCCGATGACGTGCTGGCGCCGGCTCACGGACGATCCACCGTGGTGCTTGTCACGACGATCTCGCAGGTCTGCGGATAGGTATGCCACGTCTGCCACGCCACGGTGTGCGCGTCCGTCGTACAGCGGATCGCGGTGACCGCCGGCGTGGCACCGGGGAACACACCGACGAGCGTCCCGTCGTCGCGCAGGTCGGCAAGGGCGCCGCTGCGCGCAGAGTGCTCCGAGGGTGGGAGCACGTGCACCTGCGCCGCGAACCGGTAGCGCAGCGGCCCGACCCGGAGCTCCTCCACCGCTGGCAGGGCACGCGCCTGCGGGCCGGCCACGCAGGCCACGAGCTCGCTCACCGCGACCCCGGCGAGCTCGCCGCGCACCTGGTGGGACGCGCCGAGGAGCCGAAGTTCGACCGCGCCGAACCCGCACATGACGTCACGGACCGCCAACGCGTCCAGCGGCTCGCGTCCCCACTCCCAGCGCAGGTCCGCCGCGCGCGTGTCGGCGTACGGCGTGGCGAGCGAGATCGGCACCTCAGGACCCGGGGTAGATGGTGAGAGCGCCGGCGGGCACGCGCTCGCCGAGCCCCGCCTCCCAGGCGCCGGCGCCGAACCGCTCGAAGGCGAGATAGCGGCCCGCGGGGCCTTCGAAGTCGGCGTACTCGGCCTGCCCGCGCTCGCCGACGCCGGTCGCACCCTCGCCGACGAACTCCGCCGTGCCATGTTCGGTGCGGCGGTATTCGATGCCGTCAACCGTCACGACGCGCTGGTGTGCACCGGGTGGCGGGTCCTTGAGCTCGCTCCACATGACGACCTCGAGGTCGGGATCCTCCTCCACCGAGACCCACCGCTTGTCCCCCGAGCCGTCGTCGACGAAGTGCTCCGCCCACGTGAAGCCGCCCTCGCGGAAGCGCAGCGACCCTCGGACGAAGAACCGCTGGCCGAGGTACTCCACCACGTCGCCGACCTTGAGCCGTCGCGGGTCACCTGCCGTGTCGTACTGACCGCCCTCGAACGGGTCACGCCGGGGCGCGGGGTGGGCCGCCGGGTGGGGGTCCGGCGTCGACCTGCGGGCGAGGAGGACGATCACCACGACGAGGGCGAGCAGGACCAGCAGCCCCATGACGAGCAGGGCGACGCCCAACAGACCGGAGTTCACAGGCGTCGAGAGTAGCGGTCCCCCCGCGACGGGACGGGCAAAATCCACAGCGGCGACCATCCGTGGTCCCGGCGTCGTCGACGGGGGTCCCGACTCAGCACGAGTGGCGCATCGTCACGGACATCCTCGGGCCGACCGGCTTCGCGGTCCTCGGAACGCTGTGCTCCCACGCGTGCTGGCAGGCTCCGCCCATCACGACGAGGTCGCCGTGCCCCGGCGCGAAGCGGTGCGTGATCGTCGAGGTCCCCTTGCGGCGCAGCACGAACTGCCGTCGGGAGCCCAGTGAGACCGTCACGACGAGCGGATTCCTGAGCACCTTCGCGTTCCGGTCACCGTGCCAAGCGACGGCGTCGCGACCGTCGCGGTAGAGGTTGACCCAGACGCTGTCGAAGCGGACGCCGTACCGGTGGCTCAGGACGTCCGCGATCCCCGCCACGGGCCCGGGGACGTCCCGTGCCTGTGTACCCCTGTCACCCCCGGGGACCAGGTCCTCGACCGCCTCCCCGGCGACCTCGCGCAGCGTCGCGACGTCGTTCTGCGTCCACAGCCGGGTCCCGGCTTCACCGGTGGTCCAGCCCGCGGTCAGCCGTGGCTCGCGCACCTTCCGCTCGTACATCCACAGCTCGCGCTGGCGCCAGTCCGCCCGCTCCAACAGCAGCGCGAACAACTCGTCGGAGCCCGCCAGCCAACCGGGCGCATAGTCGACCCAGGACTCCTCGTCGAGCGGGATGCGGGTCAGCGTGCGGAACTGCGCGTCGGGCTCGATCTCACCGGCGTCGAGGAGCGACGGCTGCCATGCCATCCCGTCGGTCACGGCAGCACCCCGCAGGCGCCGGCGAGGCGGCCGCCGCCACGTCCGGGACCCACGCCGTCCTGAGCCGGTCCGGCCACGCCGTCCACCATACGCCGGGGACCCGCGGGGACGGCTTCGCTGCACGCGAATGCCGCTGTGCGGGGCTGCCGGACACGTCTGTACGGCGAGCCGTCGGCCAGGCGGCGGGTCCGTCCCGCGGACGTGGGGCCGCCTCGGCGGCGTCGGCCGTTAGCGTCGCGGCGTCCGTGGGCCACGGGCCGGCGGGACGAGCGAGGGACGGGGATGTCGGTGAGCGGTAGGACGGGCTTCCTGCTGCTGCACGGCCGGCAGAACCGCCGACCTCCGGCGCACTGGCAGCACTGGCTGGCCGGCGAGCTCAGCGCCGCGGGCCACGACGTCCGCTACCCGCAGCTGCCCGAGCCCGACGTGCCCGTGCTGGACGACTGGCTCGCGCCGCTGGGTCGCGAGGTCGCGGCCCTGGCTTCCTCGCGGGGGCGGGTCGTGCTGTGCCACAGCCTGGGCTGCCTGCTCTGGCTCGCCGCCGCCCGCCGGGGTCTGGTCACGCCGCCGGTCGACCGGGTCCTGCTGGTCGCGCCGCCGTCGCCCGCCGTGGCGCTCTCCCACGCGGAGATCGCCGGCTTCGCCGAGCCGCTGGACGCAGGGTCCTGCAGGCGTCGGCGCGCTCGCTGCGCCTGGTGACCAGCGACGCGGACCCGTACGCGCCGGAGGGCGCCCACGTCGTCTACGGCCGGCCCTTGGGCCTGGACGTCGACGTCGTCACCGGCGGCGGGCACCTCAACCACGAGGCAGGCTACGGCCCCTGGCCGGCGGTCCGTGCGTGGTGCGAGGACCCCTCCGTCCGCTTCTGACCCGCCAGCCGACGCCCAGCGGTCAGCACTCCGCCGGAGCCGGGAGAAGCGGGGCCTCGGCGCGCGCAGCCTCGGGGGCACGCCGCGTGGCGAGGTAGGACCCGGCGAGGATCAGCGCGAACCCGACCGCGATGCCCGTGGTGAAGGGCTCGTCCAGCAGGACGACACCGAGCAGGACCGCCACCGCCGGGTTGACGTAGGTGATCACGGTGGAGCGGACCGGGCCGATCTCCGCGATGAGCCGGAAGAACAGCAGGAAGGCAAGGGCGGTGCACAGCAGGGCGAGGATCGCCACGGAGACGACGGTCGCCGGGCTAGGCATGGCCGACGGCATCTGGGCGATGCCGAGGGGCGCGTAGAGCAGCGCCGTGATGGCGAGGGACACGGCGATGACGGCGAGCCCTGGCACGTCGGACAGCCAGCGGGACAGGATGAACGGCCCGAGCGCGTAGCCCACGGCGACCACGGCGACCTGGGCGATCGCAACGAGGTCCCCGCTGCCCACGTCCAGGCCCACCAGCGCCGCGACGCCTGCCAGCCCCACGAACAGCCCGGTGAGCCGTCGGGCGCCGAGTGCCTCGTGGCCGGCGACCCAGCCCAGGACGGCGCCCACGAGCGGGACCGCGGCGACGAGCAGGCCCGTCAGCGAGCTCGACAGCCGCTGCTCGGCGGCGGACAGGAGATACCACGGCACGGCGAGCTCGACCAGGGTGAAGGCAAGCAGCGGCCGCCAGCGGGGCAGCAGCGCGCCGAGGCCACCGCGAGCCGCCGCGACGGGCAGCAGGACCGCCGTCGCGAGCGCCGTCCGGAGCAGCACCAGGGACGCGGGCGTCAGCTCCTCCACCGCGACCTTGATGAGCAGGTAGGGAATCCCCCAGATCAAGCTCATCGCGACGAAGAGCCACCAGCCCCGACGAGACATGTCGGTCCCCCTCCTGGAGTGTGTGTCAGGGGCGATTCTGCCGGTCACCCCTGACAATCCGCGAACCGATATGCCGGGGCGCGTGTTCCCGCCCGGTCGCGTCGACGCGAGGGTTGATGGTCGGCCGGGGATGGTGCCGGCACCTACGGTGACGTAACTTACGCGGAGGTAACCGCGGAGCCGGGAGGACCTATGGACTCGTCGTGGCGCAGTCTCGCCGACATCGCCGTCGAGCACGCGCGGCGGACGCCGCAGCGCGTCGTCGTACGCCGGCGCACGCGGAGCGGGTGGGACGACGTCACGGCCGCGGCGCTGCTCGAGGAGCTCGAGTCCGTCGCGCGCGGGCTGGTCGCCGCCGGGGTGGGCCCGGGGGACCGCGTCGGACTGATGGCCTCGACCCGCTACGAGTGGACGGTCGTGGACCTCGCGGTGTGGGCGGCCGGCGCCGTCACCGTGCCGGTCTACGAGACCTCCTCGGCGGACCAGCTGGCGTGGATCCTCGAGGACTCCGGCGCCGTCGCCTGCCTCGTCGAGACCCCCGGTCACGCCCGAACGCTCGCGTCGGTGGCCGACCGGGCGCCGGCGCTGCGGCGTACGTGGACCATCGAGGACGGCGGCATGGCGGCCCTGGCCGCCGAGGGGCGGGTGGTCGAGGCCGGGGTGCTGGACGAGCGCCGGGCCGGCCTCGACGCCGGCGCCCTGGCGACGATCATCTACACGTCGGGCACCACCGGGAGGCCGAAGGGCTGCGAGCTCACCCACGGCAACTTCCTGGCCGAGTGCACCAGCGCGGTGGAGGCGCTGCCGGAGCTGTTCGAGGCCGAGGACGCCGCCACGCTGGTGTTCCTGCCGCTGGCACACGTGTTCGGCCGGATGATCCAGATCGCGGTCCTCATGAAGGGTCTCGTCCTGGGGCACACCGACGTCGGCCGGCTGACCAAGGACCTGGCGACGTTCCAGCCGACGTTCGTCCTCGCCGTGCCGCGGGTGTTCGAGAAGGTGTACGACGGGGCGCGACGCAAGGCGGTCGCTGCCGGTCGTGGGCGCGTGTTCGGCCTGGCGTCGGACACGGCCATCGCCTACAGCCGCGCGCTCGAGCGTCGTGGCCCCGGCCCGCTGCTGCGCGCACGCCGCGCGGTCTTCGACCGGCTCGTCTACGCCAAGCTTCGGGCGGCGCTCGGCGGACGGGTGCAGTGGGCGGTGTCGGGCGGCGCGCCGCTGGGCGAGCGGTTGGGTCACTTCTTCCGCGGAGCCGGTGTCACGGTGCTGGAGGGGTACGGCCTGACCGAGACGACCGCGGCCGCCTGCGTCAACACCCGCGCGGCGCAGCGCGTAGGGACGGTTGGCCGGGCGCTGCCGCGGTTCGAGCTCCGGGTCGCCGCCGACGGGGAGGTGCAGGTCCGCGGCGGTCACGTCTTCCGCGGCTACTGGCGCAACCCCGAGGCGACGGCCGCCGTCCTGACCCAGGACGGGTGGTTCCGCACCGGCGACCTCGGCACGCTCGACGCCGACGGCTTCCTGCGGATCACCGGCCGTGCCAAGGAGATCCTCGTCCTGTCCTCCGGCAAGAACGTCGCGCCGGCGCCGCTCGAGGACGCCGTCCGTGCGCACGCTCTCGTCAGCCAGTGCGTGGTCGTCGGCGACGAGCGTCCCTTCGCCGCAGCGCTGGTCACGCTCGACGGCGAGGCACTGGCTGCATGGGCCGCGGCGAGGGGTGCCGGCGCCCGCCCGGTCGATGAGCTTCCCACGCACCCGGACGTCCTCGCGGAGGTGCAGTCCGCGATCGACGCGGCCAACAGGACCGTCTCGGATGCCGAGGCGATCAAGAGGTTCACGGTCCTGCGCGACGACTTCACGGTGGAGAGCGGTCACCTGACCCCGTCGATGAAGGTCCGCCGGGCGGTCGTGCTCGAGGAATTCGCGACGGACGTCGACGCGATGTACTCCCCCAGGGATGGCACGCGGGTTGCCGTGTGACTCCGGGTGAGCGCAGGTCCGCGAACGCGCAGGGAGACGCATGACGCCGCTCGAGCCGTTGCTCCTCCTCGCCGTCGCTGCGGCCTCGCTCGCCAGCCGCCAGCCGCCAGCCGCCGGACCGGCGTGCCCGCGCCGGTGCTGCTAGTGGTCCGTCGCTGAGGTTCCTTGTCGGTCGGCTCTGGCGAGGATCTCCTCGGCGGTCTCGGTCCAGACGAAGGGGTGGCAGCGGTCGTTCCAGCCGTCGATGAAGGCGCGGATCTTGGCGTTCAGCTCGCGGACGCTGCTGAAGCTGCCCCGGCGCAGGGCTTGGCGCTCGATGATCCCGAACCAC